>JAZRYT010000022.1:0-5519 GCA_045600905.1 Bacteroidales bacterium
GGTTAATCAGTACGAAACCGTTTTCATTATGACGCCCGTTTTATCTGAAGATCAGATGAAGGAAACGGTACAAAAATTCGAGAAGATTCTCACCGACAAAGGCGCTGAGATCGTACATCAAGAAAACTGGGGTCTCCGTAAATTGGAATACCCTATTCAAAAGAAATCCTCCGGTTTCTATCATTTAATTGAATTCAAGGCAGAAGGTTCCACAGTAGAAGCTCTTGAACTCCAATATCGCCGTGACGAACGCATTATGCGCTTCCTTACCGTCGCTATGGACAAATATGCAATCGCATACGCAGAAAAGAGACGCGCTAACCGCAAAGGCGCTAAGGAAGAAGTTGCTGAACAGCCTTCCCAAGAAGTTAACAATGAGTCTAATCAAACTGAACAAGCACAATAATTATGGCACAACAATCAGATATTAAATACATTGCTCCAGTAGCAGTTGATATTAAGAAGAAAAAATATTGCCGTTTCAAAAAAAGCGGTATCAAATACATCGATTATAAAGATGGTGAATTCCTGAAAAAGTTCGTCAACGAACAAGGTAAGATTTTACCTCGCCGTTTGACAGGTACTTCTCTGAAATATCAGAAGAAAGTCGCTCAGGCAGTTAAGAGAGCTCGTCACTTGGCTCTGCTTCCATTCGTAACCGATAATTTAAAATCTAACTAATAGGAGATCATAATATGGAAATTATATTAAAACAAGACGTACAGAATTTGGGCTATGCTGACGACCTCGTTAAGGTTAAAGATGGTTATGCCCGCAACTATCTCATTCCTAATGGAATGGCTGAGCTCGCAACTCCTGCAAAGAAGAAAATGCTTGCTGAAACTTTGAAACAACGCGCTTTCAAAGCTGAAAAAATTAGAAAAGAAGCTGAATTCCTCGCTGGTAAAATCGAAGGCCTCGAAGTCACTATCGCAACCAAAGCATCCGAAAAAGGTACGATTTTCGGCTCCGTTACTCCTATCGCAGTCGCTAACGCTCTCAAAGAACAACACGACATCGAAATCGACCGCAGAAAAATCGTCATGCACGAAGATCATATCAAAGAACTTGGCAAATATACAGCGCAAGTCAATCTGCACAAAGATTTCAATAAGGTCAACATCAATCTTAACGTTGTTGCAGAACAAGAATAATTTTTCTTACCTTATAATTGAAAAGGCTTTCCTTTCGGGAAGCCTTTTTTGTTCTATTATGCTGCTGTTTTATTGAAAACAAAACTCTTTCTCTTAAAAACTTTTTTTTGTATTTTTGCGACCTAATTTTTGCGTATGAAATACAAACGTATATTACTGAAATTAAGTGGTGAGTCTTTGATGGGTAATGACAATTACGGCATCAACTATCAGACCGTATGTCATTTTGCTTCCGAAATCAAATCCGCCGTGGAAATGGGCGTCCAGGTGGGCGTCGTCATTGGTGGCGGCAACATATTCCGTGGCGTGCAAGGCGCATCCAAAGGCTTTGACCGCCGTCAGGGCGATCAAATGGGAATGTTGGCCACTATTATCAATGCGATGGCTGTTCAAGCCGTTCTGGAAGAAATGGAAGTGAAGGCAAAAGTCCTCACAGCGGTTGCTATAGAAGGAGTGAGCGAGAAAATATCCTGGCGCAAGTCTGTGGAAACGTTGGAAGCCGGCTATGTCGCCATCCTCGGCGGAGGCACGGGAAATCCTTTTTTCACTACAGACACCGGCGCAGCACTTCGCGCCGTGGAAATCAAAGCAGACCTGCTGCTTAAAGGCACACGCGTGGATGGCGTCTATACCGCAGACCCGGAAAAAGACCCGACCGCAACCAAATACACCAACCTTACGTTTGACGAGGCTTACCAGAAAAACCTCAAAATTATGGATATGACGGCCTTTACCCTCTGCAAGGAAAACAATATGCCGATTTATGTCTATGACGCCAACAAACCAGGAAACCTTGCCAAAGTGCTCAATGGTGAAGAAATCGGAACCTTATTGCAATAAATATTATGGAAGAAGAAATTTTAAATCCTGAGATTTCCGCTGAAGAAGACAACAAGATGCAAAATGTAGCAACTGCTCGCGTCAAATTCAAAGTCCATTTGAGCATCTTCGTGATTGTGAACCTCATACTTTGGGTGCTGTTCTTCACGCTCTTCAGCGCCGTCGTTACAGATCCCAATATTTATAACGCCATCTTGAAAGTCTTTATCTGCGTTACCGTTGTCTGGCTGTTATTGGTTGTCGGCCACTACTGCATCGCATACAAATGGAATAAAACCTTTGTCGAAAAAGAACTCAAGAAACTTAAAAAACAGCGCGCCAAACAACTGGCACAAATTGAAAAACTCAAAACCGAAATCCAAAAAGATACTATCAATCAAAAGTAATATCCCCTTTATCTTTAATCTTTAAACCTTAAACTTATCCTATGGATACGCAAACTTGTTTGAAAAACACAAAGGAAAGCATGAACTCTACAGTCGCTTTCTTTGATAAATCTTTACAGAAAATCCGCGCCGGGAAAGCTTCTCCCCAAATGCTAGAAGGCCTGAAAGTAGATTATTACGGCAATCCGACTCCCGTTGACCAAGTCGCCAACATCAACACACCGGATGCCCACCAAATCGTCATCCAACCGTGGGAACGCAATATGCTTCCCGTTATTGAAAAAGCAATCCTGGCCGCCAATATCGGCCTGACACCGCAAAACAACGGCGAATTCATCCGCCTCGTGGTGCCTACCCCGACAGAAGAACGTCGTAAGGAATTGGTGAAGAAAGCCAAACAAGAGGCTGAACAAACCAAAGTCTCCATCCGCAACATCCGCCGTAGCGCTAACGATGAAGCTAAGAAATTGAAAGACGACGGCTCTCCAGAAGATGAGGTTAAGAAGCTTGAAACCGATATCCAAAAAGCTACCGACGAGGCAATTGCCAAAGTCGATAAGATTATGGATGCTAAGGAAAAAGAAATTATGACCGTATAATAAGACTATAATCAATTATTTATCAATCAATAAATTTTAATAATATGAATATTCCTGAAAATTTAAAGTATTCTGCTGACCACGAATGGTTAAAAGTAGATGGCGAATTCGCCTACGTAGGTATTACCGCTCACGCTGCTAACGAACTCGGTGACATCGTTTTCCTCGACATCACCTCTGTCGGTGAAACTTTGGACAAAGACGAAGTATTCGGTACTATCGAAGCAGTTAAGACCGTTGCTGACCTTATGCTGCCCGTTGCAGGTGAAGTCGTTGAATTCAACGAAGCTCTTGAAGCAAACCCCGCACTCGTAAACAGCGACACATACGGCGAAGGCTGGATTATCAAAGTTAAAATGACAGATCCCGCTCAAGTTGACGAACTTATGGATGCTGCCGCTTACACCGCAATGATTGGCTAATATCAATCTGCATAACATAGAAAAGGCAGAAATCCTTGAAATGTGTTTCTGCCTTTTTTTGCTATAAATCAAAAAATACAAATATGGGATTATTAGACAAAATTAAAGGCTTGTCCGGTGCCGTAAAGGACATTACTTCCAATAAGGAAGTCAAGGAAGCCATAAAAGATATAAAGTCCAGCCAGGATGTCAAAGAAGCCATCGACCACCTGAAGAAAGACAAGGACATCAAATCCGCCATCAAGGAAATCGCCGGCAGCAAGGAATTGAAAGATTCTGTCAAAGACATCACTTCCAACAAGGAAGTCAAAGACGCACTGGGCCAAATCACCTCTTCTTTTAAAGGAGACAAGAAAGAAGAAAAATAACCGAAGTATTAACAATTAAATTCAACAAATAAAATCAATATGGAAAAATTCGATCCCGCAACCAACATCGAAAAGTTGGACAAAAAAGATGCTTACCGTGGCGTCAACCCGGCTATCAACGATAGCGCAACCTTTATGTTTGAAAAAGCTCACCTTATGACGGATACATTCCACGGTGAGACCGAAGGTTACTACTTGTACTCCAGACATTGGAATCCGAGCGCAATGGCTCTCTGCGAATCATTGGCTGCTATGGAAGGTACAGAATGCGCATGGGCTACCGGTTCCGGTATGGCTGCCATCACCGTTGCTTTGATGCACGAAGTGAAAGCTGGCGACCATATCGTTTCCAGTATGACAACCTACGGTGGTACTTTCGCCTTCTTGAACAACTACATCAAGAAATTCGGTGTTGAAGTCACTTTCGTTAATATGCAAGACCTGGATGCTGTTAAGGCTGCTATCCGCCCTAACACAAAGGTCCTCTATACGGAAACAATGAACAATCCTTTGCTCCGCATCGCTAATGTTCCAGAACTTTCTAAGATCGCTCACGCTGCTGGCGCAAAATTGTTGGTTGACAACACCTTCACTCCGATGATTTTCTCGCCGTATCGTCTTGGTGCTGATGTGGTTATCTATAGTATGACCAAATATGTCAACGGTATGAATGACTGTGTGGCTGGTGCTATCTGTGGTTCTGCAGCTTACATCAACTCTTTGATTGACGTGAACGACGGTACTGCTATGTTGCTCGGTCCTGTCTTGGATTCTTTCCGCGCTTCCAGCATCCAAAAGAATCTGCACACCCTCCATATCCGTATGAAGAAACACAGCGAAAACGCTATGTACTTGGCAAAACGCTTCAAAGAAACCGGTATCAAATACAACTACCCCGGCCTTCCTGAACACGTTGACCACGAATTGTTCAAGACTATGATGAATGAAGAATACGGCTTCGGCGGTATGATTTCCATCGATATGGGTACAGCTGACAGAGCTTCTGCTATTATGGAAAAAATGCAGGAACTTGGCGTTGGTTACCTCGCAGTCAGCTTGGGTTACTTCAAGACCCTATTCTCTAACTCCGGAAAATCCACCTCTTCCGAAGTCCCAGAAGATATCCAAAAGGAAATGGGTATGAGCGAAGGCCTTATCCGCTTCTCCGTCGGTCTCGACAACGATCCGGAACGCACATTCCAATTGATCAAACAAGCTATCGACGCTACTCGCTAATTTTCGATAGTTTAATCATAGAAATCCGGTGCCATTTTGCGTGGCACCGGATTTTTTTTGGTAACCATATACTTTTTGACCCAGTTTGTTTTGATTTTATAGATTTGGGCGGCCCGGCACCGCCCACGCACTCCCCAACGCTGTGCCGTCGCGCTTTTCACCCTAACTTGCTCCCCACCCACCATGCGCCGTTAGGCGCATAATTTGTTTCAGATTTGCCTGGATTTGCTTCCATATAAGAACTCCCGTCTGCCCACCCGCACGCAAGTAGATGGGTTCCAATCGCTGCCGCGGTCCCATATCGCATAGCAATAGGTGAGAAGGTCCTTTTTTTGAATGAAAATTTGAAGCGATACTCCAAAATTTCATTCTTTAAAATGATTATCCGCAAGTAAGTGACGAGTTGTACGTGCGGTGCTCGAAGTTCGGTTTGTAGCTTATTGACGCAACAACCAGTCTGTCGAAGGTCTTATCGCCGAAGTACATCCTATTGAACTTATAGCAGAATTCGTCC
>JAZRYT010000023.1:0-19561 GCA_045600905.1 Bacteroidales bacterium
TATCTTGACATCCACCCCAAACTTGTCAATGTACCAGTCCCAGGACTTTCTAAAATCCTCAGTACCAATACCTATTTGCTGAATCCCTGATATAAAAAATCGTTCCATAATTTAGTAAAAGCTTTTACAATAAACACGGAGCAAAAATAGTAAAAGATTTTACTATAAAATAGGATATTAATTATTTTTGATAAAAAAATGATGTATTTATCGATAAATAATTGATTTTTAACTGAATAATTTTAAAATATAAAACGAACAGGAAAAGGCATACAGATTGTTAAATGAATGTAAATAAAAAAAAGTTTCTCATGAAGTTTGGTAATTGTTCTCTTCGTATATTTGTAACCTACAACAAAAAGGGAAAACATGCAAAAAACGACTGCAAGTCAACAAGTAAAAGCAGCAAAGAAGTTTGCTGAATACTGGAAAAATAAGGGATATGAGAAAGGGGAAAGCCAAGTTTTTTGGCTTAGCTTACTTCGCGATATTTTCGGAATAGAAAAGCCCGAAACCTTCATTACTTTTGAAGAGCAAGTAAAACTCGACCATACCAGCTTCATTGACGGATATATACCTTCAACTCACGTACTTATTGAGCAGAAAAGCATAGGCAAGGATTTACGGGCTCCCATAAAACAAAGTGACGGAAGTCATTTAAATCCGTTTCAGCAGGCGAAAAGATATTCCGCTGATCTTCCCTATAGCGAACGCCCTCGCTGGATTGTCACTTGCAACTTCCAATCGTTTTTGGTCTATGACATGGAAAATCCAAATGGCGAGCCCATTGAGATTTTGCTGGAAAATTTTGACAAAGAGTACTATCGTCTTTCATTCCTAACCGCCACCGCGAATCCCCATTTGAAAAAGGAAATGGAGGTCAGCATAAAAGCGGGCGACCTGGTGGGCAAGATTTATGATACGCTGCTACCGCAGTACAAGGATCCCACCAGCGCCGAAACCCTCCACAGCTTGAATATGCTCTGCGTGCGTCTGGTGTTCTGTCTGTATGCCGAAGATGCGGGCGTTTTCGGGAAACGCAGCATGTTTCACGACTATATGTCGGAATTCGATGCCCGCAATTTCCGCCGCGCGCTAATTGACTTGTTTAAAGTTTTAGACACCAAAGTTGAAGACCGCGACCCGTATATGGATGAAGCGCTATCGGCCTTCCCGTATGTGAATGGCGGTCTGTTTTCGGATTGCAACGTCGAGATTCCGAATTTCACCGATGAACTGCGCGCGCTGATTTTGGAAAAGGCGTCCGACGATTTCGACTGGAGCGAAATCAGTCCCACCATTTTCGGTGCCGTATTCGAATCGACATTGAATCCGGTGACGCGCCGTTCGGGCGGTATGCACTATACCTCTATCGAAAACATCCATAAAGTTATCGACCCGCTGTTCTTTAATGATTTGCGCCGCGAGTTTGATGAAATAAAAGCCGAGAAGGTTGGGAAAGTGCAAATGAAAAAAGCAGCAGAATTTCAGAAGAAACTCTCTGAACTGAAATTTCTGGATCCTGCCTGCGGAAGTGGCAACTTTCTGACGGAGACTTACCTGTCGCTGCGCCGTTTGGAAAATGAGGCCATCCGTCTTCAGACTAAGGGACAGGTACAAATGGGTTTTGAAGAAACCAATCCCGTGAAGGTCTCCATTCATCAGTTCTATGGCATCGAAATCAACGATTTCGCGGCAGATGTCGCAACCACCGCATTGGGGATTGCCGAGAGTCAAATGCTGAAGTAGACTTCCTCCATTGTGGACTTCGATTTGGATATGCTGCCGCTGAAAACCTATCACAATATCAAGAAGGGCAACGCGTTACGCTTGTCATGGACCGAATGGCCTATCGTTGAAGAGCGTACGGCCATCATTGCGAAGCAAACCAATGTCTATCCTATGCAAGATGCTCCGACCTTGACGGTGAGCGAGCCGCCGATGCGGTATAACAACATCGATCTATACAGCGACGAAATCAATCTCCACCCTAAACGTAAAGAACCCGCGACATATCATGTGAACTTCGACTACATTATGGGAAATCCGCCGTTTGTCGGGGCAAGATTGATGTCGGAAAGTCAAAAGCAAGACTTGATTGATGTTTTTGGAGCCAAGTGGAAGAACATTGGAAATATGGATTACGTTTCTGCCTGGTATTATAAAGCGGCCAAAGTAATGTTAAGCAGCAATGGTCATACGGCTTTGGTTTCCACCAACAGCATAACGCAGGGCGAGCAGGTTGCCAATCTTTGGAAACCGCTGTTTGAAAAATTCGGCATTCATATCAATTTCGCCTATCGAACTTTCCGATGGGACAGCGAATCAACATTAAAAGCGCACGTCCACTGCGTCGTAATTGGATTTTCGAGATGCGAAAGCGATACAAAAACGATTTTTACAGAATCATCTTCTCTTCAAGCGCAAAATATTAATCCGTATCTAATTGATGCGGAAACAGTTTGGATTGAAAGTAGAAAATATCCATTATGCGATGTGCCGGAAATTGGTATAGGAAACAAGCCGATTGATGGTGGCAACTATTTGTTTACCGAAGAAGAAATGCATGAATTCATAAAGAAAGAACCAAAGGCAGAACAGTATTTCAGAAAATGGATTGGAGCAGATGAGTTTATTAACCGTTGGTTTCGTTATTGTCTGTGGTTGGGTGATTGTACACCAAATGAATTACGTTCAATGCCAGAATGTTTGAAGCGTGTTCAAGCTGTTCGCAATTTCCGCTTGGCAAGCAAAAGTGCGGGGACACGTAAAATTGCAGACAAACCAACTCGCTTTCACGTCGAGAATATGCCAAATGGGAATTACATGTTGATTCCAAGAGTTTCGTCAGAAAAACGCAAATATGTTCCTATTGGTTATATAAATGAAGGTGTGTTAAGTAGTGATTCTGTTCATATTACAACCAATGCCACCCTTTACCATTTCGGCGTTCTAACTTCAAACGTCCACATGGCATGGATGCGGGTTGTTTGTGGAAGATTAAAGAGTGATTATCGTTACTCAAAAGACATTGTTTACAACAACTTCCCGTGGCCAATACCAACCGAAGAACAGAAACAGAAAATAGAACAGACTGCGCAAGCCATCCTGGGTGTGAGGGCAAAATATCCAGAAAGTTCGTTGGCCGACTTGTACGATGATGTCACAATGCCACCCGAGCTGCGCAAAGCCCATAAGGAAAATGATCATGCCGTGATGGCTGCCTACGGTTTCAAAGCAACAATTCTATCCTCTAACAATGAATCTCAAATTGTTGCTGAATTATTCAGACTCTATCAAACAATAATAGAACAAGAACAATGAAAAAAGAAAAAATAGATTTCTCGACCATATTATACCTTGCAGAAATTTATCAAGATCAGTATTTGGAAAGAGGACTTTGTCTGTCACCAGAACAAAACGAAGCCTATTTCCGCGATTTTGTTGCGCAGTATTATTCCACTCTTCGTTTGGGAAAACCTATTGAACTTAAAATAAATACCGATATACCTCTGTTCTGAATTTCACTGTCAATTTGACCGAGAGCGAGTGCGTGGCGGAATTGTTTATAATATATAAGATACTGAGTACAAAAAATACTACCAATTAATATCGTAAAACTTAACCCATTTTAGAATAAATGAACAACAAGCATAACACCTGGATACTGATTCTTTACCTCCTTATCGCCTTCCTGTTGGGCGTGTCTGTGGCTATTAACTTTCTGCCATCCAAAAAGGTAAGTCCGGCCAACAGCCAGCTTTACAAACTGAACGAGGTGATGAACTACATTGACAAATACTACGTGGATTCCGTCAATGTGGATTCCATTTACGATTCCGCCATCAACGCTTTGCTACAGGGATTGGACCCGCATTCCGCCTATTCCACACCGGAGCAGAACCAGGCGATGATGGAGTCGTTGGAAGGCTCTTTTGAAGGCGTCGGCATACAGTTCAATATTATGAACGACACGGTAATGGTCATTGCCACCGTGTCGGGCGGTCCATCGGAAAAGGCCGGCATACGTGCCGGTGACCGCATTGTCAGTGTGGATGGGAAATCCATTGTGGGCGCTACCAATGACAAGGTCTTCAAAATGCTGCGCGGCAAAAAGGGCACCAAAGTCAAAATCGGCGTCCGCCGTCAGGGATATTCTGATACCTACTCGTATGAAATCAAACGCGATGTCATTCCAACTTATACGGTGGATGTCTCCTATATGATTGATAAGACAACGGGCTATATCAAGCTGAACGAATTTGGCAGCACAACGGCCGAAGAGTTCAACCGCGCATTGCTCAAGCTCAAAGCGGCTGGAATGAAAGCCCTTGTCGTTGACCTCCGCGGCAATGCCGGCGGCTTTCTGGATGCCGCCATCAAGGTTTGCGATGAGTTGCTTCCCAATAGAAAGAAAATTGTCTCTATAGAGGGCCTGAAAGTGCGTCCAGAAGAGTATTATGCCTCCCGAAAAGGCAATTTCGAACAGGGCAAAGTCGTGATTCTCATTGATGATTTCAGCGCTTCAGCTTCCGAAATTGTGGCTGGCGCCGTGCAGGACAATGACCGTGGCTACATCGTCGGTCGCCGCTCCTTTGGCAAAGGTTTGGTGCAACGACAGTTCGACTTGTCCGATAAATCCACTATCCGACTGACAACGGCGCGCTACCACACGCCCAGCGGCCGCTGTATCCAACGTGACTACAAGGAAGGCATTGACGCCTACTATGAAGAACTCTACAAACGTATTGAAAATGGTGAAATGGAACACCCTGACAGCATTAAGTTGGATAAGTCTGTTGCTTACAAGACGGCTGGCGGGCGCACGGTCTATGGCGGCGGCGGCATTATGCCCGACTATTTTGTGCCTATCGAACGCAATGCGGATATGGACGGCTACTACGATATCGCCAACACCGCAGCACTCGTCCAATTTGCGTTCAATTGCGCGAATAGCCGCAAAGATGCTCTCAAAAAAAGCTACCCCGATGTCAAAACGTTCCTTGCAAAATATGCGATTTCCGATGCACAGGTCAATGAGGTGCTGGCACTTTATAAAAAGCTGACCAAAAAGAACGCTCCGAAACTGTCCGCTGCTTCCCGTAAGGAACTGAAAGTCTGGATGAAAGCTTTGATCGGACGTAATCTGTATGGTGATGAGGCTTTCTATCCCGTTATTAATTCTACGGATAAGACGGTTTTGAAAGCCTTGGATGTTCTAAAACATTAGTTTACCGTCTATTCCCCCTCCTGTAGGAGGAAAGATGCGGTAGTAGTAATATATTGTATATACATTTAACAACCTTAATTATTTACCTTATGAAAAAAATCAATTTCCTATTTTGCTTCTTGGGGATAGCAGTCGGATTGATGGCGCAAGGCAAAGACATCAAGACGCTGACATTGTCCAACGGAATGAATGTGGTTCTTTGTGAAGACCACGAACAACCGCAAATCTATGGCGCTGTTTGTGTACACGTCGGGGCTAAAAACGACCCGGCGGACAATACCGGTATGGCGCACTATTTTGAGCATATTATGTTCAAGGGCACAGACAAAATCGGCACGCTGGACTGGCAATCCGAGAAGGTCTATTTGGACAGTATCTCTATTCTTTATGATGAATTGCACACATTGACAGATGTGGCCAAACGTAATGAAATATTATTGCATATCAATCAATTGAGCAACAAGGCTACCGAATATGCCATCCCGAATGAAGTGGATGTCATTCTTGGAAAGATGGGCGGCGAAGGTGTTAACGCCTTCACCAGCAATGATGTCACTTGTTATCATAACTATTTTCCATCCAATCAATTGGAAAAATGGCTGACGGTTTATGCTGAACGTCTCCGTAATCCGATTTTCCGTCTTTTCCAATCCGAATTGGAAACGGTGTATGAAGAGTACAATATGTATCAGGACAATCCGATGAGCACCTTTATGGAAGACGCGTTAGCTGTCGCATACGGTGACCATCCTTATGGCCGTCCGGTAATCGGCTATCCCGAACATTTGAAAAATCCGCAGACATCCGCTATGCAGAAGTTCTTCAACACCTATTATCATCCTACCAATATGACCTTGATTTTAGTGGGCGACTTTGACGCAGGCAGTATCAGGCCGCTTTTGGATAAAACCATTGGTCATTTGCACAATGAGGGCGAAGGCGTTGATAAGACATTGGCATATAGCACCAAAAGAATGAATACCAACTTGAACGAGGAAGTAAGACCTTTTGAAGGCCATAAAATCGTCACGGTCAAACAAACCCCGATTAAAATGGGTATCGTAGGATTCCAAGCATTGGGTACGATGGATAAAGAAGAATTCTATTTCGACATTATCAGCAATCTGCTCAACAACAATTCCGAAACCGGACTTTTGGATAAGTTGTCGCACGACAAACAGCTGATGATTGCGCAGGCTTTCAATTACGGTATGTTGGAAAAAGGTATGTATGCTTTCTTCTATATCCCGAAAATCCTCGGACAATCTCACGAACAAGCTGAGGAATTGATTTTTGCCGCTATCGATTCTTTGAAAGCAGGACATTTCAGCGATGACCTTTTTGAAGCTGTAAAAATGGACTATTTACGTGAATATCTGACAGATATGGAGTCTTTAAACAACAAATTCGACGTTCTGCTCAGTATGGTGATGAGCCAGCAGACTCCTGAAGCGTATTACGAAAGGGAAAAACTGGTTCGTTCGTTGACGAAACAAAACATTATGGATGTCGCCCAAAAATACTTTGGCGACAACTGCTTGATTTTCCGCTCCAATATGGGTGTGAAGACGCACGAAAAACTGCAAAAACCGGCTTGGAAACCTATCGTCACGAAAAATACGGATGCCAAATCCGAATATGCGCAATCCATTGAAAAAATGCCTGTCGGCGATATCAAACCCCAAAATTTAGATTTCAAAACCAGCATTCAAGAAGTTCCAGTCAATGACAACTATACTTTGTATGCTTCTCCAAACCCCTACAACGACATCTTCTCTTTGAGCATCGTCTATAATTATGGCAAAATTGAAGAACCGAGATTGGGTACTGCTGTCAACTATTTCTCTATGCAGGGCACACAAAAACTAGATTTCAATGATTTCCAATTGGCTTTGCAAAAGTTGGGTGCTTCCTTCTATGTCTATACATCAGACGAAAGAACATACGTCTTTATTTCTGGTTTTGACAAAGATATGCAGAAAATTCTCGGTCTTTGCAGAGAAAAGATGACTACTCCAGAGAATAATGAATCTATGATTAAAAAGCTGATTGAGGATGAACAGAGCAATTTGAAAATGATGAAGACCGATGCTTCTTCTTGGGGTGATGCCATTTATAATTACGCTTTATACAAAGACAGATCTTCCTACCTTTATCCTATGTTGAGTTTCCTGAAAAAGACAAACGGCAAGGAATTGTTGGATATCTTTTCCAAAATAATGCAATATGACGGCTACGTCACCTATGTCGGCAAACTTTCCCCTAAGGATGTTGCGGCTATGCTTCAAAAGGATTATGGCCTGAATCCTGATGCAAAAAAAGGGACCAGACTTATTAAGCAAATTGAAAAATACGATGAACCAACACTTTATCTGGTTTCAAACAAGCAATTTTTGCAGAGCAATATCTATTTCAATATTTTGGGTAACGATTTGAAAGACGAGAAATCTTTGATGCAATGTCAAACTTTCAACGAATACATCGGTGGTAGTATGGCGGGTGTTATCTTCCAAGAAATCAGAGAACTCCGCTCTTTGGGTTACTCCGCTTACGGCTATTATAGTAATGATGCGCTGCACAGAAGACCCGGTTATATGATGGGCTATTTGGGCACGCAGGCAGACAAAACCGTTGAAGGCACCCAGGCTATGACCGAACTTTTAGTGAAATTCCCTGAAAAACCGGATAAATTCGATTTTGCCAAAGTTTCCGTCATCAAAAAAATGGAAGCCGACTATGTTACCTTTAGAAGAATTCCGTCACAGATTGTTTCTTGGAAAGAGCGCGGTTACACCTCCGACCCGACTAAAGAACGTATTGAATTGCTTGAAAAAATGCAATACCAGGATATTCAAGATTTCTTTAAAAACAATATAGATGGTCACCCAATGGTTATCTCTATTGCCGGCGATAAAAATCGGATAGATATGAAAGAACTTGGGAAAGGCTATAAAGTCGTGGAATTGAAATTCAAAGATATCGTACGATAATCAAATTTACAATGGACAAAAAGGGCTTCGTGCGGTTTTCGTGCGAAGCCCCTTTCTTTAGTACTCAAAAACCAATTTTACGCGCCAGCCAAAGCCCTGCATCGGATAATTTCTGACAATTTCGTAATTGCGGTTGGCTAAGTTCAGCAGTTCACATTTGAATCCCAACTTCACATCCTTAATAGAATAGGTGTGGCCGATGGTAACGCTGTGGTCCACATAGCCTTCCACTAAATTAGAAGGGATGTTTTGGCCTAATGCGTAGCGGTCACCACAGACAATCATGGAGTAGGAAACCGTCAGCCAGGGCATATCCACACTCAAGCTGGCCGAACTGGACCATACCGGCGTGTAGGGAATCTGGTGGTTGAAGGTCTTGCCCGTGGGGTCGGTTCTATCGACTGCCCTCTGATAGGTGCAGTTGCCACTCAGTCTTAGCCAGTATTTTTTCAAAAACTGATATTGCAGATTGGCGTTCATTTCCGCGCCACCAATCCACACTTTGCCGAAATTCAGCATCGTCCACGAGAAGAGGTTGCGCGAGGGGAAGGCCACGATTTTGTCTTTCACGATGTTGAAATAACCATCGAAAGAAGCGGACAACGAGACTTTCCCGGAGGCGAAGTGCTGATCGTCTAATACAACGCCCAAGTCGCATTGGTGCGTTTTTTCCGGCACCAGATCCAAATTGCCGACTTCCCGATAGTAGAGGTCGTTGAAGGTGGGCATTCGGAAAATGTTTTTGTAAAAGGCACGGATGTGGCAATGTTGATGGGCTGCTATCGAAACATTCACGGCTGGGGAAAGGTGCACGTAATTGCCTACGGCGGCATTGTCCGTTTTATTGTTCACCGTTGTGAGTAAAAGATTGCCGCTCACACTTACGATGGGATGGGAAAAACGAGCGACCAATGCCGTCATTGTCGTAAAACGTCGCGGATGCGCAATATCCATCGTGTTTCCTTCCAATTGGTTGTAGAATAGGTCGTTGGACAATGAAAATTGCAGGGGGAAGGGTGTCCCTTTTGACGTTCCGTGGATGCTGTCTGTTTTGAAAGTATAAGGAATAAACATCATCACGTTGGACAGATAACCCTCATATTGTTCGTACTGGTTGTCCAACAGCCCGTCCGCATTCAGATAGGCGGAATCAACATAGTGGGTGAAGTCGTAGTTGAATTTCGCGCTGAGCATATAGAACAAACTCGGATTGATTTGATAGCGGTAGTTCAGCTGTCCGAAAGTGTTGCGGTTGCTCAGTCGTTGGTGGGAATTCTGATTGTAGAAAATGGTGGCGGAGGGCAATCCTCTGTCGGAATCATAATAGTACCATTTGACGTGCAACAGTTGGTATTTGTTGTGACGGTAGATGAAATTGGCTTCAGAATTGAAAGCCGACACGTCCGTATTTTGTCTGCGCTCTATGGAAGTGCTGTCGTTGGCGCTGCCGTAGTGCATCACGAAGGGGTAGCCCCCCTTTGAATACAGATAGTCGGCCGACAAATTCCATACAAAGCTGCGGTCGTTTTGCTTTTTGCTTTTGACGATGTGCTCGAAGAAAAACTGTGGGGCCAACAGGCCGTACGAGCCGGCAGTCATCGCGATTTTGAGATGGACTGGTTTCTCGGACAGTATTTCTCGTATGGAATTGATTCTGATGATGTTGCTATATGAGAACAGGCGGGCGGGTGTTAGCAGTCCGCACTCGCCCGTGACGACGGAAACGGAGGCTATATTGTCCAACGCAACTTTGCTGAGGTCTATTTGTCCGGTTTGGCAATCGGTCAGGGGAATGCCGTCGTAGGAAACGCCCGTGTGCTGCGAGCCGAGCCCGCGAATGGAGACGGTCTTCATACCGCCGGCACCACCAAAATCTTTGACTACTACGCCGGACATATATTTCAATGCGTCAGAAAGTTGCAATGTCGGAAGATTCTCTAATTGGCGTATGGTGATGGTTTGGATGGCGGCAGCATTGATTTCGGTTTTGAAATAATCGCCACCAATTTGAATTTCCGGCAAACGGTTGACCTTGTTGGTATCTGCAGCCTCTTGCGCGGAAAGCGGAAAAAAACGACAAAAGAGCACCAACCCCAAAAGGAGGAGGCGATTCGTCTTTTGTCCGTTTTTCATCATTGTGGAGTGATCTGTGAGCCGTGAACTGAATTGTTTTGGCTTTGTTTGCAGGAAAAGAGGATAAATAGTGCTTATGTTAGTGATCAGTGAACGGAGGGGGATTATACGTATTTATTGCCAAAATCCACTTGCACGTCGGCCACGTATTGGCGGATTTGCTGCTCGTCTGACTTCCTGCAAATCAAAAGGACGTCGTTATTCTCGACCACGATGTAGTCTTCCAGTCCTTGTACGACCACGACCTTGTTTTTCGGCACGTTGATAATGCACTTTTCGGAATCATACACTTTTACGTGGTTGCCCGTGATGACGTTTTTGTTGGAATCTTTTTTGCGGAGTTCGTACAGGGACCCCCAGGTTCCCAAGTCGGACCAGCCAAACTCGGCGGCAAACACTTTGACATTGCGGGCTTTTTCCATCACGCCGTAGTCAATGGAGATACTTTTGCAAACCTGATAGATTCTGTCAATAAATTCTTCCTCCTGTGGCGTATTGTACAAGCCTTCGCCCTGTTTGAAAAGTTCATCAATTTCAGGAAGAAAAGATTCAAAGGATTTTTGAATGGCGGCCAGTGACCACATAAAGATTCCCGCATTCCAAAGGAAATCCCCGCTTTCAAGAAAACTCTTAGCCATAGCAAGTTCGGGTTTCTCCGTAAAGGTCTTGACCGCATAAATGGAATCGTTCTTTTCGTACGGTTTGTCTTCATCGTATTGGATGTAGCCGTAACCGGTGTTGGGAGAGGACGGGCGGATGCCGATGGTGAGGAGCCAGTCGTTTTCGGAAACGGCCTTCAATCCCTGCTCGATTACGGAAACAAAGACGTCTTCTTTCAAAATCACGTGGTCGGAAGGTGCCACCACGATGACGGCGTTCGGGTTTTTGGATTTGATTTTATAGTTGGCGTATGCGATACAGGGCGCCGTATTGCGGCGATAAGGTTCAAGAATGATCTGCTCGTCCTGAATTTCAGGAAGTTGCTGTTTGGTAATATCTTTATAGGACTTACTGGTGACGATATAGATGTTTTCTTTGGGGCATATTTTGGCAAAGCGGCCAAAGGTTTTTTGAATCAGTGTTTGACCCTCTCCCAGAATATCCAAAAACTGTTTGGGAGTTTGGCTGTTGCTCATCGGCCAGAAACGCGCACCGATACCGCCGGCCATAATGACGCAGTAATAATTAGGATTTGTCATAAAAAAAAGAGGTTAATAGTCGGCAGTTTGTACTGCCGACTAATGGTAAATAATTAGCACATTTCGTTGAGCGCTTTCACGCCAGGGAGTTCCTTGCCTTCAAGGTATTCGAGCATTGCGCCGCCACCCGTGCTGATGTAGGAGACGTAGTCGGCGAGGTCATACTTGTTGATGGCTGCGATGGAGTCGCCACCGCCGATAACGGAGTATGCGCCAGCCAAAGTGGAGGCAGCCACGCTGATAGCCACGGCTTTGGTACCCTTGCTGAATTTTTCCAATTCGAAAACGCCGACAGGACCGTTCCACAAAATGGTGTTGGATTCTTTCAGCACCTGTGCGAAACTGTGTTGGGTTTTCGGACCGATGTCGAGGCCTTCCCAATTGTCGGGAATGTTGTTGTCCCCTGTAACGAGTACGTTAGCATCGTCTCCGAACTTGTCACCACAGATGGTGTCGAGACGGCAGTAGAACTTTTTGCCGGAAGCTTCCACCTGTTTGAGGATGTCCTTGGCAACGGGGAGCATATCGGGTTCGAAAAGGGAATTGCCAATGGTGTAGCCCATAGCTGCGAGGAACGTGTAGCTCAAACCGCCGCCCACGATGAGGTTATCGACTTTGGGCAGAAGGTTGGTGATGATATTTATTTTGGTGGAGACTTTGGAACCGCCGATGATAGCTGTGAATGGGCGCACTTGACCATTGAGGACTTTTTCCAAGCTCATAACTTCGTTGTAGAGCAGATAGCCGGCGAAAGCCTTGCCGGGGAAGCAGCGTGCGATGGTGGCTGTGGAGGCGTGTTCGCGGTGAGCGGTGCCAAAAGCATCGTTCACATAGACATCACCCAAGCGGGCAATGGCCTTTGCAAAATCAACGTCGCCCTTTTCCTCTTCTGCGTGGAAACGGAGATTTTCAAGCAAGGCAACAGCACCCGATTTCAAATTGGCAATGGTGTTGGCAGCTTCTTCGCTCAGTACGTCACCGGCGAAAATCACTTCCTGACCGAGGATTTCAGAAACCTTGCTGACGATGTGGCGCAATGAGAATTTGTCATTGGCTTCGCCTTTCGGACGGCCAAGGTGTGACATCAGAATCACAGTACCGCCGTCGTTCAAAATCTTGCTGACGGTTTCCTTTGTACGTACGATGCGGGTTACGTCTGTTACATTGAAATTGTCATCCAAGGGAACGTTGTAGTCAACGCGGATGAGTGCTTTTTGTCCTTGAAAATTGTATTGGTCTATGGATTTCATAAAAGATGTTTTTTTAATTTTCTTCTATATAAATAATTTATTGAAAATCAATTAAATGGCCACATCGGCTTTAATGTGCGGATGCGGGTCGTAATTCTCGAGATGGAAATCTTCGTAATGGAAGTTGAAAATGTCTTTCACCTCGGGATTGATGTTCATAATGGGCAGCGGGCGTGGGTCGCGCGTGAGCTGTAACTTGGCCTGTTCCACGTGGTTGGAGTAGATGTGGGCGTCGCCCAGCGTGTGGATGAACTCTTTGGGTTTGAGGCCGCACACCTGTGCCACCATCATCAGCAGGAGGGTGTAGGAGGCGATGTTGAACGGGACGCCGAGGAACACGTCCGCGCTGCGCTGGTAGAGCTGCAGGGATATTTCCCCGTTGTTCACGTAAAATTGGAACAGCACGTGGCAGGGTGGTAACGCCATCTTGTCGATTTCGCCCACGTTCCAGGCGCATACCATCAGTCGCCGGGAATCCGGTGTGGATTTGATTTGCTCGATGAGTTGCGAAATCTGGTCAATTTGCTCGCCGTCAGGTGTGCCCCACGAACGCCACTGACGACCGTAAATCGGACCCAGATCGCCATTGGGATCAGCCCATTCGTCCCAAATGGACACGCCGTTGTCTTTCAAATATTTGATGTTGGTATCGCCGTTCAAAAACCACAGTAATTCGTATATGATAGAACGCAAGTGCAGCTTTTTGGTCGTCAGCAGGGGAAAACCTTGGGAGAGATCAAAACGCATCTGATAGCCGAAAATACTATAAGTGCCGGTACCTGTTCGGTCGGATTTGAAAGAGCCTTGTTCTAAAATCGTGCGTAAAAGGTCCTGATACTGTTTCATTCGCTGTTTTATTAATAGGCGGCAAAAATACAAAAAAACATTTTATGCCAGCCACTTCAACAATTCCACGGTGACTTTCCAGATGTTGACGGCAGTGTCGAGGTTGACGCGCTCGGAGGTGGAATGCGACTCGATGATGAACGGCCCGATGGAGGCAATCTCCACACCGAGATACTTTTACACATAGTAGGCAGCCTCCAAGACGAAGTGCATCGCCACTTTCTTGGGCTCGAAGCCGAGCACGTCTTGGAATGTTTGGCACGCGAGCGCCATAGAGAAGCCCATACCGTTGTCAGCACCCAAGGAGGTGCCTTCGGCCTTCATCCAACGCGTCTCGCTGCCATTGGGATTTTTGACGGTTTCCGTATAAACGCGGATTTCGTCGTTCAGCGCATCAAGCAGCCGGCCGTCGCGCAGATATCCGTCCTTGCCACACTTACCATATCCATGTAGTTGAGAATGACTACCGGTTCCGCGTTCTCGTGGCCGGGTGTGGCGTCCTTTTCAATGACCACGCAGTTTTGCGCATCGCGACGATAGCACAGACTGTGTTCTTTTGCAAAATTGCAAAGAAAGTCCGCCACGCGCTCTTCGTGATGTGACGGGCGCAGTGTATTGTTTAATTGTTTGAAAATATCGTAAAATGTAGGTGTTTGCATATTCTTGTATTTGTATTCTTATTGATATTATCAAGGTGGTAATGCGGCAAAAATACAACTTTACAAATCTATATTTGTTATTTTTGCAAACTTAATTTTCAACAAAAATCTATTGTTATGTTTATCATAGTACTTATTCTTCTCATTGTTTCTTTGGCAGTTTCAGCAGTCGGCTGGATACGTTTCATTTGGTTCTTTTCCGTCGGATACGGATACAGCATTTCGGCGTTGACCGTTACACCGGCAATTATGTACGGAACATCGATTACGTGGGTGACAGGCTTGCGGCTGCTTCTTTTGTTTGCTTACGGAATTCGTTTGTCCACCTATCTTCTGGTCAGAGAGTTAAAAAACAGAAACTACGTGCACACGGGATATTTGGATGTTAAGCAGAAACAGGCCTACGTCAAAACAACGCCCATCCTGCTGCCTTTCATCCCTCTATTCTGTTTCAAAGTTCAATGGTTGAAAGGATGATTTTATAAATTATTGAAAATAAATTTTTTATGAATACAAAAAGTATTCGAAATAGTTTGAAACACCATTACATTATATTGATTCTGCTAATCTTTTCCGCGCCATACAGTTTCGCCCAAAGAGTTTATGGCGGTGGAGTACAGGTCGGCGGTACGCTATCGGCGATGTCTGCGGACAATATAATAGGATATTGGAAAACCGGTTTCACCACGGGTTTGTTCGCATACGTAACGGTATTTGACAATTCCAACACAAGGATGAAACTGCAAATGGAATTGAACTTCACAACAAAGGGTACGCGCACAATGCCCCACTTCCACGACCTCGGAATCACTCATCTGGGAAACTATATTTTGCATTTAGGCTACCTTGAAATTCCAATCCTTGCGCGTTTGCGTTTTAATAATATCAGCCTCTATGATGATGGATTATGGTTGGATTTCGGTCCGGCAATCGGCATTTTACTGGACCAACGCGAAATGAATCGTATCCGGGATTTTTTTGAGGCAGGGTCTGGCAAGGACTTCAAGAACATCGATTTTTCGATTCAGGCCGGCTTGACTTATGCATTCAAACAACATCACGGCATTTCACTCCGATTCAGCCATTCTTTACTCCCGATAGGATCACCCTCTATGGAAATCACTCAAGGCCTGCTCAAGAGACAATATAACTCAGGTTTTGGCCTGATGTATTCGTATCAATTTTAGATAAATCTATCATTATTCTCTATTTCGTACTGCTTCAGTCCCTGCGCGAAATGTTCGCGCATCGTTAGCACCAAATTGTCCGGACTCAACACGCGCACGCCTTCGCTATAAGCCATCAGGTCACGAATAAGCTCGTGATTCACTATCACCTTGATTTGGAAAACCATACTGCCGTCCTCGCGCTGTTCCAGCACCTTCTGACTCGCGTGTATTGGCTTGGTGAGAATATAGGGCGCATTGGTTGGTCCCGCCCAAAAGCGGACCTCCTCCACCGGCGTGTTCATTTTGGTAACCCCGACAATGTCGTCAAAAAAGGTTTCAGGGTCAAAGGTCGGGGCTTCATAAAAGGGACAGCCACTTGCGGTCTTGATGGTGATGATGCGGTCTAAGGCCAAGTCAGTCACTTCCGTAGTTTTGCGCGTATGCGTGCCGAATACAAACCACCGGTTGCGCGACTCTTTTAGAATATAAGGCGAAAAAATGAACTTGCGCGGCCGAGATGACTTGAATGACTGGTATAGAATACGCAACACCTGTTTTTTGGCAATAGCCTCATAGATAACCGGAATAAACTGCAGGCCTTTCACCAGATTGTTCTGCTCAAAATAAACTACCGGTTTGTTCTGTTCGTTGAGGTTTTTAACGTGGTCTTCCAAGCGGCAAAGCACATCTTCCAGTCCCGTCATCGGATGGAAAGCGCTCATCTGCTTGAAGATGCCGATGGCCTCGTTGAGTTGTTTCACGTCCTGCACGCTAAGCGGCGTCTTGGTGATGCTGTAATCCGGGTCGTCATACATATAATATTTTTTGTCCACCACCACAATCGGTGCGCTGTAGCCGGGACGGTCGCTGCGCATAAACTGGATGTCGCTCTGAATGGTGCGCACACTGATGCTCGTGCCGCAATAGTCGAGCATCGCCTCGTTACATTTGCGGACCAAGTCGTTCAGTGTCCACAAACGCGTGCGGTTGCACAAACAGGCATCTATGGTTTTATAGCGTAAAAGGGCGTTTTTGGATGCGGGCATAATGAAAATTGAATAAAATCGTGCAAAAATACATTTTTTTACTTACTACGCAAATAGGTTGCGTAGTAATCTTGTTTTTTTGCGCAAAATTTAAAAAACAAGATTATGGAAATCACGAACAAAAAAGGAAAAACCACGAAAATCTTTGCCAAAACCGTTGAAGACAAATGTGTTGACCAATTGAAACTGCTGATTGACAATGACGCGTATGCCGACTCCACCATCCGCATTATGCCCGACTGCCACGCAGGCAAGGGCAGCGTAATCGGGTTCACCTCCACGTTTGACAAACGCGTCATCCCCAACACCGTCGGGGTGGATATCAGTTGCGGAATGTTGGTGGTGAATTTGGGACCGCAGAACATCGACTTTGAAAAATTTGATGCCGTCGTGAAAGAGAACATTCCCAGCGGTCTGTTGGTGCGCGAAGGCAGATACTGCACGTTCAAGGAGATTGAAGACCTTTTCTGCTATCGTAATCTCAAAGACAGCAAAAGAATCATTCGCAGTATCGGCACCTTGGGCGGCGGCAACCACTTCATCGAGTTGGATTGCAATGAGGCGGGCGACATCTTCTTAGTCATCCACACGGGCAGCCGTAATCTGGGCAAGCAGGTTTGCGAGTACTACCAGTCGATAGCCGTTGACTTGGCGCACGGCAAAGGCGACTATTATGCGCAACGCGAGGAAATCATTGAGCGTTACAAACGTGAAGGTAGAAGACAGGAAATACAGCAAGCCCTGAAAGAACTGCAACACGTATGGCACGAGAGCACTGTGCCGGACAACCAAACGTGGGTGGAAGGTGTATGGCTTGAGCGCTATATTCACGATATGAAGATCTGCGCGCAGTTTGCACACCTCAACCGTGCTGCCATTGCCGAAATCATCATTTCGACCTACTTTGGAGACAGACATTTGGAAGATTACGAACACTTTGAGACGCTGCACAACTACATTGACTTCGAGCACAACATGATACGGAAGGGTGCGGTTTCCGCCGCCAAAGGCGAGAAACTCATCATTCCGATGAATATGCGCGACGGTTCGCTCATCTGCATTGGCAAGGGCAATCCCGACTGGAACTGCTCCGCCCCGCATGGTGCCGGCCGACTGATGTCGAGAACGGAAGCGATGAAGACGCTCTCTTTAGAAGAGTTCCAAAACACGATGCAGGGCATCTACACCACCACCGCCAATGCGCAGACACTTGACGAGGCACCGATGGCATACAAACCAATGGACGAGATTGTGCAGTGCATCCAAGACACGGTGGAAATTGTGGACATCATTCATCCCATCTACAACTTCAAAGCCGCCGAAGACGCCAGGTTCTGGAAGAAGGAGAAGGAACAGATGGAATGTGAAGATATGCCAACGGCACATTACTCATAGCAAGTGGAAAAAAGTTGCAAAATCACAATTGAAACTATGGAAAAAAGTTGTATTTTCGCCACCAAATTTATGGAAAAAAGTTGCAACTATGCTTCAAAGAAAGATACAAAATAAATTAGAAGAATGGTATAATTCAGGTCGTTACAATGCTCCCTTGCTGTATGGTGCTAGACAAGTTGGAAAAACAACTGCGGTAAGAGAGTTTGCAAACCGCCATTACAAGCATTTTGTGGAGGTCAATTTTGTCAAACATCCTATTGCGATTCAGGCTTTCAACGGAGATTTGACGACTAAAACCATAGTCACGAATTTATCCGCAATGGGTTTTGGACCTTTTATTGAAAGTGAAACCTTGCTCTTTCTAGACGAAATACAAGAATGTCCCAATGCTCGTACAGCCATCAAATTCTTAGTCGAAGAGCATCTATATGACTATATCGAATCAGGCTCGTTGCTCGGCATCAATTACAAGCCCGTGCCCTCTTATCCCGTGGGCTACGAGGAAGAGTATGTTATGTATCCGATGGACTTTGAAGAGTTTTTGTGGGCGAAGGACATCGCCCAAGAGGTCTATGACACCATTAAAAACTCTTACAAAGAGCTGAAGCCTGTTCCAGACTTCATACACGAACAAATAAGTCGCTATTATAGAGAATATTTAGTAGTCGGTGGTATGCCTGAAGCCGTGCAAAAATTTGTTTCCACAAATGATTTTCAAGAGGTTGTGAAAGTTCAGAAATCCATTATTTCTACTTACCGGTCGGATATCACGAACTATGCGTTCAGGCAGGCACCTTTGGTCAAACGTGTATTTGATGCCATACCCTCCGAGCTCGGCAAACAAGATAAGCGATTTGTCCTTTCCAACATTGAAAGTGGTGCTTCCCTGCGTAAATATGAAGATCCCACGCAATGGCTCATTGATGCCGGCGTGGCATACTATTCCTTCAACACGAAATCATTTGAACTTCCTTTCGAATCTACTGAAAACAGGAAACTTTACAAACTTTACATGGTAGATACGGGCCTATTGTCTTCGCAACTACTAAAGCACATGCAATTTCAGGTAATGAATGGTGACATTTCTATCAATGAAGGTACCCTGACCGAAAATTTTGTAGCAGGTTCTTTAGCAGCGCAAGAAATCTCGCTCCATTATTACGACAAAAAGAGCAAATTAGAACTCGATTTCGTCATTCCAGATGGTGACGGTATCAGCATCATTGAACTAAAATCGGGCGAAGACTACAAGAAACATGCTTCGCTGAACCACGCCATACTCGATTACGCAGACCGTATTCATCGCAGCATCGTTTTGTCCAAATTCAACGTTGAGGTCAGCAACGGCATTCTATATCTTCCCCTGTATATGGCACCCTTGTTATCTGAACCACAAATCATTCCGATTCAATAACATATTTTGACACCGAAAATGTTGTATCTTTGCAAACTGCTTTGATTAATAACTATGGGAGGAATTATAATAGCTATCATTTTTATTATATGATTATCCGCAAAAAAGTGATTTTTTTCTTGGATTTCCCACTAATATTTAGTATTTTCGCGGCTCAAAAATTGATGTATGAAACTACTTGAATTCAACAAACATTTCAGTTCGGAGGAAGATTGTGTCCGATATTTGAA
>JAZRYT010000024.1:0-4632 GCA_045600905.1 Bacteroidales bacterium
CGGAGATGATGGCGTCCTGGTCGGTCAACAGGGGTTCGAAAACACCGCCGTTGGCATCGAAGCAAGCAGCGTAGAGGATGGTGTCCTCAGTGCCGAAGAATTCAGCGATTTTCTTTTCGGGCGCTTTGGGGAAATCGGAGCAACCGCAGATGAAGCGTACGGATGCCATACCGTAACCGTGGGTGTCGAGGGCTTCCTTAGCGGCAGCGATGAGTTGCGGGGTGTTAGCGAGACCGAGGTAGTTGTTTGCGCAGAAGTTGAGCACTTTGTTACCGTCTTGCAGAGTGATTTCGCCACTTTGCGGAGAAGCGATGATACGTTCGTTTTTGTACAAACCGGCTTCTTTGATGTCGGCTAATTCCTTCTGAAGGTGTTCTTGAAAATTGGTGTACATTGTGTTAATGTTTTATTTGTTAGTAGATTATTTGATTTCAGAGTGCGAAATGCAAACGAGCCGCAAAGATACAAAAAAGGCTCGTATAAAAATGCAAATTTATACCTTCGTTTTATTACGGGAATTTTTATTTTTAATCTTTGTTTTATTACAAAAAAATAGTATTTTTGCCCTCGTTTTATGATGAAAATTTATGGATGATATGATACAACGAACTGCTTTAGAGAATCTTAGAAAATGGAAATGTTCTGCTGATAGGAAACCTTTGGTGTTGAGAGGAGCCAGACAGGTTGGGAAAACAACCTTGGTGAAAGAATTTGCTAAAGACTATGATGTCTTTGTGCATTTGAATCTTGAACATAAACAGGATAGGGTGTTGTTTGAAATGACGGATGATGTGCAAGAATTTGTTAGAAATTTATATGTCCGGGAGAATATTCGCAAAGATCAGGAGAACATATTGCTTTTTATTGATGAAATCCAAAATTCCAAACCAGCAGTGGCAATGCTTCGATATTTTTACGAAGAGATGAATCATATTCACGTTATTGCGGCAGGTTCATTGTTGGAAACGGTGATGGATTTGCGAGATATCTCGTTTCCGGTAGGTAGAGTTCAATATATGGCGTTGCGACCGTGCTCTTTTATGGAATTTTTAGACGGCGTAGGCGAGTCTTCGCTGGCATCGTATGTGTCCGAACTTGCCGTTTTGCCTGTCATTCACGACAAACTGATGCGGCGCTTTAGGGATTATACGCTCATTGGTGGTATGCCTGCCGCCATTATGCAGTATGCTAAAAATCAGGATCCTGTGTCAGTTGCTGATACATTTGAGACCTTGCTGCAGACGTATAGGGATGACGTGGAAAAGTATGCGAAAACGGCCACGCTTGTTAAGACCATTAGGGGGATTTTGACAGCGGGATGGAAGGAGGCGGCAGCCTCGATTGCTTTTGAAAAATTTGCGGGAACACCATATCACTCACGTGAAATGAGCGATGCGTTTCAAACGATATCAAAGGCTATGTTGTTGGAATTGGTTTATCCTACGAGTGGTGCTCAAATACCGATATTGCAAAATTTCAGGAAGCATCCCAAACTGCTTTGGCTGGATACGGGGCTGGTGAATTATGCTGCTGGCATTCAGAAAGATGTTTTTTTGTTGCCTGATATACAGGATGTTTGGAGGGGACGAATTGCAGAGCACATTGTCGGACAAGAAATTCTTGCATTCGACGCGCGTGTGTCAGCTACTCGTGCTTATTGGCGGCGCGACAAGGACAATTCATCAGCGGAAATGGATTTCGTCTTTCCTTTTAATGGTTTGCTGATACCTATAGAAGTGAAATCCGGTCACAATGCCAAGTTGAAATCGTTGCATTTGTTTATGGACGAAGCCCCTCACGACATTGCCGTACGAGTCTGGTCACAACCCTATTCTGTTGATGAAGTGAGTACGCCGAAAGGAAAACGTATTAAGTTGATTAACATTCCTTTTTATTATGTGGGACAATTGAATAAGATTCTGGAGCGTGTTATCTCTTAAAGAATAATGATTTAAGTCTTTTTTCGATTGGCGGCAGCCAGTTTCAGATATTGTCTGGAGGACAATATCTGGGTGACCGTGGACCGCGTCTCCGGCTGTAGATGCGCTATGCCAAATTGCCTGGAAGGCATTACAAGGAATCGTGGTGCGATGAATATCTGACACTTACGGCTCGCCAAGACTGGAATACGCTGTATATCCGGAAGATGTTATGGTGGTATCCGCCGTGTGGGACCCGACAAAGTCGGTCATTGGGAATTTGTGAAACATAAGGAAAATTAAGAAATGGCCAATGAATGCAAGCCAAACTGAAGAAAGAAAAAAACTCAACTGGTTAGTGCCACTAGCCAGTTGAAACTGACTGCCCCTGATGGCAAGAAAAGGTTGAGTGATGTTCTTGATTTCGATGTTTGTAAAAAAAAATATCCGTGATTTTTTCACGTCTTATTGAAAAAGTTGTATTTTTGCAGCCGTAATTAATTATGCTGCTATGTTGTTAAGATTCTCATTTCAAAACATTTTATCTTTTTACGAAAGGACGGATTTCGATATGTTTCCCAATCCAAAGCGTGAAATTTTCCCGCATCATATAAACGGAATGGAGCAAATCCCATTGTTGAAACATGCTTTGATTTATGGGGCTAATGGGTCGGGAAAATCAAATTTCGTAAAAGTGTTGATGTTCTTGAAATCATTTGTGACCATTGATAATTATCTTGATACGATTAACTTGAAAGACTATTTTTTTCAATTGGTCCGCTCCAATAAAGGGCCGATAATGATGGAAATAGAGTTTTCAATCAATGGAAAATACTATATCTATGGGCTGGAAATTCTTCACTCTCAAAAAAATACGATCAAAGAGTATCTTCGCTTGTCGGGAGTCGGGGAACAAGAGGATGAAACCATATTTGAAAGAAAGGGCAATGTGGTTACGCCATCAACGGACAACAAGCTTTCCGAACAGCTTTTGAAGAAAAACCCAAACTCTTCAATAGTCTGTCTGAACAAGCAATACCCCGTCATAAATGACGACAATCTTTCAAAAGTATATAACTGGTTCCGGAATGAACTGAAAATCGTAACTATCAATACGCAAACACCGTTTCTGATAGAAATGATGTCGAAAAACAGGCAGCTTCTTGATTTTGCCAACAAGCTCTTATCAAGCCTGCATATTACGGATTCGTTAAAGATTGGTGAGATTTCAATTGACAAATGGCTTTCGGATAAAAAGAACAAGAACGAATTGCAACAGATTCTGCAAAGGACATCCATAACAAGCGATTCGGGACTTTCTGCTTTCTCGAACAATCGCAACAATTTCAATATCACAATGAAGAACGGCGAACAGATTGTTCAGGAGTTTCTGTTTGAGCAAATGGGAATTGGCGGGTATAAGAAGAAAATGGACATCACGACACAGTCGGACGGTACCGTGCGGTTGCTTACACTCATTCCTGCACTTTACGAGGCCAGCAGGGGTAGCGTGATAGTGATCGACGAGATTGAAAACAGTATGCACCCGACACTGATTTATCAATTGCTGAAATACTTTTTCAACAGTGAATCGAAAGGTCAGCTTATCTGCACGACCCATCTTACACTGCTACAAGACCAGCAGGATTTGATTCGTCCCGATGAATTATGGAAAGTTGAGAAGGAAAACGGGAATTCCGTAATGAGTTCGTTCAACGACTACAAGATTCACAATACGATGAATATCCGTAAGGGATATGAAGAAGGCAGATACGGCGGAGTGCCGCAAATATCAAGCATAGAATAAAATGGCAACAGACAGTCATTATCAGAAAGGGAATCCCGAAATCGAGCCATTGGAGCGTGTGGCGGCAAAAGGAAATGTTGCAACATGCGGCAATGGCGGGCATCTGTCTGTGCTACGGCCAAAATACACCAAACCCGAAGATACAAAACAGCCCAAGGCATTGTTCGTCGTT
The DNA here is from genome assembly GCA_045600905.1 of Bacteroidales bacterium. Classification (GTDB taxonomy): domain Bacteria; phylum Bacteroidota; class Bacteroidia; order Bacteroidales; family WCHB1-69; genus F23-D06. Next base: position 3,899 of record JAZRYT010000024.1, read on the forward strand.
TATTCAGGTGGAACGGAAAGAGAAAAAGACTATTTCCGTCTGATTGACAGAAATTCGGCGTTGTTTCCATCCGTCAGAATAGCTTTTCATGCCGATCCGAACTTTGATGAGGGAGGCAAACCTTCGATTATGCGGTTTGCAAAAGAGAAAACGGAGGAATACAAAGAATCAGCAAGCGAAGAAAATGCCGACAGTTACTTTCTGCTTACCGATGTTGACCATTTTGAGCGGTTTTTGTCCGAAATGAAACAAGAGTGCGTTGCTAATAATATAGAATTGATTATCAGTAATTCGTGCTTTGAGGTATGGTTGTATTATGCTGAAAGGAGCGACCGTTGTGAAGGGTTTGAAATCCCGCAGAACAAGTTGGAAATAAGTTCTTCGTTCAAGACTTGGGCAGGCGGGCAGATAAAAGGAGGACTGAAACCGACAAAAGCCATTTTCAGCATTGGGCAAAACATAGCCAATGCAAAGATCAATTATGTTGAAGACAACGGTTTCCCGACCTTGTTCTCTACGCAAATGTTCCGTTTGGCGGAGAAGATGCTGCCTTACGTAAAAGATGGTTTGGAACTATCCTAAATTCAACTCATAATGCAACTCATAGGAGTAGTCGAAGGAGGTCTAAAAGAAATTTCAGGGTGAACAACGTTGTTCACCCTGAAATTGCCGAAAAATGACTAATTTTGCCTTCGACCAAAAATTTAAAATTATGAGTCATTTAACGAGCGAGC
>JAZRYT010000025.1:0-5766 GCA_045600905.1 Bacteroidales bacterium
ATGACGAAACGCGCGACGCCGCGGAAGTCGGCGACTGGCGTGTCGAGAAGCCAATGCTCATCATCGTCGAGGTAGATATGCTTTTCGGCCAATGGGTATTCTTCCAATAGCAGGTTGTGGGCGCGGATGCCTAAGCGGAGCCGGATTGGATGCTCGGCGAAGCCGTGCATACGGAAGACATCGACGAAGCCGCGGCGGTGGCTGTTGCCGAAGTGCCAAGGCTCAGACGAGACCATGACGGACTGGATGCGTTGGATTTTAAAGAGTTTGTTGGCTTGTGCCTCGACATCGTAGCACCAAACATCAACATAGTTTGGGGTGAAAGCAAACGGCTCGACGAGACGGTTGCGGATGGTGTCGGAGTTGGCGGAGGCGTAGCCGACGAGGGTGGCTTGCCTGTGGGACTTGATGGCGCGTGTGATGGCTTCGACATTGCTGGTTGTCTGTGGGTCGGATGAGCACTCGGCTTGTGGAATGGTGGATTTGGTGACGAGTTTTTTCAGCAGGGTTTGTTTGAGTGGGTTGGTGTTGCTTAGGGATTGGACGAGGTAAGTGAGGATTAAGTTTTCCTGAGGGGTGATGGTAAGCTGTAGCGGAGTATTGGCATCCTGGTCGTTTTTTATGCGGAAAAAGCCATCCTGTTTGACGATTTCAAAGCCTGCGTTGCGGAGGTTGGTGAAGTAGCGGTAGATGCTACGCCGCTCGATGCCGATGGCATCAGCAAGCTCGTCAAGGGTGTATGTGTTTGGGTTGCTTAGAATGTGGTGTAGTTTCAAAAGCCTTTCGGTTTTTTGTGTTTCGTTTTCTTGTTTTTGAGCGGCATTTTGCTGGTTTTGGGTGGCTTTTTTGCTGTTTTCGTCCATTATTGTTGAGTTTTAAATTGTGACGGCATATTGTTACGGAAATAATTATTGTTTGCTGAAATTCAGTGTTTTCTAAGTTTTGTTTTGCCGAAAAAATGTGTTTTGCTGCTTCAAATATAGGGTTTTTTGTGTGAAAATATGGGAAAATAGCGTATTTTTGCGGTGTTGAGGAAAGTGAGGAAAGTGAGGAAAGGTGATGGGTGAAAGTTGAAAGTGGAGAGTGGAGAGTGAAAAGTGGAGAGTTGAAAGTGGAGAGTGGAGAGTGGAGAGTTGAGAGTGGAGAGTGGAGAGTTGAAAGTGGAGAGTTGAGAGTGAAAAGTTGAGAGTGAAAAGTTGAAAGGTGGCGGGTTATGGGTTGTGGGTGATGCTTCGACAGGCTCAGCAACCGAGGCTCTGAGACCGAAGCTCAGGAACCGAGGCTCAGCAACCGTGGTGAGAGATGGGGTTTTGATTGTTTTTGATAATTTTTGCGACGATGAAATTTAGATGGTTCATATTGTTTTTGGTGGTTGTGATGGCGGCGTGTACCCCTTCCGCAGAAACGCGTCATGGTGCGTCTCTGTCTGATGACGCGATTCAGGAGACGCACCATGGCACGTCTCTACCCAACGATGGGGTGCGGGAGACGCAAAATCTTGCGTCTTTACAGGCCATTGACAGCCTGATGTGGCGGCGGCCGGATAGTGCCTTGGTGGTGATGCAGGGTTTTGCCGGCAGCACCGAGGCTGATAGCCTCGATGTGTTTGAGGGGCATTACTGCCAGGTGCTGATTTCGGAGCTGCTATATAAGAATTATTATGCACAGAGTAACCGCGCCGAATTGATGCAGGCGGTTGGGTATTTCGATTCGATTGTGGGGACGGATGGAGCGGACGCACGCGGTGCGTCCCCACAAAGAGGTGCGTCTTCACAGGAACGCGATGCGTTTCTGGATGCCCGTGCACATTATATTAATGGTGCGGGGCTGTATGAGCAGGGGGATGTGGTGGAGGCCTGTGCTGAATACCTGAAGGCATTGGAGGTGATGGAAGGACGGTTTGAAGAGAAGGAGTTGGTTGGACGGAAGGCAGCGTTTATGTTCTATTTATACAACAGGCTTTTGGAATTGTTTTCAGAACAATTTATGATGGATCCTGCTCTTGCTTGTGGTGAAAATGCTTTGACATATTGTCGAAAAGTTCCTTCTTTATCCAACGAAATTTCCAATACATATTGTCAAATCGGGAAACAATACGACAAAAAAGGAGAAATAGACATTGCAAGGTGTTATTATGAAATGGCAATAGAAGAAATGTCCGATACTAATAGTCCTGTTTATAGGGATGCAGTTTCCATGAAAGCACTTTGCGACTATCAGTTAGGTTTGGGAGTGGAACAATTACTGAATACAATGAAACAAAGCCTTGTTTCAATAAAAGATGAAAGAGAGAGAGCCGCCAGATTTTTAGTCATAGGATCGGTTTATTTAGAGGAGGGCATTTACGATTCGGCACTCCGATATTTTGAATTTGCTTATAAAGATGAGACAGATGCAGCTTCTAAAATTAGAGCAGCGGAAGGCATTCGTGTTGTTTATGATAGTCTTGGCGACAGAGAAAAGTCAAATGAGTTTATGCGTTATATGACTAACCATAGGGAATCGGAGGGTGAAAGCAAGGCATTGACCTCGCAACTTGAAAACATGTTTAAGGCTTATACCGAGAAAAAGCAAGAGAAGGAGGCCGAAAAGGAACGAGAGAAGTCCATCAGAAAAACCATTGGCATCATCGTGCCCATAGCCCTTCTGATAGCCTTGGCAATCATCGTTATGGCGAAGCGAAGGAGCAGGAAATTGCTGCTGCAACAACAAGAAGATGCTGACAGGGTGCTTGGCGAGACGGAGCAGGCGCATGAGGAGGAATTGAGGCGGCTGCAAGCCGAAACCAAGCAAAGGTTAGAGGAGGCTGAAAGGAAGCATAGGCAGAAGGTGGCAGAGATGGAAAAGCGGTATGAAGAGGAACTGAGTTTGCAGAAAGACCACAGGGAAAAAGAGATAGAGCAGATTAGGCAACGACATGAAGCGGAATTGGAGGCGGAACGCTTGGCCTACGAGAAGGAACAGGAAGCACTGCGGCAGAACCTACAGCAACGCGAGACCCAAATCAATACGTTGAATAAGGCTTTGGATCAGCAGCGTCAAGAAGCGGCAAAGCATCGCACGGCTTTTCGGAATGAAGCTATATGCCGACGTATCCTGGACTTGGTTGATGGGAAACGCATAACCTCACGTGACAGTTCGTTCCAGCATGGCATTGGGCTTAAGGAAGAGGATTCCGTTCAGCTCAAAGAAGCGGTGGAGAGACATTATTCGGGTTTTGACAATATGATGCGGAGCCGATGTGCGGGTTTGAAGCAGAGTGATCTCACTCTGTGCCATCTGCATCTTTTGGGGCTGAACGAGGGAGAGATTGGAGCGTTGAGAGACCGGACTTATTCGGCCATCAAGAAGAAGAACGAGAGTCTTCAGGAGAGGTTGGGGATTGAAGAAAATATATCTGCGTATGTTTTAAGGTTAGCAGAAGAGTTGAGCGGAACCCAAAATGTCGAACAAGAAATACAGATGAATATGACTTTACAGCGAACGGCGGAAGGAAATTCGGGTCATTTCGATACGATGGGCCAAGAAAGTTCGTTGAAAAGTTCGTTGAAAAGTTCGCAGAAGATTTTAGAACTCATTTCTGTATCACCCTGCATCACGATTTCAGAAATCGCCGACAATCTCGGCATGACAAAAAGAGGAGTTGACAAGAATATCAAAATACTGAAAGAACAAGGCGTTATCCGTCGTGTTGGGCCGGATAAGGGCGGACATTGGGAAGTGATTGAATGATAGGTGGTTTGTTGTGTTTTGCGTTCTAACGTCCTGACGTTATACGTTTTTACGATTTTTTTTGCAAATTTTTATACTGCTTTTCCCTAAGGTTGTTGAAAAGTTCTGCGTTGGTTACAAGTTTGACCATGATTTTAGAGAGAATAGGTTTCTTTATAGTCTTTTGCAGAGATGGAATGTTGGGAAAATTTTGGAAAAACATGGTGTTTTAGCTGTTGGTTTGTAGTGTAACTTGTTGATTATCAGAATACCCCCCCCTGATACTAAAAAATTCCAACATTTTTCCAGCAGTGTTTTTTGCTTTATGTTTTTGCGATGTTCTACTTTTGCCGCAAAAGTTTAAACGTAAAATTCAAACAATTAAAACACAAAATCATGCACAAATTAAAAGAATGGTATAATCAACATCAAATGGAATAAAATGTTTAAAAAGTTACACATCATAGCCTTGGCCCTTCTTTTCGGGGCCAAGGCCTTTTCGCAGGAGTGGGAATACACCTATGCCCATTTCAGTTCGGATGATAAATCCATAAATTTATGTGGAGCAAAGGAACTGACGGACGGAAGGATTATGGTCAACGGCAGTTTTTCCTTTAGGAGCGGGGCAGGAGATTTTTACTCGAATCACCCAGCCCTGTTGCTTCTGGATGCCGAAGGCAACCGCATCGCCAGCAACGAATTTTTCAAGCCGGGTTACTGCTCAAGCAATGTGCCTTTCGTGTTTGAAAACGAGGATGGCAGCCTGTATGCTTTGTTCAACTACAGTCCCGACCACGATTCAACCTATTTCAATTATTTCAAGAACTACGACAATCCGCCTACTGATGCCATAGTCGGCCTTTACAAACTCGACGACAGCCTGTCGGTTGTTGAAAGCTACGAATACGCATTTCCAATCGACACTTTTGAAATCAGGAATGATGAATGGAACTTCCTGCCTAATGAATATAGCGGAAATGTTTACATATCTTCGGCCATTATGGATGACGGCTGCATTGTTGGGAGTTACATGAAGATGGTAAGCTGGGATTTCCACAACCCGAGAGGCCAAGACAGCCTGTTCATGTTCCGTATGGACTTTAATGGCGAATTCTTGCAGAAGGTTGGCTACGAAATGACCACATCGGGTGCGGTCGTGACATTTGACTTCCGTAACAATCACCTTGTTAAGACGGATACGGGGTATGTCTATTATGTGAACTACACCGGCAGTCTGGCAGTCGCCAAAGCGCCAGCGGCCAGATTGGGGAGTGCCATATATTTTGATAAGGACTTGAATTATCAGAAGGTTAAAGGGCTGAAGCATTTCGATGTGGATCCCACCAATTGTTTTTACAACATTTCGGTAAAGAGGAGCAATCATAATACGACCTATTTGTCGGCATCGTCGCATAAAATGGGTACTGAATATGACGAGGACTGCCGCATTTACGAGTATGACGATGACATAGCGAACACATCGCCTACGCTGCCCATACTGCATTATGCCGAAAGCAAGTCGAAAGAGGATGAATTTGACATTCCTGGGATGTACAAGGCTGTGGATGCTATTGACGAAAACACGATTTACTGGGCAACGGCGTTGAACGTCGGTTTTTGGAACGATTTGGATTCGTATTTGGAGATAAACCGATTGAATGCTGATTTCCAAAGAGAAGCATCGTTCTTTTATGATTTGGAAGGAGACAGGATGCACAGTGAAGTGTATGAAATAAGCGCCGCTCGCGATGGAGGAGCTTTGGTCGTTTTCAAGAGTTACAATCTTAACAATGAAAATGAGCGTTTCGGCACCGTCACCAAATTCCCCGCCGAAGCCTTCTTGGACGTCGAGGAAGCCCATACCAACGGCCTGAAGCTGGCCATCGCCTACCCGAACCCGGGCCACGATAAGCTCAACATTCGCACGGCCTTGCCGGATGCCCGCGTGGAGGTTTACGACGCCAACGGCAGGCTCGTCCACAGCCAAGGCATTACGGAGAATGTGACAAGCATTAATGCCGAGGCTTGGAGTGAGGGGGGTTATGTTTGGAAGGT
>JAZRYT010000026.1:0-3825 GCA_045600905.1 Bacteroidales bacterium
TGGCGAGGAAGCGGGTAACGAGCTGTCGGCCTATCCCAATCCGTCGTCGGACAAGCTTTCCGTGTATAGTTCCCGCCTTGCAATCAGCAGTTTGCAGCTGTTTGACGCATTTGGGAAGCTGCTGCTCACTCGTTCCGTCAATGACGGCGAATGCGAGCTGGACCTTACCGCTGTGCCGGCCGGCATCTACCTGCTGAAGGCCGAGTTGGAGGACGGCGGCATTGAGGTGCTGAAGGTTGTGAAGAAATAAGGTTTGGAGATTTCCCGCCTGCGGCGTGAAGATAACACATTAAAATAATGACATACAGTTTTTTATTTTAATAATTTTCATAATTATAATGTGTGACAAAGCGCCGCAGGCGCAAAAAAAACTATATTTGCCGCCCCGCCCGCTCCCGTCCTTGCCCAACTGGCTTCGCAAGGTTGAAGAAGGACCGGAGATGGAAATAGGAACAAAAGGAACCTTTTGAATTTCAAACAAATATGAAACGCATTCTTACAATCTGCTTCTCGCTGGTACTTTTGTTGTCAGCCAATCACAATGCACACGCTCAATATGCTTCTTTTTTTGCAGATAGTAGTTGGCAGCAGAATTTCGTGTATGAAATCACCTGCGGCGGAATGGAATATGACACTACTATTCATTTGGGTTGCTGTTTGACAAGTATGACATTTGGCTTTAAGTCGGACACCATACAGCATTTAGGTCGCACTTATTATCGAATGAAAGGCCTTTCGAACAGTTATTTTTATGTTCGTGAGGATACAACACACGGAAGACTGTATGTGTCTCTCCCTGAATGGAGCATTGAAAAGTTGATTTGCGATATGTCTTTGGAGGCAGGAGACACAATTGACATTGACTCTATTCAATATCCCGGTTTTTCTTATGAAACAATGTGCGGACCGCTTACAGTGGATAGCGTATATTTTCTGAACGGGCGTAAGATTTTGGATATGAACTTGGATGAAGATTGCGATTCCCGTTTCTTCGACCCTTATTACGATGGCGAGAATTATTATTATCCGCATAACATTCGAGTTCGCTTTATCGAAGGTATCGGCCCGACTTTTGGAATGAAGCCAGAAACTAAGAACCCGTTTGAAACGATGAAGCTACTTCTATGCTCATACAAAGACGGAGAATTGGTCTATATTATGAATGACACCATCGGCTGCATCCACGATGAAATAAACAGTATCCCTATTTATAACAAGGTGTTGATGTCGGTTTCCCCTAATCCGGCTCAAAGTCATATCACAGTGAAAACGGAAACGGAAAATTCCTATGGCAGTTTGCTGATTGTGGATATGATGGGACGAGTGGTATATAACCAGAAGATGTCTTCTGCTGAGGAGAGAATAGATATATCCAGTTTGTCAAATGGCCTCTATTGCATAATATATAAAGGCAGGGATGTGCAAGATGTCCAAAAGTTTGTGAAATGGAGGATGCAGTGAGAAGGTGTTTTTGGCTGTTGCCGATATTGGCATTAATGCCGTTTGTCCTACGCTCACAAAGCAACAGTTGGGATGGGAACGGAATAGCCAGTAATGCACACATAAAGATATTGAATGTCTTTATCAACGTAATCTATGATGTGCATCCGGAGGAGGGAGCGGTTGGTATGCAGACGAATTGGCCTGCCGTTACAGATGCTGCTTTAGAAGGAGTGAATAATGCGTCAATTCCAGATTATTTGTTGGACTTTTTCGACACCGTGTATGTATCCGGCCAGCTTCACGGTTGTCTGACGCGATTATATGGGGAATCCTCTTTTGACGCACTCCAATTAACAGGAGACGCCGTGGTCGTTAACGTGTTGGAAAGTTCTGTCATTAACGATACAACGCCTATTGACAATATGCGTTGTGATTGCCCTTTTTGTTATAACAAGGTGATTAAGGCAGCCATGCAGGTGGTGGGAAACGCAGATTCCCCATTGTTGTTTTCAGGGGATTTGAAAATGTCGTCATTTGACAAGGATGGGAACGGAAAGATAGACTATGTTAATTTTCTTATACGAAATATCACAAGCTCCTATGGAGGTTTGAATGTCGGCTGGGGTTTGGGAAACCTGAATCCGGAGTTTGATTACAAGTTCATATCCGGTAGTGAAACGTTGGAATTTGATAATGGGGCTTTACAGTGTGTGGGTGCTGGTAATATATCCAGAAATCCTACAAGTATTGTTATGCACGAAATTTCGCATTCACTTTTTGGGACTAATAATTTCCATACATCAGGAGGAAATCACAGAGGAGACGGTAATGCAATGTCATTTATCAACGTTCAAGGAGGTTACGGACTGATGGGAGCGGCTAATTCTGGGTTGGTGGGATGCAACGGCTACGAACGCTGGCGTATGCATTGGAAGCATCCGCAGGCTCCCGATTATATTATCGCGCGTAACGCTCAAAACACTTCTTTCCTATCTTCGGATATCACAAAAGAAGATGGAGAACAAACTTTTTTGCTGAGGGATTTTGTCACTACGGGTGATGCCGTCAGAATAAAGTTGCCTTATAAGGATAGTGAATATGCTTCCAATCAGTATATATGGTTGGAGAATCATCAAGTCGGCTTTAATGACAAGCTTGATTTCCTTCAGTATTCTGGAGAAAACACTTGTCGTCCTCAAGGAACAGCAGGGGTCTATTCATATTATCAGGTCGGTCGTGATGTTTTGACGGGACCATCTTCAGAAGTTTGGTTCCCAACAGAACGTGACAATCTTAAAATAATTCCGGCGGAAGGTTATTGGGATTACACAAAAACCATCGACAGTTCGGGCTACGATTTCAGTTGTGTCTCATACAACACCCTAAGTCACATTGTTCATCGGGAGTCGTCCAACCCGTTTTGCGGATACAATGATCAAGAACTAATGATTTTTCCACAAGAGGGTTCTTCCATCCTTGCTGTCAGTGATGAGATAAGTATGGCGCGTAAGATGATAGGAAACGACGTTATTGACAGTTTGTCCTTTTTGGGTGATGGTCGGGATGCGTTTTCTTCACACGTGAAAATCGGAATGGGTACTAATCCGAGCACCTGCAATACAAAGACCTATTATGTTAACAATAATGATTCAAATGGATTCGTCACGTTGCCCCGCCACGAAAAACGGAAGACTCAAACCACCTACCTCACAGGGTTAACTATTGAGATGACACCTCTTGCGGATCACAACTTCCTTGTACATATACGATGGGATGATTATGATATCGTGAATGATGCTCGCTGGACGGGGACAATCGCGTTGAAGGAAACGGCGCATCTTACGCAAGGCAGAACTATCACTTTGGCACAGAACAGGACGGTGGCGCAGCTCAACCGCGATGCTGAGACGGGGTTCTTCGCCAAAGCCACGCTCCTCACCTGTGAAAGAGGTTCTTTCTTCCACCAGGACACCAATTCCGAAGTGCGGTTGACAGAAGGCAGCACGCTGACAGTTGAGTCGGGTAGCAGATACATTTTGGAAAAAGGTGCAAGAATATCGGTAGGTGCCGGCTGCACGCTTGTCGTTGACAGCGGTGCGGACTTCCGCCTGCTTCAGGATGCTGAGGTGGAAATAGACTCCGGCGGCCGCCTCATCACCGATGATTCCCTGCTCTTCCGCCGCAATGCCCGCATCATCGTGCGTCCCGGCGGCAGGCTGGTAGTTGACGGCGGCGTGCTGCCCAGCGCGTGCGAGGACGGGATGTGGGAAGGCATCTACGTGGAAGGCGACCGCACCAGGCCCCAGACCGCGGCCAACCAGGGGACCGTGGAACTCAAAAACGGGGCCGTCATTGAGAACGCCCACTGCGGCATCACGACCT
>JAZRYT010000027.1:0-24631 GCA_045600905.1 Bacteroidales bacterium
TGCGCTGTATCAAAAACCGTTTCGGTTCCACCTCCGAGATGGGCATCTTTGAAATGACACAGAGCGGTCTCAACGAAATTCTGAACCCTTCTGAAATTCTGCTTTCGCAACACGAGGAAGATTTCAGCGGCAACGCCATTGCCTGCATTTTGGAAGGCAACCGCCCAATGATGATCGAGACGCAGGCACTGGTCAGTTCCGCGGTATATGGAATGCCGCAGCGCTCCGCCACGGGCTACGACATCCGACGGATGAATATGCTGTTAGCTGTCTTGGAAAAACGCTGCCACTTCAAGCTCGGCGCCAAGGACGTGTTCCTGAACATCGCGGGCGGCGTGCGTGTGGAAGACCCTGCCATCAACTTGGCGATTGTGGCTGCCATCTTATCTTCCGCCACCGACATCGCCATTGACGCCAAGACCTGCTTCGCCGGCGAAATGGGCCTCAGCGGCGAAGTGCGCCCCGTGACCCGCATCGCACAGCGCATCGCCGAAGCCGACAAACTCGGATTCAACCGCATGTTCGTTTCCAAATACAACCTCAAAGGCATCAACCTCAGCGACTTCCATATCAAAATCATCCCCATCGCCAAAGTGGAGGAGATGTTTAAGACACTGTTCGAATGAGCTACTTAATGCATAAGTACATTCGTTTCAGGTTTCAAGTTTCAAGTTTCAGGTTTCAAGAAAAGCTCTTAACATCATCGTTTCTTAACTCAATTCACAGATATGAATCAACATCTCAACACAGATCTCAGTTCACAGTTCACTGCTCACTCGTCACAGGACACCATCTGCAAAGAGGGCATTGTACGAGCCGTCAACGGCGAGAGCGTCGAAGTGGAAATCACCATCAGTTCCGCGTGCAGCGAGTGCCACGCGAAGAGCATCTGTATGCCTTCCGACCACAAGCAGGAAACTGTCTTAGCCAAAAGTCTTTACGGAGAGCATTTTGAAACAGGTGACAAAGTGCAACTGGTGCTCAAGGGCAGTGCGGGGCGCAAGGCCGTCGTTATTGCCTACCTGCTTCCGCTCATCGTTCTGATAGTGGCCCTTTTCGGCAGCTACCTCCTATTCCACAACGAGTTGGTCAGCGTCGTCATCTGCTTAGTATTTCTAGTTCTATATTTCATCATTCTAAAAAAACAAAGCAAGAAAATTGAAGGAGGATTTGAGTTCTACGTTAAGAAGATATTTTAAGTTAGTGGGAGCTCTCCAAGTTTAAAGTTTAAGGTTTAAAGTTTAAGAATACATTCTCATTACTAACGCATTATCGCATTAACACATTAACATCGTGAAAATCATTGGTATAACAGGAACATTAGGTGCAGGCAAAGGCACCATCGTGGATTACTTAATCCAGCATTACGGTTACAAACATTACTCCGTACGCGGCTATCTGACGGAAGAAGCCACACGTCGCGGAATGGAAATCAACAGGGACACCTTCGTAGTGGTAGCCAACGACTTACGTGAGAAACACGGTCCTTCCTACATCACTGACGAGCTGTACAAGCAGGCAGAGGCTGCCGGCAGCAATGCCATCATCGAAAGCATACGCACTCCGGGAGAGGTAGAATCTCTACGCAAGAACGAACATTTCCTATTGTTCGCTGTGGATGCGGACCCGGAAATACGTTACGAGCGCGTCGTCAACCGCAACTCTGAAACCGACCACGTCAGCTACGAAACGTTCATCGAAAACGAACAACGCGAAATGAGTTCCACCGATCCGGCCCATCAAAACGTGGGCCGCTGTATGGAAATGGCCGATTTCGTGTTCCACAACGACGGCGATTTCGAGGACCTCTACCGCCAAGTGGAAGAAGTTCTTTCAAAGTAGAAAGCTTTCAAAAGCGCTTGCTTACATTTTCCAAACTTGCTCCACACCTCTAAAATTGATGCTCACTTCGTCCATATTCAAGAATGTGGCCTCCATAGAGGTGTTGCCTTTGTCATTGGAGACATAAACGGCTAATTTTCCGGATTCAGGATAGAACACCGGGACTTCCACATAGAGATAGCCCCAGCAAAATCCGCTTCTAAAGTCATCATTCGCACTCCAATCATACGGTTTCGACACAAAACGGATAGGCTCCCTAATTGAGAAATCCATCTTCGTATATTTATAGGCATGATTGTAATCTTCATCTATAATCACATTTTCCCCATACACGTATGAGCCTTCTCCCGTAAGAGTAAAGGACTGATTAAAAAATGTTTCCGGCAGGTAGTCTGATGACGATGACAATCGCAAATTGAGATAACTTTCCGAGGTGTTATTTCCGGATTTGGAAATTTTCCAGACGCCATCAGATTCGTGAGATATTTCAAACGGCCAACCGACCACCTGAAGTTCTTCACCATTAGTTTCCATCTTCGTCACCCGCATACAGGCACCTGTTTCCTGAAGGGAACTGCCGCGTTCCATCACAATATCAATGTGCTGGGTCAAATACGTAATGCGCCAATGATTGGCACCCACTGTATCTATAGTCAGATTATTGTCTTCAAAATATGTTTTTAAAATATTTGCTCGTTCCGATTCTGGAACCGACAAAAGAGCATTAAAATTCAATGCAGTTTCCACATAGGAATACAGAAACCGGCTGGTTGACAAAGTCCATTCGTCCAACATCTCCTTTCCGGTTTTCGTCTTATCCAATTCACCAATTCCAATCGTGCAGCCTGCCAAAAGGGATGCCATCATTAATGTCAGGAGCAACACCATCTTGTTTTTCATACGATTATCTTTCATAACAACTGTTTTACAAAATTAAAATTCATATCCAAAGCCTGCCGAGACAAATCCCTTGTTTCCTATTCCCAATTCCAAATCGCCGAACCAACCCTTGGCTCCTGCTTTGATGCCCAAAGCGGTAATTTGGTAACTATAGTATATTGATAGTTTATTCGGATAGAACATTCTATTCCTATCATTGTCATTTTCCACATTTCTACTATAATTGCCAAGTATTATTCCAACAGAAAGAGCCGAATACAGAGTCACGTGTTTTCTATTCAGATAGGAGAATCGAATATCGGGCATAAAATCCAAGAAAGTTTCTCGGACATACTCTCTCGTCCTTTTATCCGTCAACCGATCAAAATAGTTGGCATAAAATTCCGTGAAATTGACAGTCGCACCTATCCATAAAAACTTTTTCAATCTATAATGATAACTGAACGAAAAGGTAGGCGTATAATGTGCTATTCTGTAGGAATCAGAGTTTGTAGTCCAATCATAGATAACATTGTTAGGGGAGCCAACCGTTCCGTGGTACAAATTGGGGAACCACTCATAAAGCATATTCCAACCTACGAACTCACTATAGTTGGATTGACGATTGGGATCGCCAATATTCAACTGAAATTCGTGTCGGGTATAGGTATTCTCATTTGACCAAGCGGGAGATTTCTCACTATACCAAGGAGCTTTGTGGAAATTTTTCTCCTTTGTCTTTTGAAAGGTATGGATATAGGAAATCTGCGTATTAAAATAATTGTTTCTCCACGTCACAAGACCAGCCGACCTACTTCCCGTAAAATGGTCTTGTCGATCATACGCGTTGTAAAAAGTTTTGGGAGACAAATTTGCCCCTATGGTGAATCGCAGTAACCCGTTATTGGGCAGTCGGTAATAAAAACCCAAATCAAAAAGGAGTCCTGTGTTGACAAAAGGATCGTTTTTCAAATTGACAGCAATAGAATCTCCTATGGCTTGGCTCCTGCTCCAATCTTCGTACATATAGGGGACATCAATCCGCACGCCAGCATCAGCAATCATCCAAAAATTGTCATTAAAAGGAATATGGAATTCAAATTTGAACGGGAAAGAAACACCGAACTGACTCTGTCTGATGCGGAAAAAACGGTTCGGTCTCATATTCGTTATGTTTTTATAAGCAATCACCCGAAAAGTCCCGAAATCAAATCCAGCGGAGACGCCGAAATAATTAGCGAAATGATAGGAAAACTCGACACCGCCTAAAAATCCGCTTCCCAATTTTGATACGGGGTGCGGGCCGTCATATAAAAGCGGAATGACCGTAGCCCGCTGTACCATATTGTACTGGAGTACATATCCAAAATGAAAGCCCTTAAAGAGTTCAATCTTATACTCACTTTTCGAGTCAGCCGCTTTCGGTGTGTCAGGTTCCTCCAAAACAGGTTGATAGATTGTATCGTGCACGTAAACCGTATCATATACAATCTTTTCTTCTCGGATATAAATCGTGTCGCGAGCCTGTCCATACAATTGGAAGCCCAGCAACAATGTCATCAAAATGAGTGAAAGCCTATGCATAATCTTACGTTTTTGATAATAACCCTTTTATAAAATGATGCAAAAAAAACAGAATGGGCAAAAATAATGAAAAATATTTCTAAGACGAATGATTTCCATAGGAATAACGTCTCAGGAACAACTCTGTTTATGAAAATCGGGCTGTTTATAAAATTCATAATAACAACTAATAAGATAGTGAATTAGGACGTATTTTTGCGCGTTTTAGACAAATCGTAAATATGAAGAAAATCATTATCATTCTTTTAGGTGCCTGCTTTGCATTGCAATTTTCAAGCTGTGTTACAAAACAGAAATACAACGAGTTACAAAGTCAATATAGAAAATGTCAAGATGAGTTGACATACGCTAACGCTGAAAACGTGGACGCGGTAAATGCCCGCAAACAACTCGTTTCCGAATTGGACGCACAGACTTTGAAAGCAGAGCAATTGGCCAAAGATACCCTAACACTCTCCCGCAGATTACGTCAGTCGGAACGCGATTTGGCCAAGGCCACCCGTGATTACGACGACCTCCTCAAAAGTTTTGCCGAACAAAACGTCAACAATCAGAACCAAATGAACGATATGTTGAGCAATATCGACAAAATCAAAGACGAATTGAATGCCAAAGAACAACTTCTGAATGCCCAAAAGGATTCTTTAGCCACTGTAAAACGTGCCTTGGAAGCCAAAGAAGCCCGTATCCAGGAAATGCAGGACATCTTGAACCAAAAAGATGCCGAAGTCAAAGCTTTGAAAGACAAGGTCAGCAACGCCCTCAAAGGGTTTGAAGGCAGCGGACTGAACGTAAAGGAGCAGGACGGGAAAGTCTATGTCTCTATGGACGACAAGTTGTTGTTCGCTTCCGGCAGTTGGAATATTAACGAACAAGGGCTCACCGCCATTCGCCAGCTCGCCAGCGTTTTGGAAACGGAAAAAGAGATTTCCGTGCTCATTGAAGGCCACACCGACAACGTGCCCTACCGTGGCAGCGGCCAAGTCAAGGACAACTGGGATTTGAGTGTTATGCGCGCCACTTCCGTCGTAAAGGCCATTTTGCAAAACGGCGATATCGAGCCGGTACGTCTTTCAGCTTCCGGCCGCAGCGAATATCTGCCCATCGACAATGCCGACAATGCCGAAGCCCGCGCCAAAAACCGCCGCACGGAAATCATCCTCACTCCGAATTTGAACAAACTGTTCGAACTAATCCAGAACAACTAATATGCAGTTCGCCCACACGCTGACGGCGTGGTACGAAGAAAACAAGCGTTCTCTTCCTTGGCGGGGGGAACGTGACCCCTACAAAATCTGGGTTTCCGAAATCATCCTGCAACAGACCCGCGTCCAGCAGGGTTGGGACTACTATTTGCGTTTCATCGACACTTTCCCCGACATCCAATCTTTGGCCGACGCCACCGAAGAGGAAGTACTTCGCGTATGGCAGGGATTGGGATATTACTCGCGTGCACGCAATATGCACTGCGCCGCGCAACAGATCATCACCGGCCATAATGGCCGATTCCCCAGCACATACGACGAAATCCGCGCACTCAAAGGCATCGGCGACTACACCGCCGCCGCCATCTCCTCCATCGCCTTCGCTCTGCCCCACCCCGCCGTGGATGGCAACGTCCTGCGCATTGTCAGCCGCATTTTCGGCGTTTGCGAAGACATATCGCAGAACAAAACCCGCAAAAAAATCACTGCAATTTGCGAAAAACTCATTGACAAAGAAAATCCAGGTGCTTTCAATCAGGCCCTTATGGACTTTGGCGCGACGCAATGCACACCGCAAAACCCACAATGCAGCAGCTGTCCTTTCCAAACAGAATGTTATGCCTTCGGCCAAAATATGACCAATACACTGCCAATTAAAAGCAACAACATCGTCAAAAAAGAAAGGTACCTTCACTTTGTCTGCTATATATATAATAATAGTACAATATTAGAAAGAAGAAGCGGGAAAGACATTTGGCGCAATATGTACCAGTTTCCCCTGACGGAAACCTCTGATGCTAGCCCACTACCCCAAATGACGCCAACACTTTGTATCAGAGAAGTTCTTACACACCAAATCATACACTCGAGTTTCTACATAAAACCCGTACAGAAGTTTCCGGCACTCAAAGCCGACCAAATAATTGTCAATATCACGGACATTGAAAATTATCCAATGCCGAAAATAATGGTAGAATTTATCAAAAAGACAGAACTCTCCAATGAACAACACTGACGAATACTATATGCGGATGGCGCTCAACGAGGCACTGGACGCGCGCGATGCGGATGAAGTCCCCGTAGGGGCAGTCATCGTGCTTAATGGAAACATTATCGCCCGCGGACACAATATGACAGAAATGTTGCACGATGTCACCGCACACGCGGAAATGATTTCCATTACGGCGGCCGCTTCAGCTTTAGGCGCAAAATATCTCAAAAATTGCACACTCTACGTCACACTTGAACCTTGCATTATGTGTGCCGGAGCGTTGATGCACGCACAAATCAGCCGCATAGTTTATGGTGCTGATGACCCTAAAAAAGGATTTTCACTTCTAAAAAAGGACTTGTTTCCCAAAAATATTTCCGTTGAAAAAGGAGTTTTAGCGGAAGAATGTTCCCGAATTTTGAAAGATTTCTTCAAGGAAAGGCGCTAAAAAAGGGAGGAAAAACAAAAAAAGGATGCTTTTTAGCATCCTTTTTTTCAGTGACCCCTGCAGGATTCAAACCTGCAACCTTTTGATCCGTAGTCAAATACTCTATTCAGTTGAGCTAAGGGGCCGTGCCATTTTTTGACAGCGCAAAAATACATTTTTTTTGATATCACGCACAAAAAAAAATAAAAAAAAATTTTTTTTATTTGAACAACATATTGGGAAAAAGTGTATTTTTGCAGCCTCAAACAACGAAAGGTATTGAGCTATGGTGTAACGGTAGCACTACAGTTTTTGGTACTGTCTGTGTAGGTTCGAATCCTGCTAGCTCAACTCGAACGAACTCTCACCTCTATGGGTGGGAGTTTTTTTATACAATGAAAAAATAACACAGTTTACAACATATATAATAAAGATAAAATGGAACAACACGTAAACCTTATTGACACCTTTTCTGAGTTTAAGGAATCAAAAAGCATCGATCGTGAGACGCTGATGCACATTCTCGAGGATGTGTTCCGTGCGACCCTAACCAAGAAATATGGTCCGGACGCCAAATTCGACATTATCGTCAATGTCGATCGCGGTGACCTTGAGATCCAACACACTCTTGAGATTGTGGAAGACGGCGAAGTAGAAGATGAAGGCACACAAATCGCGCTTTCAGATGCTATCAAAATCGAACCAGACTTCGAAATCGGCGAAGAAGTTGTTGAGAACATCAGGCTTACAGATTTCGCGCGTCGCGAGATTTTGGCTTTGAGACAAAACCTCAGCACCAAGATTATGGAGTATGAAAAAGATGTCATATTCAAAAAATACGAACACCGCATCGGCGAGCTCATCACCGGCGAAGTCAACCAAGTATGGCGCAAGGAAATCCTCGTTTTCGATGAAGACCGTGTGGAACTCGTTCTGCCCAAAAGCGAGCAGATTCCGGCCGACCGCTACAAGAAAGGCGACAGCCTGACCGCCGTAGTGGCACGCGTTGAAATCCAATCCTCCACCCCGCGCATCATCATATCCAGAACATCCCCTATGTTCCTTGAAAGACTTATGGAAGCTGAAATTCCGGAAATCTACGACGGCCACATCACTATCAAGAACGTGGTGCGCGCACCTGGTGAAAGAGCCAAAGTCCTCGTGGAATCCTTCGATGACCGCATCGACCCAGTTGGCGCATGCGTCGGTATGAAAGGCAGCCGTATCCACAGCATCGTCCGCGAACTTCATAACGAGAACATCGATATCATCAGCTACACTTCCAATATGGAGTTGCTCATTGCCAGAGCTTTAAGCCCCGCCAAGATCTCCTCTATGGAAATCGATGAGGAAAATAAGACGGCCAACGTCTATATGAAGTCCGACCAAGTATCTCTCGCTATCGGCAAAGGCGGTTACAACATCAAACTCGCCTCCAAGCTGTCCGGTTACGAAATCGACGTGTTCAGAGACGACATCGACCAGGAAGAAGATGTTCCATTGATGGAATTCTCCGATGTTTTCGACGATTGGGTCATCGAACAATTCATCAATATCGGCTGTGACACTGCCAAGAGCGTACTCAACCTCAGTCGCGAAGAGCTCATCAAACGCACCGACCTTGAAGAGGAAACCGTTGACGCTATGATTGCAGCCGTCAAGGAAGAACTTGACATTGCCGAATAATTCATTGCCCGATAATCATTTAAACACAAGAATAATCGTAAGTTTTAGAATATCAATATGCCAGAGGAAAAAAGAAAAATACCACGTTTAGGAAAAGCAGCCGGCGAGTTCAACGTCTCTATCGGCACAATCACTGCATTACTCAAAAAGAAAAACTTCGATATTGAAGAAAATCCAAACGCCAAACTCTCCGAGGATATGTACAGCATACTCCTTCAAGAATTTGCTGGCGAGAAATTAGTGAAAGCCGAGGCCGACAAAATAGACATCGGGACTTTCAGCGCAAAGGCTAAATCTGAGAAATCAGATACCACAAAAGCCAAAGTAATCACAGTGGAAGAACCCGATGAACCAGCTGATGAAGACGCTCTCATCATCAAAAACGTCAATATCATCAATCCTCCTCTTCATATTGAAACAGAAATACCCACACCAAAAGTGTTAGGTAAAATAGACCTTGATGCCATTAATCCGGCAAAAAAGGCCAAAGAAGAGCCCGAGCCAGAAGTTCCTCATACCGAACAGGTGGAAGAACAGCCTCTGAAAGAAGAAAAAACAGAACCCACTCCCGAACCGGAAATCGTTCCTGAACCTAAAAAAGTGCCCGAACATATTGAAACGGTAGTCACAAACCTCGAGCAACCCAAGGTTATCGACAAGATTGACCTATCGGCTCTAAATCCCAAAAAGAAAAAGAACACGGAAAAGAAACAAGAAGTTCCTGCCCAACCCGCACAGGCTCCGAAACCAGCAGCAGTAGAACCTCAAGAAGAAGAACAACCCGCCATACCCGAAAGGAAAGTCGAATTCATCAAAACTGAAGTCGCCAAACTGACAGGTCCGAAAGTAATGGGCAAAATCGAACTCCCCGTTGAGAAGCCCAAAGAGTCGAAAAAAGAGGATCGTAAAGCAGCTGAGAATGCTGACAAGAAAAAGAAAAAGAGAAAGAGAATCATCAAGCAGACCGGCGTAAAGCCCAATACTCCGAACAAGGAAGAAAAGAGCCATAAGGCCGAGCCTGAAAAAGTTGAGATTTCTGCTGAAGACATCCAACGCCGTATCAAAGAGACCAAACAACGTCTTGAACCTACAGGCAAAACGAAAGCAGCGAAGAGAAGAAAGGAAAAACGTCAGCTGATCCACGAAAGAATTGAAGAGCAAGAACTCCAAGAAATCGAAAATCAGAAGATTCTCAAAGTCACTGAGTTTCTCACCGCCAACGAATTGGCAACGATGATGAACAAGCCGGTGACGGAAATCATCTCCACCTGTATGAGTATCGGCCTGTTCGTTTCCATCAACCAACGACTGGATGCGGAAACCATATCCCTTTTGGCAGAAGAATTCGGATTCCAAATCGAATTCATCGGTGCGGATGCAGAAGACACAGAGAGCAACGAAGAGCCAGACGCTCCCGAAGATCTCGTGCCCCGCCACCCCATCATTACGGTTATGGGTCACGTTGACCACGGTAAGACATCCCTGTTGGACTACATTCGTAAGACCAACGTGATTGCCGGTGAGGCCGGTGGTATCACACAACATATTGGTGCTTACGAAGTTCGTCTCAGCGATGGCCGTAAAATCACGTTTTTGGACACGCCGGGACACGAAGCCTTCACCGCAATGCGTGCGCGTGGTGCGAGAATCACCGACTTATGTATCATCGTCGTAGCCGCTGATGATGCCGTGATGCCGCAAACCATAGAGGCTATCAACCACGCCCAAGCAGCAGGCGTCCCAATGGTTTTCGCTATCACGAAAATAGACAAACCAAACTCCAATCCCGATAAGATCAGAGAGGAATTAGCCAATATGAACATTCTAGTAGAAGAATGGGGTGGCAAATACCAATGCCAGGAAATCGATGCCAAGCACGGCACGAATGTCAACGAATTGTTGGAGAAAGTGCTGTTAGAGGCTGAATTGCTGAACTTGCAGGCCAACCCGAATCGTCGAGGTGTCGGTGCCGTCATCGAATCCTCCTTGGACAAAGGTCGTGGCTACATTGCCAAAGTATTGGTTCAAAACGGAACCCTATCCGTAGGTGATCCTATTTTGGCCGGCAGCTGTTTTGGCAAAGTCAAAGCTATGTTCAACGAACGTAACCAACCCATCAAATCCGCCGGTCCCGCCACTCCTGTATTGTTGTTAGGTTTGAACGGCGCGCCTCAAGCTGGTGACGCTTTCAAAGTATGCGAAACCGAACAGGAAGCCCGCAGCACTGCTACCAAACGTGCCCGCCTTGTTCGTGAAATGGGCCTTCGCACACAAAAACACATCACCCTCGAAGAAATCGGCCGCCGTATTGCCATTGGCGACTTCAAGGAACTCAACATCATCGTCAAAGGTGATGTCGATGGCTCTGTAGAAGCCCTTTCCGGTGAATTGCTGAAACTATCCACCGAGCAGGTACAAGTCAACGTTATCCACAAATCCGTGGGTGCCGTCACCGAAACCGACGTGATGTTGGCTACCGCTTCCAACGCGCTCATCGTGGCTTTCCAAGTCCGTCCGACAGCAGGTGCCAAGAGGACTGCAGAAGCCGAACAAATCGACATCCGCACCTACTCCATCATCTACACCGCCATCAACGAAATCAAAGAGGCTATCGCCGGTATGCATTCACCCGAAATTCGTGAAAAAGTGGTTTGCAACATCGAAATCCGAGAAGTATTCCACATCTCTAAAGTCGGCAACGTAGCTGGTTGTATGGTTCTGGATGGCAAACTCCAACGCGCCACCAGAATCCGCCTCATCCGCGACGGTATCGTCATTTACACTGGCAAACTCGGTTCTTTGCGCCGTTTCAAAGATGACGTCAAGGAAGTCGTTTCCGGTCAGGATTGCGGTTTGAACATCGACGGTTGCAACGATATCAAAGTGGGCGATATCATCGAAGGTTACGAAGAATACGAAGTCGCTTACAACGCTAAATAAACCACACTATTATGGCTGACAACAAACTCTACAAGATAGGTATCACACACGGCGACCTTAACGGTATCGGCTACGAAGTGATTATCAAATCCTTATGTGACAATAAGATGATGGAACTTTGCACTCCCATTGTTTATGGATTATCCAAAGTGGCCACCTTTCATCGTAAAGCATTGGAAATACAGGATTTCTCCTTCCAATTCATCAAGAATACGGATCAGGCTTCTGTAAAAAAACCGAACCTCATCAATCTTTATGAAGAAGAAGTGAAAGTGGATATCGGCACTTCTACCAAAACTGCCGGTCAGATGGCAGAAAGAGCCCTATATGCCGCAGGTCGCGACTTGAAAAGCAAGAACATCGATGCCATCGTCACCGCTCCAGTCAATAAAGAGAACATCCAATCCGACAAATACGTTTTCCCCGGACAAACAGAGTTTTTCGAGCACTATTTCGGAGGCGCCGCCCATACGGCCTTGATGATGATGGTATGCGAAAACTTGCGTGTTGGATTCGTCACCAATCACGAACCACTTGAAAAAGTTCACAATCTTATAAATAAAGATATGATTTATAAGAAATTGAAGATATTGGACCATTCCCTAAAACAGGATTTCAAGATTACCAATCCTTCCATTGCCGTTTTGGCTTTGAACCCACACGCCAGCGATAACAGTGTTATCGGTACTGAAGAAAAAGAACATATCTCACCCGCTATAGAATTGGCTTTCCAAGACCGTATCAATGCGTTCGGACCATTCCCAGCCGACAACTTCTTCAGTTCGGGACACTACCGAAAATTTGACGCCGTTTTAGCTATGTACCACGATCAGGGTATGATTCCCTTCAAATTGATAACCAGTGAGGGTGTTAATTTCACTGCCGGACTGCCTATCGTTCATACGGCCCCAACACACGGGACAGCCTACGACATTGCCGGCAAGAACGTAGCTGACTGCCAATCTATGCGCAACGCCATCTATTTGGCTATTGACATTCTTCGGAACCGCCAAAACGGATAACCACAATTTCCCCCGTCGTGCCTACACGAACAGGTGCTCCGGAACCGCCTAATCCCGCGGTAACGTAGTATTGTGTATTTCCCTTTTTTCTATACCCATAATATAACTTGTTGTTGAACAAACTTTTAACCCATTGAAGAACATTCATTGGGAAAAGTTGTCCATTATGCGTGTGCCCCGACAGTTGCAAATCGACACCGCACTCCTCAGCGGGTTTCAAATCCGCCGGCCGATGATCCAACAATATGGAATAATGAGCATCCTTCACAGAAGACATCAACGCTGGAAGGGGTTTTCGGGAATGCAGTCTGGAACTATCCGAACGGCCAATCAACGCAATTTTGTCATCCAATATCAGCACCGAATCCTCCAACACTTTAATTTTCATATAATCATAAAGATATTGTACACGAGGATCCTTGTTATGGACAAACTCGTGAAAAGACTCGTGATTACCCTGAATGGCGTAAACACCCTGAGGAGCTTTTAGTTTGCGAAGTTCGGAAGCATATCCCAGAGGGACCACATCCCTCCAATTGATTACAAACTGATCACCCAACAGCAAAACCGCGTCAGGTTTCAAAGAATTTATCGTTTCCACATTTTTCTGCAGCAATTGCGGTGTCATCGTACCCAAATGTAGGTCACTGACCGCAACAATCGTCCAGCTCGGGACATCCTTATCCGTTTCAAGCGTCAAATCCACAATCTTAGGTTGTGTGAAATGATACAATCCATAGACAAATAAGACGAATGCGCAGACAACGGCTACAGGAAGGAAATATTTTCTGAGCGTCGGCATCCAAGTCTCGCTACTTTTCCGCAAAGGCCGAATCATAAAGACGATGAAGCGAATAACATCCAACAGCAGCAATAACAAGGCAAAGTAAAGGACAAAAGTCAGCCAGGAATACGCCACCGTTTGAAATGGCAGATACCAACTTCCCAAATTGAAGACACGGAGGAAAAGTACAGGGATAAAAAGTGCAGACATCGCGAAAGACAAGCCTACGGAAGCCTTATACCATCGGCTTTTAGGAGTAAGTACCTGTCTGATACGACACAGCCCATAAATGAGGACCGCAAGATAGGCCAACATTACGACGCAAAGGTGCAAAATTCTGTACAACATAGCTAAAATAAAAGAGCTAACACAACGAAGAAATCCGCAAAATATTTTTCGCCACGGAAATATTAGGAGAAATTAACTTTTGCTGTCCGCACGAAACAAAATCGGAGCGCTGGAAAGTTTTTTCACAAAGGCGGCAAAAAATCAAAATTATTATGTACATTTGCGACCTTGATTTTTGGGAGTGACCAGTCCCTTATTTTTAATGGGGCTGCCGATGAATTTTTTTGTATTCCAAACGGTAAATAACACGACAATAAACTTAATTTTATAAGAAATATGAAGAAAATACTTGCCATCAACCCTGGTTCTACCTCTACCAAGATTGCTATCTTTGAGGGAAACGAACAAGTTTTTGTAAAAAACATCAAGCATTCAACGGAAGAAATTTCCAAATATGCCACGATTGCTGACCAGTATCCGTTCCGCAGAGACGTCATCATCTCCGAACTGGAAGCAGCCGGCATCGACCTCAAGACCATCGACGTCGTTATGGGTCGCGGTGGTTTGATCAAACCTCTGAAATCCGGTGTATATAGAATCAACGATTTGATGATTCAACATTTGAAAGAAGGTTACAACGGCCAACACGCCTGCAACCTCGGTGGTTTGATTGCCAAAAGTCTTGCCAACGTAATTGGTCTTCAGGATGCCTACATCGCCGACCCGGTTATCGTTGACGAATTCAACGAAATCGCCCGTATTTCCGGACATCCCGATTTTGAGCGCAAATCCATCTTCCACGCATTGAACCAAAAAGCCATTGCCCGTATGTATGCTCGCGACAACGGCAAAAAATACGAAGACCTCAACCTGGTCGTTTGCCACATGGGCGGAGGTGTCAGCGTAGGCGCACACGAAAAAGGCCGTGTTATCGACGTCAACCAAGCATTGGACGGCGAAGGTCCGTTCTCTCCAGAACGTTCCGGAACACTTCCTATGAACCAATTCCTTGAAGCCTGCTTCAGCGGCAAATACACCAAAGAAGATATGCAGAAGATTTTGGTTGGCAAAGGTGGTTACGTAGGTTATTTCGGCAGCAACGACGCATACGCCGTTGAAAAAGCCGCTATCGCAGGAGACCCAAAAGCCGAACTGCTCGAAGAGGCATTCGCCTACCAAGTAGCTAAACAAATCGGTGAAAACGCCGTTGTCCTCAAAGGCCAAATCGACGCCATCATCCTTACCGGCGGTATCGCCCACGGCAAACCGGTCATCGCACGTATCAAACGCTACATCGAATGGATTGCCCCTGTTGCTGTTTATCCTGGCGAAGACGAAATGGCCTCTATGGCTCTCAACGCCAATATGATCATCAACGGCGAAGTTGAAGTTCAAGACTACGAATAATGAAAATTGCACTCTACAGCCGCCAACGCGGCGAAGAGGAAATGCAGTTTACACATACTGTTATCGAACACCTTAAACAACAAGGTTTCGACTTAATACTACATTGCAACTGTCAAACTGCTGACAGTTGCAATGTTTTTTTTCAAAATCATCAGGAACTGGCCCAAAATATGCCCATAGACTTTATGGTTTCCATCGGCGGCGACGGTTCCTTCATCGATGCCGCCAACTTCGTCGGAGACTTGAACATCCCACTGGTAGGCATCAACACCGGTCGTATCGGATTCCTTTCCGGCATTAAAAAAGAAAATTTCCGAGAGTGCTTCCAAATGCTCAAAGAACACCGCTACACTTTGGAAGAACGATTCCTGCTCCATTTGGACAGCAGCGAGCCAATAAAGCTATCCAATTCATTTGTTGTCAATGATATAACCATCCGAACAACAGACACGGATACTATCAACGCCATTACCGTTTGGGCAAACGGACAAAAGGTGAATACCTATTGGGGCGACGGCCTCATCATCGCCACGCCAACCGGTTCAACAGCCTATTCGATGAGCTGTGGCGGTCCCATCCTCCATCCAAAATCACAAGTGCAGGTGCTCACCCCTATCGCCTCCCATTCCCTTAACGTGCGCCCGCTTGTCATACCTGCAGACGCCACCCTGACGGTTGAAGTGCAATCCAGAAGCGGAAATTACGCACTCAACATCGACACCCAAAAAGCCATTGTTGATGAGAAAGTCAAACTCCTCATCCGCAAAGAAGACTTCTACGTCAACACCGTCCTCTTCGAGCAAAGCGACTTTTACGACGTCATCCGGGAGAAGCTGCTCTGGGGCATCGACAAACGCAACCAGTAGAGACGGTGCAGTGCACCGTCCCACCAACACAAACGACAATTCGTCAGTTTTGAGACGGTGCGGTGCACCGTCTCTACGGCCATTGCAACATCCCACCATTATGAACAAAAAGATGTTTATTAATATAATCATAATGGAGAATAATTTTAATTCAAATGTTGTATTTTTGTGCCTTTCGTAGTAAAAAGTTGCCCAAATGAAATATGCCAAGACCATTATCCGTATAATGCTAATTATCAGTGTTCTGGTAGTTATCGTCTTGGCCATTGTGCAAATGCCGAAAAAGCAATGTGAGAGTGTCGAGGCCGTCCCTCATACCCAAAATGAAAGCACCATTTTAACCCAACAGGACATTGAACTTTTACTCAAGAAAAACAACATCCAAACTGTGGGTAAAAAAATCAAGGAAGTTGACCTGCCAGCCATCACCGCGATGCTGAAAAACAATCCCTACGTGAAGGAAATCAACTTCGTACATTTTGCAGGTTCCAAACTGGTCATAGACTACACGTTGCGCAACATCATTTTGCACGTCTATACCAACGACGGAGACCAATACTTCGTTGACGATGAGGGTGCGCTGGTACCATATACAAGCAAGCTTCAGGATTACCTTTTCATCGCGAACGGCAACATTCATCAGCATTACAAAAAGGGCGACACGGCCAAAAAAGAACTTTCCCCCATCGTAGCACTCGCCAACCAGCTCAATGCCGACGAATTCTACAAGGCACAGTTCAGACAAATATACCGCAACGAGCACAACCAGTTGGAACTGGTATCCACCATAGGCAACCAGATCATCCTTTTCGGCGACACGAACGGCACTGCTGAAAAATTGAGCAACCTGAAAGAGGTTTACCAAAACGGATTGTCCAGAAAGGGATACGACCAATATGCGCAACTGGACGTACGATACAAGAATAGAATTATAGCACAACATAGATAACAAAATAATATGGGAAAAAACAATACTAATGCGAATGATATGATAGTCGGCTTGGACATCGGCACCACCAAAATCGCCACCGTCGTGGGCTATCGTAATGAGAACGGGCAAATCGAAGTTATCGGTCACGGTTTGAGCGAATCCACAGGTGTGGAGTTCGGCGAAATCCGCAACATCAACCGCACGGTTGACGGCATCATCAAATCCAAAGACATCGCCGAGCAACGTGCCAACTGCGAAATCAAGAACGTCTATGTGGGTATTGCCGGCCACCATATCAAGACCAGCAAATACAACCACCATCTCTATCGCTACAACAACAAGACTCCCATATCCCAAGAAGAGATTGACAACTTGAAAGAGGAGATCTTCAAAGTCGTCGTTCCTCCGGGAGAAAAAATCATCGATGTCATCCCGCAACGCTACTTCATTGACAACGTGCGCGAGACATTCGAACCTGTCGGCGAACTCGGCAACGAAATCATAGGCACCTACCAGCTCATCACCGGCAAGGAATCCGAAATCGAGCGCATCCTCCTATGCGGAGACAACGCTTCCCTGACACTCAACGAAATCATACTGGAACCTATCGCCTCCGGCCTCGCCTGCCTTAGTGAGGAGGAAAAACAAAGAGGCGTGGTCCTTGTTGACATCGGCGGCGGCACTACCGATATGATTGTCTTCATCGACGGAAGTCCCGTATTTACCAAAGTCATCCCTATTGGAGGCAACGTCGTCACCAGGGATATCGCCCAAGTATGCAAAATCTCTATGGATGTGGCAGAACAGCTCAAAGTAAAACACGGAACCTGCGTGGTTGACAAGAGCAATGCCAACAACTTCATCACCATACCGAAAGGCCACGGTCTCGAACCTATCCAAATCAACGAGAACTACCTTTCCCAAATCATCCACTGCCGTGTTCAAGAGGAAATCCTCAACACCATCAAACAGGAGATCGAGAATTCCGGATATAGAGACAAGCTCTATGCAGGTCTCGTACTGACAGGCGGCGGCTCCAACCTCCGTCATATCAAGGAACTTTGCGAATACACCCTTCAGATGGACACCCGCATCGGCATTCCGGAATACGGATTTTCCAGAACCATATCCACGGATTTGAAACAACCCGCATTCGCCACGGCACTCGGGCTGCTCAAATACGGTATCGAAACGGAAGAACACAGTTTCGGAAGAAGTGACAATGCTAACCACAATGCGGACAACAACAATGGAAGCAACGGCATTTTCTCCAAAAGCAACAATGGTAATGGAGGTAACAACAGCTCTTCCAACAATAGTAACGAGTCAAAATGGGGATTTATGTCCAAAGTCCACGATTGGATGGTCACCCTATTAGACCGGATGTCTTAAAACCAACAAACCAAACCTAAAACCTAACCTTAGTAAGAATAATAGAAAAAACAAATATATGACAGACAAGATTGATTTCACACCAGATTACGGAGCAAAAGAGAATTCCTCCATCATTAAAGTTGTCGGCGTAGGCGGTGGCGGCAGCAATGCCGTTAAGCACATGTACAGCGAAGGTATTGTCGGCGTTGACTTCCTCATCTGCAACACAGACCAAGGTCACTTGGAAAAATGCCCCATCCCTGACAAATTGCAACTGGGTCCGGGCCTCGGCGCAGGCGCCAAACCCGAAATCGCCCGTCAGTTCGCTATCGAAAGCAAGGAGAAAATCCAAGAATTCATCGGAAAAGAGACCAAGATGCTCTTCATCACCGCCGGTATGGGTAAAGGTACCGGTACGGGCGCCTCTCCCGTTATCGCAGAAGTCGCACACGAAATGGGCATCCTCACTATTGGTGTGGTTACTTATCCCTTCCGCTTCGAAGGCAAAAACCGTCAGAAACTCGCCGACCAGGGTATCAATGAATTGTCTAAATACGTCGATTCCCTTATCGTCGTCAAAAACCAGAACATCCTCACTTACTATAAAGACCAAAGCATGCTGAAAGCATACGGCTATGCCGATGACGTACTCAAAAACGCCGTCAAATGTATCGCCGAACTTATCACTATCGACTATGGTCAAAACGTTGACTTCAACGATGTTCAAACCAGTATGAAGGACAGCGGAAAGGCTATGCTCGGCATTGCAACAGCCAGCGGTGAAAACCGTATCGAACGTGTGGTAGATGACGCACTCAACTGTCCATTGCTCGACACCACCGTCATCAAAAACGCCAAGAACTTCCTCTTCTTCATCAGCTATGGTCCGGATGCGAACTTCTCCGCAGAGGAACTCGAGCAACTCACCGACCGTTTCTACGACTTGCAAAGCGACGAAGCAGACATCATCTGGGGTCAAGGTGTGGATGAATCACTGGGTGACGCCATCAAACTCTCCGTCATCATCACCAACTTCAGCAGTGCCGAAGAAAACAAAGAATCTCATACTCTTATCACTGAGAGCAACGACCTCATCAGCACCTCTCAGAAAATCGGCACCACCATCATTGACGATGCCCCAATTTCTCAACCCAAGCCGACGCAAATGCCCAACGACCTTGGATCTTTGATCAGCCAGGACACACCTGTCACGGCTCAAGCTCCCAGCGCACCTGCCTCCAATGTATATGTTTTTGAAAACGACCAGGTTTTTCAAAAACCGGCTCCCGAAAAAAACGTCATCAACAATATGGTCAGCGGCCCTCAAAGAATCGAAGAGGAACGCAACCCTCTCTTCTCTACCGAAGATGAATTCCAAAATATTGTAGATACACCCACCATACTTCGTATGAACAACAATCGTACGGCCACTATGGCCGCAGCCACTGCAACAGCTACTATGGAAGCTCATTCCACCTACGAAGTGGCCAACGATATGAACGAGTTCTTCACAGATATTGCAGACTAATCACTCTATCGCGGAAAGATCATAAGAATGGTACAACGCCTCTTAACCATTATCGGCGAATATTTCCTGTTCTTACGCCAGGTATTCTCAAAACCTGAAAAATGGTCCATCTTTTTTAAAAAACTGGTGGAAGAAATGGACGCTATGGGTATCGGCTCTATGCTGATAGTCTCCATCGTGTCTATCTCAATGGGTAGCGTCATCACAACGCAAACCGCCATGCAGATTGAAAGCAGCTGGATACCGACGTGGACAGTCGGCTTTGTGTCCAGAACATCCATCGTGATGGAACTTTGCCCCACCATCATCAGTTTGCTGCTGGTCGGCAATCTGGGTTCCCGTATCACAGCAGAAATCGGCAGTATGCGCGTCACCGAGCAAATTGACGCCCTCGAGGTGATGGGCATCAACCCAGCCTCCCATCTTGTATTGCCAAAAGTTATCGCCTCCCTGATTGTCAATCCCGTACTGATTATATTCAGTATCTTCTTCGCCATCCTCGGCGGCTACCTGACCATCGTCATCACCGGCTGCGTATCGCCTTACGATTTTATAGACGGACTTACCTACTGTTTCCGCGTATATGACATCATCTACGCTGTCACCAAAACCTTCGTGTTCGCCTTCATTATGTCCTCCGTATCATCATTTTACGGTTACCGCATTGACGGCGGCGCCCTTGAATTGGGCAAAGCCAGCACGGAAGGCATCGTGGTCTCCAGCTTCCTCATCCTCGTCATCAACGTCCTCATCACCCAAATAATGCTTTAATATGATAGAAATTAAAAACGTATCGAAATATTTTGGGAAGAAACAGGTGCTTTTCGACATCAACACCTGTTTTGAAGAGGGCAAAGTAAACCTGATTATAGGACGTTCCGGCTCTGGTAAAACCGTGATGATGAAATGCCTCGTCGGACTTTACTCCCCAGAAGAGGGCGAAGTTCTCTACAACGGACGCGACTTCCATCATCTTCCCTTATCTGACCAACGCAAGCTGCGCGCAGAGATGGGAATGGTATTCCAAGGCTCCGCACTGTTCGACTCTATGACCATCCAAGACAACGTGATGTTTCCACTCGATATGTTCACCGAGATGAGCGATGCCGAGAAACTGGAACGCGTGAACTTCTGTCTCCAACGTGTGGAACTTTCCAACGTCAACAAACTATATCCGGCAGAGCTCAGTGGCGGTATGAAGAAAAGAGCCGCCATCGCCAGAGCCATTGCCTGCAATCCCAGATATTTGTTCTGCGACGAGCCCAACTCCGGACTCGACCCCAAAACATCTTTAACCATCGATGATTTGCTCATCGATATCACGCACGAGTTCGGCATTACCACCATCGTCAACACCCACGATCTCAACTCCGTCATCACTATCGGGGAAACAATCTCCTACATTTACGAAGGCCGGTTGGCTTGGCGCGGGAACAGCGACAACGTGCTCACCTCCGACAACGAGCAACTCAACAGTTTCATTTTCGCACAACCTCTTACCCAACGAATCCGCCAAAATCTGTAACTATGACGTTTTTAGATATCCTATTCCTAATTGCCTTAGGCTGGTTCGGATTCCTCGGTTTCAAAAACGGACTCATCTATGAAATAGCCTCCGTGCTGGCCCTCATTCTCGGATGTTGGATGGCCTATCATTTTTCCGAGGCCGTAGCACTGATGCTGACTGGCACCACGATGGCCAAACCCATCGCTATGGTCTTCACCTTCGTCATCGTGCTTCTGCTTATCCGCTTTGCCGGACGACTGTTGAGTAAAATCGTCAAACTCGTCATTCCAGACAGCATCGACCACCTCTTCGGTATGCTCTTCGGCGTTTGCAAAGTGCTTGTAGCCTGCAGCGTAATTCTTTTTATTCTGCAAGATATAGATAAAAAAGAACTTTTACTTAAAAAGGAAACCAAGGAAAAATCCTTCGCCTATCAATATGTTGAGCCTATAGTTCCACACGCGATGAGCTGGCAGGCAGCCCACCAGCAAGAAAGCAACGAGGCCGACAACGACAATTAAACTCCCGATGAATATGAAAAAAATTATTTTTTCTTTGTTGTTTTTATTCACCATACTCTGCGCCCAAGCTGCCTACCTCACCAACGTGCCAAGAGTATTGGTTCAACCCAACGGCGACACCCTGCGATGTTTTGCCTCAGGCGATGAGTTCTACCTCCGCCTGCATGATGCCGACAATTTCACAATCATTCAAGATCCGCAAACCGGATTTTTTGTCTATGCCACACTTCAGGACGGGGAAATTATGCCTTCACAATGGGTAGCTGGGACTTGCAATCCCGCACAGAAAGGCCTACGGCCAAACATCGGCATTTCTCCCAAACAATATCAGCAGAATCGTGAGAAGATGCTGCAGCCCGCCAAACGTACCATTACGCGCGATGAAAACACCAACAAGGGGAATTTGAACAATCTCGCCGTATTTATCCGCTTTGCAGACGACACGAACTTTACAAACACCTATTCTTCCATACAGCTGATGTTCAACGATTCCTCCAATGAATACAAAGCCAACTCCCTGTTTGACTATTTCAAGAGAACATCCTACGACCAACTTTTCATCCGCACCTTTCTCTATCCTGCTCCTGACGGAGACTTGATACTTTCCTATCAGGACAGCCTGCCGCGCGGCTATTACCAGCCCTGGTCTGAAACCAATCCCTTAGGTTATCGAGATGATGATTCCCTACCATCCCGTACCGAGCGCGAACATCAACTTCTTGACCGCGCCTGTCGTTTCGTAGATTCCTTGGTTTCAAACGATATAGATTTCGACTATAATCACGACGGATACATTGATAATGTATGCTTCATCGTCAGAGGCGATGTCGGCGACTGGAACGAGCTATTATGGCCGCACCGTTGGTCTCTATATACGACCGAAACCTACATCCACGGCAAGCGCGTGTATGACTACAACTTGCAACTGGCCGATGCTGAAGGCTACTTCAACCCCTCCGTACTCTGCCACGAAATGTTCCACTCATTGGGCGCGCCCGACCTCTACCATTACAGCTATGATGGATTCGATGCGGTCGGCCAATGGGATTTGATGTGTTCCAACCAAAATCCGCCCCAACAGACCTGCGCCTATATGAAATACAAATACGGCAACTGGTTGAAAGAAAGCGAAATCATCCCCGTAACGGAATACGGCACTTACACGATTATGCCGCTCAACAGCGAACATCCTGACCGTATCAGCTATCGTTTCAGCACACAATCTCCGTACGAATTCATTATGGCGGACTTCCGCAACCGCAAGGCCCCCTTTGATGAAGAAGTCCCCGGTTCCGGTGTCATCTTCTACCGCATCAATGCCCTTTACAATGGCAATGCCTCATACAATGGCGACGACATCCTGGATGAGGTGTATGTGTTCCGTTGGAACGGCAACGAGCATCAGGATGGCATTATCAACAGCGCCTATTTCAGAGGCAATATCGCCCGACACGAGTTCTCACCGCTCACCAACCCCTACCCGTTCATTAGCGACGGTCAATTTGTGCCCCTCCACATCGTTAATTTCACAACGGGTTCAGACAGCTTACAATTCGACTATACCGAATGGGTATCCGTCACTGACTACGAAGACGGCAGCATCACCGCCTATCCCAATCCGACAGACCATAACATCACGATAACAAACACCTTGCAAGGAAACTTCCACTACCAGATTTTCAACGTACAAGGACAACTTCTGGATACCCAAAGCACTTCCGACGCGCAGTGCTCCTTCAATGTGGACAATTACCCTGCCGGCTACTATTTCATTAAGATTTTCGAAGACCAGAAATATTACAAAACCCTTAAATTCGTCAAACAATAATGCAGACCTTACAGGAAGTAAAAGAAGAACTCATCAGCGAATTTGAATTGTTCGATGACTGGATGGACAAATACAACTATATCATTGAATTAGGAAAAGAACTGCCGATGATTGATGCACGATATAAGACATCGGAATTTCTCATTGAGGGTTGTCAATCACAGGTTTGGCTGCACGCCGACTACCAGGACGGCAAAATCGTGTTCTCGGCAGACAGTGATGCCATCATCACCAAGGGAATTGTAAACCTGCTCATACGCGTTTTCTCCGGCCGCACGCCGCAGGAAATCATCGATGACGACCTCTCCTATTTGGATGAAATCGGATTAAAAGAACATCTTTCCCCCACCCGTTCCAACGGACTGGCCTCAATGATTAAACAGGTCAAAATGTATGCCGTGGCTTTCAAGGCCGCAAAAGAATAACTAATCGCGGTTTGTTTTGCGCCTGCGGCGCGGGTTAACCGCAGAGGACGCGGAGTAACGCGGAGGTGCGCCTACGGCGCGGGAGACACACTTTTAATTATTGAACTATGATTATAATAATGATATCGCGATCCCCCCGTAGAGACGGTGCACTGCACCGTCTCATGATATGAACCGACAATTCGTTGTTTTTGAGACGGTGCGGTGCACCGTCTCTACAACAGTGGTGATGGCATCCATTATTCAATTCTCAATTCGACATTATTTCTTCCATTGTCAGGCCGGTAATGGAGATTATCGTTTTGATATCGATTCCTTTTTCCAACATACTTTTCGCCATCGTAAATTTGGCTTCTGCGAGACCTTCTGCTTTGCCTTTGGCTTCGCCTTCTGCAAGACCTTTGGCAAGACCTTTGGCAAGGCCTTCCGCGAGACCCTCAGCTTTACCTTTGGCTATTCCTATGGCCTCGCCTTCCCACAATCCGTCCAAACGGGAATCCTTTATCGCGCCGCGCGCGGAGCGCAGGTGGTCGATGTGCCGTTCATAGAGTACTTTCTCCTCTTTGGTCATCATCATATACTGCAATTTCTCGCGC
>JAZRYT010000028.1:0-11034 GCA_045600905.1 Bacteroidales bacterium
CTATGAGAAGGCATACAAATAGTAATAATTTCTTCATAATAGTTTTCTTCCGGGCTTCTCTTGTTCTTATTTCCATCCCCGGCCCTCCTTCAACCTTGCGAAGCCCGTTGGGCAAGGTCGGGAGCGGGCGGGAGTGGCGAAGATAGTGTGTCGATTCTTAATCGATTCTTTCAAGACAAGAAATACGTTTCATATATTCACTATAGTGAAAATAGTTTACGTAAGTATTAACAACTGCGCAAATGACTTTTACTGGTGTGTTTGCGTTTTTTTTGAAACTATTGGGAATGTTCCCATAGATATAGTACCCATGATGTCTATAATACAATAAAGGATCTGGATCATTTAAAAGACGTTCAGTTAGTGATTCAATATCAAGATCTGGAGCATCTGGCACAAAAAAAGCTTTTATTTCAATTCCTGGTGAATTATTAACAGTCCTCGCCATAAATGGTTCTTGAAGATAAATAAAATAGCCTGCCTGGCCGCCTTCTAATTCACATTGCTTCTGTTTGACACAACCTGTTTGCAATAAGGCTGCCATAACCAACACGGCAAATAATAATAACTTTTTCATAATACGACTATTTTAATGGTTTTTATATGTGATACACCTTTAACTTTTAGTATGTAGGAACCTGATTTGAAATGATTTGTCGGGATACGAATATCTCCTTTTACATTAAGATCGGAATGCTCATATACACATTTCCCTGACAGGTCAAAGATTTCCACGCATTCAATCGTTTCCTTTTCCTGTGGTATGGAGATGTTGAGCATTCCGGCTGTCGGATTCGGCCACACTTGTATGTCTAATTTCTCCACATCGGGCACGCCCGCACCAAATCCCAAACTGAAACAGTCATTGGGCATATCGTCCAAATCAAATTCTGTCTCGAGTCCGATGTTCGAATCTTCGTAAAAACATAAAAGTACTACCGCCCCGTAATCCGGAATGGCCATAGATGAGCCTTCATTGAAACCGTTGATGCTGCCAATTCCCTCCATCCACACTCCATCGTTGTTGAATGAGAGGCCGCGCAACAGCATTTGCTTACGGATAGAGTTGTCGGAGAGTTTAATAAGCGTGTCTGATTCCGTGAACTGGTGCATATACTCTCCTATCAGGACACTTGCCGAATTGACGATTTCTGCAGCACATTCCGTAGTGTATTCGCCCAACACGTAGTAGTTGACCGTGTCTCCGACCGTTAGGGAAAAATCATAGAGCAGCACCTCCCTGCCTTCTGCCAGGTCTTCATATTGTCCGTTAATATCACGGACAGGGGTGCCTGCGGGCAGATAGGCGAAGACTTTCCGCGCCTCAATATCATTGCGGATGGCGGCAAAATACTGTGACTCCGACAAGCTAAATTCAAAAGGCTGATAACAAACTTGCCGATAGATTTTCAGATAGGTCCTGCCTTCAAAAACCGTGTCTCCCGATGCCTTGTATTTCTCATTGCTATACGACCATACGCTACCATCGGTAATCGGGTGATATGCGTCTTGCGCATACGCGGCACCTGCCATGAGAAGGCATACAAATAGTAATAATTTCTTCATAATAGTTTTCTTCCGGGCTTCTCTTGTTCATATTTCTATTCCCTGCCCTCCTTCAACCTTGCGAAGCCCGTTGGGCAAGGTCGGGAGCGGGCGGGAGTGTTGAATTGTTTTGTTTATTAATTGTTGTTGTAGGCAGCTTTTTCACTGAAGGACAGTCCCGTAAAGGTGAACTGCCGCGTGGTGCTGTCACGATAGACCAGCTGCGCGGGAATGTTCAGGAAGATGATGTTGCCTTTCTCGTCCCTGTAGTTCAACGATCGGTCCGGCATCTGGAAGAAGTCCTCAGAAGTCAGGTCGAATGTGTCTGTGGTGGTGGCGGTAAACGTCATACCCGTCTGCTGAAGATTGACGGCAGCCGAAACAGAACAATAATTTCCTGCCCCCTGACAATTCACATGGGTAAGATGACCATCCACTACGACACAACCAGTGCAATCTTTGGCATTATGACCTATCATTGTCACCAAAAGAGTCGTATTCCCTGTTTTGCTGTCAGAGGGTATGACCACCACGCGATTGCGAGCTGGTTCCTTTATGGTTGTATCAACTTTTTCTTTTTCACAAGCAGAAAATAATGTCAACAATGTTAATAATGCGATGGGCAATGTTTTCTTCATAATATTGGGGATTTTGTTTTATTTGCGTTGGCAAATGTACGATTTTCACCATTTGTTTTATCACATCACACCATAAATATGTCGCATCACCGCAAAAATATGACGAGGTGTATGGATTTCATTTTATTGCTTGGCATTCAATTTATTACAATGTGATGGAATACGGGGATTTGATGGGATATTTTGAAAATGTTGTGAAAATCGTCCTTTTTTACATTCAAAAATTGGGTATGTTTGCACCGTTTTCAATTCGTTTCTCTATGCTAAACATCCACAAAGTATTCATTGTTTTTCTGAACCTCCTGTTCTGTTCCGCATTGCTTTGGTTTTTCACCAGAAATGCCCTGCTGCGCCCCTATGCGGGCAGTGCCGGCAAAGAAATCCTTGCCGGCCTGCTTCTACTGGCCACCCTATATGCCAACTACTTCCTATTGTATCCAAAGCTCTACCACAAACATTCACATACCCTTTATTGGACCACTTTGCTTTTAATCACTTTGGCCGCCGCTTGGGGGGATATGGCCATTGCCTACTCTAACATCGCAAAATGCAACGCCGAGTTGTTTCAGATTGTCGGAAAGTTCAAATACCTGAGTTTATGCTTTGGATTCATTTTTGCTCGCAATTTTGCCTTTAACCTCTTCCCGTTTCTTCTGAGAGAAAGACTCTATATGCAAGAACTTTTGGACAAAGAGGTGCAAGTCGTTTGCCACGAAATGCAGAAGATCGATGTCACCGACAAAAACGGAGGGGTCCGCCTGATTGCTGTTGACGACATCTACTCCTGCTCTCAAGAAGGCAACTACACCTTTATCCACACCACGCAAAACGAAACATACACCCGTCTCGGTTCTATGAAGCATCTAGAACAGCTTTTGGGAAAGGAATTTGTTCGTATTACCCCAAAGCTGCTACTGCCTTTCCGGCACATCCTCTCTTGCAAAAACGGCATCGTGGTTATGAAAGAAATGCCGTTTGAAGAAGAAGGCCAGCTGTTCGCGATAGATTCCAAAAACAAAGAAGAAATCACGAAAGAAATCTCGCTGCATCTTCTTCGCCTCAATGAGGATGAGAACAAAGCTTCGGTTGAATTGAATATCAGGAAAGGGGGCAGGCGCAAGTCCGTTGTTCCTCCAAAAGAAAAATTGAAGAAAATCCAGACCTGCATACACAAGCATCCAGGCATCAAATCTGCGGACATCGCAGCAAAGACAGGCTACTCATCAGCCACTGTCGAACGCAGTCTTGCCGTCCTCAAGCAGCGCGGACTCATCACGCATACCGGCTCCAACAAGACCGGCGGCTACTATGCGGTGGAGAAGTAAAGGGTGAGGATAAAGAAGTTAAAAAACGAGAATTAATACCATACAGAATCCATTAGTCTTCTTGGTTTCATAATTTCCTGGTTTCCTCCTCTTTTTTGTATTTAAAGGCAAAGATAAAGGCAACTGCCACCACGAAAGAATACGTGGCGAAGATGCCCCACACAGAGGTCCAGTCGCCAACCAGGAAGGCGTGCGTTTCTCCTCCAATGGTAAAGGGTTGCCAAGCGCAATAAGCATCCACCACCTTTTGGGCGGCCAACGTGCCTATGGTGGCGCCCAAACCGTTGGTCATCAGCATAAAGAGGCCCTGCGCGGAAGAACGCATCGTCACATCCGTTTCCTTATCCACAAACAGAGAACCACTGATGTTGAAGAAGTCAAAGGCCACACCATACACAATCATGGAGAGTACCAAGAGCCACGCGCCGCTACCGGGATTGCCAAT
The DNA here is from genome assembly GCA_045600905.1 of Bacteroidales bacterium. Classification (GTDB taxonomy): domain Bacteria; phylum Bacteroidota; class Bacteroidia; order Bacteroidales; family WCHB1-69; genus F23-D06. Next base: position 3,954 of record JAZRYT010000028.1, read on the forward strand.
GCCGAAGAGTCCAAAACGAAGCACCCACGCGAACATCGCTATCAGCATCACCTTCTTAATGCCGAATCTTCTCAAACAGAAAGGAATCAGCAATATACAGAGAGTTTCTGATATTTGGGAAAGGGAAACCAACATATTCGTGTGCTGTACGCCAAAGGTGTCCGCAAACTCCGGTTGGGAACCGAAGCTGAAGATGAAGGGATTGGCGAAGCCGTTGGTAATCTGCAACGAAACACCTAAAAGCATTGAGAAGATGAAAAACACGGCCATCCTCTTTTCTTTGAAAAGGGAGAACGCCTTGAGGCCCAAAGCCTCGACCATAGATTTTGCCTCGCTCTTCGGAGAAACCGGACACTTGGGCAGGGTGAAGGCATAGCCGGCCAGCACCAAGCCGATACAGCCGCTCATCACAAACTGCATAGCTGTTTCCTGAAATCCCAGTTTGTCAACCGCCCACATCGAGCAGATGAAGCCGACAGTGCCAAACACGCGGATGGGCGGAAAGGCTTTCACTGTATCTAATCCCTCCTGGGTCAAAGCGTTATATGCCACCGAATTGGAGAGTGCCAAGGTCGGCATATAGAAAGCCACGGAAAGAGTATAAAGGGTGAAGAGCGGGCCAAACTGCACCGCATCACCTGCGGAGAGTCCGTATGCACCGGCTGCCACCATTGCCGCACCTGCGACAAAATGGCTTATACCCAACATCTTCTGCGCCGGAATCCAACGGTCGGCCACAATACCCAGCAAAGCGGGCATAAAGATAGAGACAATTCCTTGAATAGAGTAGAACAAACCAATGTGCGATCCCATTCCATTGGGGCCGAGGTAGCGGCCCATACAGGTCAAATAGGCTCCCCAGATGGCAAACTGGAGAAAGTTCATTACAACAAGGCGGATTTTCAAAGACATAGTGCTAAATTTTTATTTGGATTATTTTACTAAAAAGTCAAACATTTTCTCCTCTTCGAGAAATCCCTGCAGACGGTCGTTTATTTTCACAGGGCCGACACCGACGGGTGTACCTGTAAAGATAATGTCACCCGTTTTAAGTGTCATAAATTTGGAAACGTATGAGATGATGTGGTCAATGGTGAAGAGCATATCACGGCTATTTCCCTGTTGCACTTTCTCTCCGTTAAGCAACAGGTGGAAGTTGAGGTTTTGGACATCCTCAAAACGGCTTTTGGGCACAAATTTGCCTACGACAGCGGAGCCGTCGAAAGCCTTGGCTATTTCCCACGGATCACCAACCTCAATGCAATGGCGCTGGATGTCGCGCGCGGTAAAATCCACCCCTAAACCGATTTCCTCATAGTAGAGATGGGCGAATTTCTCCTGAATGCATTTTCCCAGGCGGTTGATTTTCACAATAATTTCCGTCTCATAATCCACCTGATTGGAAAAATCAGGGAGGAAGAATGGGCGGTTACAGCGCGTGATGGCATTTTCCTGCTTCAAAAAAAAGACAGGATGTTCCGGCACGGCGTGCTGCAATTCAGCGATATGCGCCGCATAATTGCGACCTATACAGATAAATTTCATTGTTAGAAGAAATTAATATGCGCTTCTATTTCCACGTATCCAAGCTTCGCCTTCGGGTCAACTTTGAGCACGTCGTTATACGCCTGTCCTCTTCCTTTAAAGAAATTCGTCAGGGTATGGACGTAGTTCGTCGTAATTCCGGCACGCATTTTCGGGGTGACGGAATATTCAAAACCAAAACCGGCATAGACGGATTCTTTGCAAACGGCGGCCTCGCCATATTTTTGCTTCTGTCGTGACCACAACTCTCCACCCAGCATACAGGCATCAATATTGTTCGCACTCAAAAGAAAACTGTTGTAGAAGCCCACGTTACCGCAAATGAAAAAGTTACTCAAAGAGTTAGTTTTCAGTGTAATGCCCACAGGGATGGTGATATACATTGTCCGATAAGACCGTCTAATCTGGGAATTTTCGGAAACGCCCACATCCGGCAGCACCACTTTATCGCGAAGAGAGAGGACACCGCCCAAATGTTCCACAAAGACGCCGGTTGAGACATAGTAGTTCTTACGATGTGTCAAATTGATATTCAAAGGGATACCATAGCGCATACCCACTGCCATACCATCGCGGGAATAGCCTGCGGTATTCGTGTACATCCAGTCAAATGTGGGAGAAAAGGCTATCCCGAAATTCACCGGTGCGCCATTGCCATCGTCTTTAATGAAGACGAGAGAGGGGCGCGGCGGCTTGTGTCGGTGCACTTTCATTTCCGGTTCTTGAGCGAAGGCCGGCAACAGCAGTCCCACGCAAACCACGATCAATAAAAAGAGACATTTTTTCATCATATCAGGATTTAAAAAAGTTCTGGTTGAGAGGCATTCTGTCGGCTTTTGCCCAAATGCGTGTAAGCCAAATCGGTGGCTTCACGTCCACGCGGCGTGCGCATCAGATAGCCTTCTTGGATGAGGAAGGGTTCATAAACTTCTTCAATGGTGCCGGGGTCGTCGCTCACCGCGGTGGCGATGGTCGTTAAACCGACAGGGCCGCCTTTGAACTTGTCAATGATGGCGCTCAAGATGCGGTTATCCATTTCGTCCAAGCCGTGCTGATCGACATTGAGGGCTTTCAGGGCGATTTGCGTAATCGGCAGCGTGATCGTTCCATCTCCCTTGATTTGGGCAAAGTCGCGGACGCGGCGAAGCAGCAGGTTGGCGATACGTGGTGTGCCACGACTACGCGATGCTATTTCGTAGGAAGCATCTGGGTGTATGGGTATTTCCAAGATAGAAGCCGAGCGGGTGATGATTTTGGAGAGTGTTTCCGCATCATAATACTGCAGGCGCAAATTGATGCCGAAACGGGAGCGAAGCGGAGCGGTCAGCAAACCGGAGCGCGTTGTGGCGCCCACCAAGGTAAAGGGGTTCAGTGAAATCTGAACACTGCGAGCACTGGGACCGCTGTCTATCATAATATCAATCTTATAATCCTCCATCGCGGAATAGAGGTACTCTTCCACGACAGGGGAAAGACGATGTATTTCATCAATAAAGAGGACGTCGTGCGGCTCCAAGTTAGTGAGCAGGCCTGCCAAGTCCCCGGGTTTGTCGATTACGGGTCCGGAAGTGCAACGGACATTGACACCCATTTCGTTGCCGATGATGTGCGACAAGGTGGTTTTTCCCAGACCTGGAGGTCCGTGCAGGAGGACGTGATCCAGAGCTTCCCCGCGAGCTTTTGCTGCGTGAACGAACACCATAAGGTTTTCGAGCACCTGCTGTTGCCCCTGGAAATCCTGGAACGCGACAGGGCGAATCGCCCGCTCAAATTCCTTATCGGCGGAAGACATTCTATTGGCCGTGGGATCTAAATTCTCATTCATATTTCTTCTTTATGACAAATTTCGTAAGCACTTGTTATTCAATATAGCATTGCAAACCTCTTAGGTCGCCGCTCATTATCTGCTTTGAAGTTTATCCAATCTGTTCAAGCCCAAAATAGCCGGTTCGAAGTTGGTTTCCAATTTCAAAGCCTTCTGATAATCCTTGCGGGCCTTGTCATAATCGCCCAAGTATTCGTATGCCACGCCGCGATTGCAAACCGCATACACAAATTTCGGATTCACGTCTAAAACCTGTGTGAAGAGTTTCACTGCCTCACGGTATTTTTTAAATGGTTCATCCAAATACAAATAGCCCAGATTATTCAATGCCGGAATGTTTTTAGGATCAATTTCTATGGTCGTCTTATATTCCTGTTCCGCATTTTCCAACTGGCCGAGGTCTTGGTACATTTTTCCCAAATTGTAGTGAATTTCCACATTTTTAGGATCCACATTCAGCGCATTCTGATAATAGTTGACAGCCATCGGGTCCATTTTCTGCTGATAGAAGTAGCCCAATTCCAGATATGCCTTCACCTCTTTGGGGTCCTGGTCGATGACCAGTTGCAGCATACGCAGATAACCTGTGGTATCCTGATTCTCTTTCAGCATAAACGCCTTTATCAGGTATGCCTTGGGGTTGAACTTCTGCAATTTGACAGCTTCCTCAATGGTATTGTTGCACTCATCCATCATACGCAGATGGAAATACAATTCCGCCAATTTCAAACGGGCCTCATTATTGTCGGGCTGTTTTTTGATAGCTGTTTGGAGCATTTCCTCCGCCAGGTCGGTTTCGCGTTGGGCGAAATAAAGATCTGACAGTTTCACATAATACTTGCTGCTATCGGGTTGCAGTTTGATGGCCGTCTGCATATCGGCAATACCTTTTTCTATATCCTTATGATAATAATAGTAATCGGCACGCTGATAATAGAGCTCTGATTTTTTAGGATGTCTGTCAATGTTTTTGCACAATTCGGCCAGTTCTTTGGGAAGGCCTTCATACTTTTTATTGGAAGTACAGCTTCCCAAAGCCAGGGCGGCGCAAAACAGTAGTAAGAATATTCGGTATTTCATATTTTAGTGCATATTGTTTTTAATAGCCTCGCGGATTTGAGTTTCCAATTCATCGGCCAATTCGGGATTGTCAGCGAGAAGGGACTTCACTGCCTCACGGCCTTGTGCCAGCTTGCTGTCTCCGTATGAGAACCAGGAACCGGACTTTTTGATAATGTTGTATTCGACACCGAGATCGACGATTTCGCCAGTTTTGGAAATACCGCCGCCGTACATAATGTCGAATTCAGCCTGGCGGAATGGAGGAGCAACCTTGTTCTTCACGACTTTCACTTTGACGTGGTTACCGATGGAGAGGTCACCGTCTTTGATTTGCGCTTGGCGACGAATATCCAAACGAACGGAGGCATAGAATTTCAAAGCATTACCACCGGTTGTTGTTTCGGGGTTACCGAAAAGGACACCGATTTTCTCGCGCAATTGGTTGATAAAGATACAGCAGCAGCCCGTTTTGTTGATAGTAGCTGTCAGCTTACGCAATGCCTGTGACATCAAACGAGCCTGCAAGCCCACTTTTGAATCGCCCATATCGCCCTCGATTTCGCTCTTGGGGGTCAGGGCCGCCACAGAGTCGATGACGATGATGTCGATAGCACCTGAACGAATAAGGTTGTCGGCTATTTCAAGGGCTTGTTCGCCGTTATCCGGTTGGGAAATCAGCAAATCGGAGGTGTTCACGCCCAGTTTCTCCGCATAAAAACGGTCGAATGCGTGTTCGGCATCAATGAAAGCGGCAATACCGCCTTGTTTTTGGGCTTCGGCAATGGCGTGAATGGCCAAGGTCGTCTTACCGGAAGATTCGGGACCATAGATTTCAATGATTCGCCCTTTCGGGAAACCGCCGACACCGAGGGCTGTATCCAAACCGATAGAGCCAGTAGATATCACATCCATATCTTCGACTTTGGTATCGCCCATTCGCATAATGGAACCCTTACCAAAAGTCTTTTCCAATTTCTCCAACGTGGAGTTGAGAACTTTTAATTTTTCAGCATTTACACTGCTTTTGATTTCTTCATTATTCATAGTTTTGTTTTTTAGTTTAGAAACGAGCGCAAAAATACATATTCCGCTCATACGAAAAGCATCAATATTTAACACAAATTTGTTAAATCAAAAACAATCATTCTGCTGAAAATCAACAAATAGGGTTAAATTTAACATTAAATTGTCATCAAAAATTTCGGAGTGTTTCGAGTGATATTTGTTCGAAACACTCCGAAATGCCGAATCGATTATCTGTTATTCAGCCAATTCATAACATTATTGAAAATGCGTTCATCCGCATTGTCCGTATCGGCGGGAACGAATTTTTCACCTATGATATTTTCATAGAGTTCGATGTAGCGATTGGTAATTCCATTGACTACTTCTTCGGTCATTTCGGGGACTTGTTGTCCTTCTTGACCTTGGAAGCCGTTGGCCATCAACCATTCGCGAACAAATTCCTTGGAAAGTTGTTTTTGCGGCAAACCTTGTTTGAAATTCTCCTCATAGCCTTTTGCATAAAAATAGCGAGAAGAGTCAGGGGTATGGATTTCGTCAATCAGATAAATTTTACCATCGCGTTTGCCGAATTCGTATTTGGTATCAACCAAGATAAGGCCTTGTTTTTCTGCGATTTCCGTACCACGTTGGAACAATTTGAGCGTATAGTCTTCAATTACAGCATAATCTTCCGGGGAGACCAAACCCTGAGCCAAGATTTCCTCTTTGGAAATATCTGCATCGTGTTCACCCTGTTCGGCTTTCGTAGTCGGAGTGATGATTGGGGTTGGGAACTTTTGGTTTTCGTGCATACCATCGGGCAGGATATTGCCGCAAAGATTGCGACCGCCGTTTTTATAGAAACGCCACGCACTGCCGCAAAGATAGCCGCGGACGATCATTTCCACCGGGAAGCCTTGGCAGAGAACGCCAGCTGTAACCATCGGATCGGGAGTTGCCATCTTCCAATTGGGGCAGATGTCACTCGTGGCATCCAGAAATTTGGCTGCAATCTGATTCAGAATTTGGCCTTTGCAGGGGATTCCTTTCGGAAGAATGACATCGAAAGCAGAAATTCTGTCGGATGCGACCATCACTAAAACTTCGTCGTTAACATTATATACGTCACGGACTTTCCCGTGATAAACGCCTTTTTGATTAGGAAAATTGAAATTTGTATTTGTAATTGCTGCCATTATGATTTGTGTTTAAAAAAAGAGCGGCAAACGTACACAAAAAAATCCGATTTCCCTTGACATTTCAACGGAAAAAATTTTTCACTTCCTTCAGGATTTCGCAACACATATAGTAATGTGCTATTTAGCGAATAATGAGCTGACAAAGTGTAAAGGAGTAAAAAGGAGAAAGGCTAAAGCGGTATTAAAGGATTGCGAATGCGCCCTTTTATTTTTTCCTCCATTTGTGGAAACAATCCGCTGATGTCTTTCCTTAATTTATTCCAAATCTAATATTATTTTTTAACAATTATTGTTAATTTTCTATGCCATATTTTTCAACTATCTGGTTGTCAGTTAGAAAAAAATTCACTATATCTATTGACAAACGACTTTCGCCGATGTAATTTTGCCCTCGGATTTCAACCTTTACGATATGACAGAAATACCTTACTACATCAACCCGCTC
>JAZRYT010000029.1:0-6673 GCA_045600905.1 Bacteroidales bacterium
TGTGGCAGACCCAGTTCCTCTGGAACGTGGGGACTCCGTTTGCAAATAGGCCTACAACCACGCCTCACTTTTGAGGCTTCAGCACACAGACAAGAACCGCTTGCCTCTCTTGGCAAAGTTCGTAGAGGAAAAACGCACCCCAAAAGCGCTGCTGATTCTATGGGGCCATTTTCTTATTACATTTATAGAGGAAAGTTATGTATTTATTACATTATATAAGGAAAATTCCAAGTATTTGTTTCTAGTCGGGTCAGCAAAAAATGCTTGAAACATCTTCTAGCATAACAGTCTATTCAAAACTAATGTACTCACAATCATAACATATAAATATTGCCATTCGTCAAAAATTCCAAATTTCAGTTCACAGATCACTGATTACAAATCAAATATTACCGCATTATCGCATTTCCAAATTAGCACATTAATTTGTATTTTTGCCGCCTCAAACGAAAAACCTAAATAAATATGAAAAATATAGCTCGTTACACCATTACATCCGCACTTCCATACGCCAACGGTCCTGTCCACATCGGACATCTCGCCGGCGTTTATATTCCTGCAGACATTTATGCCAGATATTTGCGCAACAATGGTAAAGAGGTCCTTTTCATCGGAGGTTCTGATGAGCACGGCGTACCCATCACCATCAAAGCCCGCAATGAAGGTGTTACTCCTCAAGACATCGTTGACCGTTACCATAATATTATTAAGAAGTCATTCGAAGATCTGGGTATCTCTTTCGATATTTACTCCAGAACTTCCTGCCCGGAGCATCACGAAACGGCCTCCGCATATTTCACGAAGTTGTTTGAATCCGGCAAACTGATTGAAAAGACATCTATGCAGTATTACGACGAAGAGGCCAAACAGTTCCTCGCCGACCGCTACATTACCGGAACGTGCCCGAACTGCGGCAACGAGCACGCATACGGAGACCAATGCGAGGCCTGCGGTTCATCGCTGAACGCCACCGACCTCATCAATCCGAAATCAGCATTGAGCGGCAATGTCCCCGTACTCAAAGAAACCAAGCACTGGTATCTGCCTCTCGACCAATATGACCCGTGGCTCCGCGATTGGATTCTCAAAGGGCACAAAGACGACTGGCGCTCCACCGTTTATGGTCAGTGCAAATCTTGGATAGAACAAGGTTTGCAGCCTCGTGCCGTCACCCGCGACCTTAACTGGGGCGTGAAAGTTCCGTTGCAGGAAGCCGACGGCAAAGTTCTCTATGTTTGGTTTGACGCTCCTATAGGCTACATTTCATTTACCAAACAATGGGCCGAACAAAACAACCAGGATTGGGAAAAATGGTGGAAAAACGACGACACCAAGCTCGTCCACTTCATTGGCAAGGACAACATCGTGTTCCACTGCATCATCTTCCCGTGTATGCTCAAAGCCGACGGCAGCTACATCGTAGCCGACAACGTGCCTGCCAACGAATTCCTGAACCTCGAAGGCAACAAGATTTCCACTTCCAAGAACTGGGCTGTTTGGGCACACGACTATGTGGCAGACTTCCCCGGCAAGCAGGATGTCCTGCGTTACACATTGACTGCCATCGCGCCGGAAACCAAAGACGCCGATTTCACCTGGGCAGATTTTCAGGCACGTAACAACAACGAACTGTTGGCCATTTTCGGAAACTTCGTCAATAGAACTGTCGTACTGACACACAAATACTACAACGGTATCATTCCCGAACACGGCGAATACTCTGACTACGAGAAGGAAATCGTGGCCAAGATTGCCGAATTCCCGAAAATTATCGGTGACTCCATCGAGCAGTATCGTTTCCGCGAGGCATTACAGGAATTTATGAATCTCGCACGTATCGGCAACAAATATCTCACCGATACTGAACCTTGGAAAAAGCAAAAAGAAGATCCTGAAGCAGTTAAAACCATTTTGCACCTCTCTTTGCAAATCTGCGCATCTCTTTCCGTCCTTTGCGAACCGTTCCTACCGTTTACCGCACAAAAATTGCAACATATTCTCAACATCAACACCAAGAACTGGCAAGACGGCGGTCGTGCCGACTTGCTGAAAGCTGGCGACCAGCTCAATCCTGCCGTATATCTTTTCGAAAAGATTGAAGATTCAGTCGTGGCCGAACAAGTAGCCAAATTGGAAGCCACCAAGAAAGCCAACGAATTGGCCAATGCCACCGCCAAACCCGCCAAAGATGAAATCAGCTATGATGACTTCCAGAAAATGGACATCCGCATCGTCACCGTCTTGGAAGCAGAAAAGGTAGCAAAGACCAAGAAACTGCTCAAGTTGAAAGTGAACACGGGCATCGACACCCGCGAAATCATTTCCGGCATCGCCGAATACTACGAGCCCAAAGACCTCATCGGCAAGCAAGTGCTGATGCTGGTGAACCTCGCTCCGAAGAACATCAAGGGCGTGGAATCACACGGTATGGTTCTGATGGCTGAAAATGCCGATGGAGCACTCTCCCTCATCCAACCGCAAAAGACGGTAAAAGAAGGAAGCACCGTGAACTAATCTACTTCCATATATTGATTTAATAGAACGACGCAATTGACTTCTGCCAATCGCGTCGTTTTTTTTTCAACAACTATTACCATTCTAAAAAAAAGTTCTATACACGCCGAATTATTTTTTAATTTTTTCATATTTTCATTCGTACTTTTGCAATAAATATTCTTTTATATTGCTAATATTAGTTGAAAACAGTATAATTACAATATTTATATTGCTTGTTTTCAATATGTTTGTTGAATTAAATATAATATTATAATAAGACTCGCATCATTGAAAAAAAAGTATATTTGCATCCGATGACGAAACAAAAATTAATTAATCATTGAATGAACTATTCAAAAGCAGCTATCTTCGCATAAATTGGCTAAAGCCGTTTAAGTAGTAATATCAGGATATCAATAAACAAAAACAAACAATCAACAATATGGAAATAATATCTTTATCGGAAAACGCTAAAACGGAATATTGTGCCTCCGTGGTAAGAATAAACGAACTAAAACCCGTTGAAAATTCAGATTTTCTGTGTCAAACCATTGTAGATGGTTATTCTATCGTTGTTCGCAAAGATGAAGTTCAAGAAGGAGACTTGATGATATACTGCTGCAACGAAACGCAGTTAAACAAGGAATTTTTATCCGTCAACAATCTCTTTGAAATGTCCAGCCGCGAACTAAATTCCAATTATCAAGAGGTTGAAGAATTATTAGCAGAGAATAAGAACGATGAAGCAAAAACAAAAGTAGGATTCTTCAACAAACACGGGCGGGTCAAAATGATTCGACTAAGAGGCTGTCCTTCAATGGGATATTTGGTAAAACAAAATACCATCGCAAAATGGAAGCCAGCATTTGCGAACGTCAATCTAGAAGATTATGTAGGTAAAGATTTCGACACTATTTGCGGTGAACTATTTATTAAAGTCTATGTGCCCGACACACAAGAGAAAAGTACGCTTTCAAAAAGCAGCAAACGAGAAAAACAGACTTATAGGTACAACAGATTAATAGATGGAGAATTCCACTTCCATTATGAGACCAATCCATTAAACAAAGACATCGGATTTGTCAAACCATCCGACATCGTCACCGTCAGCTGCAAACAGCACGGCACCTCAATTGTCATAGCGAACATTCCTGTAAAAAAACCTAAACTTGCACATTCCAGCATATTATGGTTCAATAAAGTAATGAACATCCTATATTCCAAACTTCCGTCCAAATGGCAGAAATACACCATCGGATATGGCAATGTATATTCGTCACGTTCAGTAATCAAAAACCAATTCATCAATCTGAAAACCACTGAATTAGATATTGAAGAACCAGATATTTGGGGCGAATACAACAACTTGTTAAAAGATTATGTGGAAGAAGGAATGACCCTTTACGGAGAAATCTGCGGCTACCTGACCGGTTGTCAAAAGATGATACAGAAAGGATACGACTACGGCTGCGCGGAAGGCGAAAATCATATCATCATTTATCGCATTACAACCAAAGATATGAAAGGCCACCTTCTCGAATGGAACATTTTAGACATTAAGAAGTGGACGGAAAACCTCATCGGTTCCCATCCCGAACTCGTCAATCGGATAAAACCGATCAACGTACTATATCACGGCACACTTGGCGAGCTGTATCCGGAATTGCCCCTTGACGACCAATGGCACGAAAAAGTTTTGGAAAAGCTCAAATCGGACACCGCCCATTTCGGAATGGAATTGAACGAGCCACTCTGCCTCAACAAAGTACCCCGTGAAGGCATTTGCCTACGTATTGACGATGACACAATTGCTGAATGCTTCAAATTGAAATGCGTGAAATTTCTAGAAAAGGAGCGCGCGCTCATAGACAAAGGCGAAGTCGATATGGAAATGTTCGCCTCCAGCTACTGATAGTTACAACCACATAGAATGCAAAATTCCACAGGAAAACAATAAGGCATAACTCCGCACGACTCCGCGGCCGCCGCGGTCAACACACCTCTGAGGTTAAAAAATCTGAATCCCGACTTCCCATTTGGGAAGGTCGTTCAGGTTCGTGCTCTTCTTGAACATATCGGTAATCCGATATTGGCCAAACACGGCAAAATTCTGGAGTCCAAAGCGTACACGCACACCGCAATTCAGCTTGTTGATTTCGTCGCGCATATACTTCTTCTCCACAAAATTCTGACTCTGCTTGCCATTTTCCGCTTTGAACTTGTATCGACTGCCCGTCACCCAGTCTCCATAAACGCCTAAGTCAAAATATAAGTTACCGTAAGAATATTTGGCAACATTGAAACGCAGATAGTATTCCAAATCAAACTGGCTGGTCTTCAAGTTGTTTTTCACAATTTCAAAATCCTGCATCGTCTCCACAGCGGGGTCCACGTCCTGCAGAGCATACCAAGAGGAACCGAAACCCAATCTGAAACCCATATCGAACATTTTCGTCACTTTGAAATTGTTGACAAAAGAGAAAGAAAGCGAACGGGAAAATCTATTCGTAGGATAAAGATTGCCCGTAGCACTCCACAACGGCGGCAAAATAAAAGAAGTATTCAGCACCATCATCAAATCGAACTTCCTATCCTTTTTTCTAAACAACTTAGAATATAGATTTTCCGCATCAGGATCGTCAAAATCCAAAATTTCATCACCATAAAAATCATCAATCAGTGATTTAGCAGTTTCCGACAATTCTTTTTTGGGTAAAACATCTTTATTCAGCGTATATTTCGAATACTGTCCGGCATACCAGAAATTCACACTCTGCCCATCTATCAATTCAGACTTAGGAAGATAAAATTCCGTTAGTTCATCATTGAACGTATCAGCAGGAAATGTATCATTGATAATCACGGTTTTATCTCCAAACTTGATACTGTTTCCTGCAAATTCAAACGTCTGTCCGTTATAAAAATATTCATGCTTACTCATTCTGATATAATTTCTGTCAGAATAGCGTTTGAGACTTCCATCCCCATTGGCAATATTATAAAACATATGCTCGGACGAACGTTCTTCGACTCTGAGTGGCACAAAAATAATATTGTCCTTATCTTCGTAAAGGTCAAAAGTGTGAGGATTTGCTTTTACGGAATCCATAAAATAACCGGCCTGCGGCACGCCATAGCCATAGGCATAATCAAAATACGGATAATGGTTGCCCGACTTCTCAATTTCCTGCAATAGCTGCATTACAGTCCAATCGGGATGAAGCTGTTTTACGCAAGCGGCAAAACCGGCCACTAAAGGGGAGGCAAAAGAGGTTCCACTCGTTTCCGTGAAATTGCCTTTATCATCCGCCACCGTCACGTTACCACAGGCCACCACGTTGGGTTTGAGACGTCCGTCTGCGGTAGGACCTTTCGAGCTGTAATATGCCAAAAAATCTTTATAAATGACAGCACCAACTGACAGAATACTGTCCGCGTCAGCTGGCGTGACAATGGTTTCCCACGTAACATTCATCGCCTCATTGCCCATCGCGTTGCAAAGCAAAATGCCCTTGCGGGCGGCAGTTTGCGCAGCTTTGGCCACAATGGAAGTTTTGCCGTCCATTTGCGTGGTTTCATAATAAGGAGTGGCAAATCCCAAAGAGCTGTTCACAATGTCCGCACCATTCTGGTCGGCCCATTCCAAAGCCTGCACCCACCAGATTTCGACCTTTTTCACCTGGTTTCTAAATTCCGTACAGGCCAACAGATATTCAGCACCCGTAGCCAAGCCCATACATTGCCCGTCATTATTGATACCGGCCAAACAGCTCAACACCATTCTGCCGTGTTTATGCGCACAATAGACATTTTCCTTTTTACGGGTGAAGTTCCAGGTTTTCACAATCTGATGGTTGTCCATCAAGTGCTTAAAAGCAGGATGCGTGTTGACATCGGGGAAACCGCCGTCTAACACCGCAATGCGAACGCCCTTGCCGTTCAATCCGGCTTTGTAGAACTTCTCGCCCTGCATCATTGATATGGGAAGATTTTCTTCTTCTTCAATCAAAACAACAGGGTCCCCCTCTGGCAATTCCGCCGTCAAAGACTCCGATTCAATCAATTGCGCATATTTCACAAACGGCATTTTGCAAATCATCTCTATTTGCACCTCCGTGGCCGTCACGGCTACAGCGTTCAGCCAGCGCGAAGTGCCCTCCAAGTTTTCAGAAGCCGC
>JAZRYT010000030.1:0-26225 GCA_045600905.1 Bacteroidales bacterium
GGTGGGGGAATCCGTGCCACGACACCTCAAAAAAGACATCTCGGAGCCTCTCACGCCTGAGGCAACGACCTCGCTCACGGGCGCTGATTGTAACTTTAACTTTTTGAATCAGCAAATTTTCTTTCTGCGGATTTTAGGTAATAAATGTATTACACTATTCTTTGTAAATTGTTCATTTTTTTATTGTACCATTCAAATACGGCTGGTACGACAAAGATGTTGAGCAACGTGGAAGTTATCAGACCACCTAACACGACGATCGCCATAGGGCTTTGGATTTCGTTTCCGGAAGCGCTACCGTTCACAATCATCGGGATTAGGGCCAAAGCGGAAGTCAGCGCCGTCATAATAATAGGGTTGAGGCGGTCAACGGAACCGGACATCACCGTAACGTGCAAACCAACGCCTTTCTGCATCAGATTCTGATAGCGGGACACCAAGAGGATGCCATTGCGCGTGGCAATTCCCAACAGGGTTATCAAGCCGATGATGGATGGGATGCTAACCACACGGGAAGACAGGAATATAGCCAACACACCGCCAATCAGGGCGAACGGAAGGTTCAGCAAAACGATGGCCGACAGGGAAACGTTTTTGAACTCCACATAAAGCAGGAAGAAAATGACGCAAACGGCCAAGATAGTCGTGAGTGCCAGCGTACGCGAGGCCTTCTCCGCACTTTCAAACTGTCCGCCGTACTCGATACGATAGCCTTCGGGCAACGAGATTTCCTCACCGACCTCGTGCTTGATGTCATCCACCACGCTCTTCAAATCGCGACCGGACACATTGGCGGACACGACCAATTTGCGTTGCACATTTTCACGAGAGATTGAGTTAGGACCTCCAACAGACACAATATCAGCAACTTCTTCCAATGGAATCTTTCGTCCATCGGACGCATCAATCAATGCGGATTTGACATCTTCGATATTATCCGTATAATTCTTATTCAAACGGATAACCAAGTCAAAGCTACGTTGGCCTTCGTAAATATCGCCAACCTTTTCGCCCGCGAAAGCCATTTCCACGAAGTGGTTGAATTCCTCCATCGAGATGCCATATTTGGCCAACATCGAGCGGTCAGCGCGGATTTGCAACTGCGGCGTTTCCACCTGTTGTTCCACATTCACATCGACCAAGCCCTCAATGGGTTCAATCACGCTTTTGATTTTATTGCCAATCAAAAACATACGGCTCAAGTCCGTGCCAAACACCTTGATGGCGATGCTGGCGCGCGTACCGGTGAGCATGTGGTCAATCCGGTGGCCTAACGGCTGTCCTATCGTGACGGCTATGCCCGGAATCTCGCCCAACTTGTGACGGACCTCTTCCAAGAACTCCTGCTGGCTACGTTTCTGCAAGTCGAAATTGACATCTATTTCGGCACTGTTCGTAGCCTGCGAATGTTCATCCAACTCGCCACGACCCGTGCGGCGCGCCGTACTCGTAACTTCAGGAATACTTAACAACTCCTGTTCTATCAGATTGCCCAACTGATTGTTAACCTCCAAAGAGACTCCCGGCTTGCTAACGGCTGAGATGGTCAGAGAGCCCTCATTGAAATCGGGCAGGAAGCCGCGTCCCATCGTGCTGAAAATCACGATAGCAACAACCAACAAAGAAACGGACGCCACGCCCACCACTTTTTTATGGTCTAGCACCCACGACAATGCCCGCTTGTAGCCCGCCGACAATTTCGCAGAAATCTTGCTATCTTGCTGATTCTTATCCAAATAGCTATCATCTGTCAAAAGCATTTTACACAACAGCGGTGTCAGTGTCATAGCCACGATCAAAGACATAAACAGGGAGACGATAAAGGCAATGCCCAAAGGTTTGAGCATTCGGCCTTCCATACCGGACAGGAAGAAAAGCGGCACGAAGGCCACCATCACTATAAAGGTGGCGTTCAGAATGGAAGAACGGATTTCCGAAGATGCCTCATATACCACATCAAATGTGGATCGGCGCTTTTCAACAGGCAGATCATGGTTCTGGCGCAACCGTTTATAGACATTCTCCACATCTATAATCGCATCATCCACCAACGAACCGATGGCTATGCACATACCACCTAAAGTCATCGTATTGATGTCCATTCCTAACAAATTCAGAACCAAAGCACTACCCAACAATGACAAAGGTATGGCCAAGACAGAGACGATGGTAGTTCTATAACTAAACAGGAAAAGGAACAAAATGATTACCACGAAGATAGCGCCTTCTATCAAAGCCTCACCCACATTGTGGACGGAAGATTCGATAAAGTCGGCTTGGCGGAAAATATGAGTATCCATTTTCACATCCGCGGGCAGTGTTTTCTGCACCTCGGCAAGATTTTCCTCAATCTGCTTCGTCACATTCAACGTATTGATATTAGGTTGTTTGGAAATGGACAATATTACAGCCGGCTTGGCATTACGGGAGCCGTAGCCCATTTTCGGGGCGCTGCCGACTTGTACATCTGCCACATCGGAGAGTACCACGGGAGTGCCATCGGACATTTTCACGAATGTTCTGCCCAATTCGTCCGTATCGCAGGTACGTGCCATTCCGCGTACGGCGAACTCATTGCCGAAGTCACGGACCACGCCGCCGGTGGAATTGAGGCTGCTGCCCGTGCAGGCATCTGCCAGTTCGTGCATCGTAACGCCGTACTGGAGCATCTTCTGCGGGTCAGCCAGCACCTGGTATTGCTTCATATCACCACCAATGACAGTCACTTGGGAAACGCCGCCCGTGGAAAGGATGGCGGGTTTCACCACCCAGTCGGCCAACGTGCGCAAATCCATCAGGGAAGTGCTGTCCGACTGCAATCCGACGAAGAGGATTTCGCCCATCACGGAGGATTGCGGTGCCAGCACCGGGCTGATGCCGTCGGGCAGCTCATCGTTGAGAGCCACCATCTTCTCGCTCACAATCTGACGGGCGCGGAACACATCCATTCCCCAGTCGAACTCCACCCAGACGAATGAGTAGCCATACATAGAAGCGGAGCGCACGCGGCGCACATTGGTAGCACCATTCACAGCCGTCTCAATCGGGAACGTAACCAGACGTTCCACCTCTTCGGAGGCCATACCGTGCGCATCCGTCATCACCACAACGGTCGGTGCAGTCAAATCCGGGAACACATCCACATCCATTTTCTCGATGGACCAGACACCGCCGACAACAATCAGCAGGGCACCGGCCAACACCAACAGTTTGTTTTTCAGGGAAAACCTGATGATAGCATTGATAATATTCATTGCCAGTCCTCCCTATTTTAATGAACGTGACCGGAATGGGCATCCAAAGCGCCGGCTGACTGTGACAATTTCACATAGATGGCGCCTTTGGACACATAGACCTCTCCTTCGGAAAGGCCGTCCGTGATTTCAATCATTCTGCCGTCATTGCTACCAATCTGCACGGGACGTTTTTCGTACATTTCCGGTTTGTTATAGACAAACACGAAGTAAGCGCCCATTTCCTCGACAACGGCCTCTTTGGGCACGGAAATCGCCTGACGGGACGAGGACGTTTTGAGATAGGCATCCACAAACGTGCCTGCCACCAAATCGCCTTTATTGCTAACCTGGAAGACCACGGGAATCATCGCGTTGACCATCTCGGCAGATTTGCCGTAGGACAGCATCTTACCATCCAATTCGGACAACGAGTACATCTCGTTCTTACCTCTCAGCGAGAAATTCACATCCGTGAGGTTAGACAAATCCGAGTAGTATTTGCTTTGTACTTCGGCTTTTATAAAGAGATTCTGGTTTTTAGACACGGAAAGAATCGGCTGGCCGGCCTGGACATATTGTCCGTTCGTAACATAAACCTGTTTCACAAAGCCACTCATCGGGCTTTTGACGGACTGGCGTCCGGAGCTGAAATTACTGCGCAGGTTGTCATACACGGCTTTGGCCTTTTCGCACTCCGATTTGGCCTGTTGCAGTTGACTTTCCGACACAATCTTGTCGGCGGCCAGTTCTTTTTTGCGTTCATAGTTTGTGCGGGCGCGCTCGTATTCGGAGGCGGCCTCTTGGATGCGCACGGTCAGGCTGCTGCCCTGGACGGCGTCACCTTCCACTTGGCACAGGAGCTGGCCCGCGCCCACAGACTTGCCGCTGACGACAGCCTCGCCTGAGAAGAGAACCAGTCCGTCACTCTTGGCGACTACCAATTGTTCGTCACCCTGCGACGGCATAATCTGCGCCACAGTTTTGATAACCTTGCCGACAGGGGTCATCTGGCAGGTATCCAAGGCAAAATCCACCTTTTCAGCTTGTTCATCGTGGAAAGCAATCAAATTGCTTTCGTGATGTTCGTGTTCGTGCTCGTGGTCATGTTCGTGATGGTGGTGGCAGCCATACAACAACCCGGCAGCACAACATATAGTGTATGCTATTTTTCTTGTATTCATAATAATATTGTGTAAAGGATGAATGGTTAATGGTTTCCTATTACGGAGGCACCTTTAAACTTGTTTCGAGGCAGCAAGCGAAAGCAAAGACACAACTTGTCGGCTTTGCTGAGCTGCAAGGAGAACAGGAACGAAGTGAATACACTTGGAATCTAATGCGGACACAATTCTTTTGCGTTCCTACCCATTATGCCTGCGCTGGGGGTGCGCGCAGGCCGTCTGAGCCATAGAGCCAGGCGACATAGTACGTTACTATATTAAAGGGGACACGCTGCAGAACGGTGCCACTCTCATCCGCATTCGGGACAATCGGTTCTTCCGACTGCATAGCCAACAAGGCATATACACAATAGTTATGGATTTGCTCGGTAGAAGACGTTTTCAAAAAGGACTTTTCGGACAGGCAGTCTTCCTGCACTTCGTCATCGTGGTCATTGGCGCAGATTTGGAGGGTGCCGTCGCTACTATGGTGGTGGCAGTGATGGTGATGGCCGTGCGCCATAATATACACGCCGTCTGCGTGATGACAATGAGGTATTAGGGCGTGACCAAGTACCGCGACCATAGCCACGAACACGAAAAACAGCGATATTTTCCTTTTCAGTTCCATTTTCGAAAAACGGCCGCAAATGTACGAAAAATAGTGAGCAGTGAACTGAAATTTGAAATTTAGGAACTTAGAATAATAATACAACACGTTACTTCCAGTAAATTCAACAACCGAAATTTGATATTCCTCCCCATTTCAGCTCAAATATTTAACTATTAATTGTTAAAATTACGTAGTTAATAATTTATTGCAAACAATATTAAAATAAAATATATTTTTACACAATCAATTTTTGACTATAAATTAAATTTCAAACAGATGTACTATGAAAAAGAAGAAAAAGTATCTTTGCGGCTCCAAAAAAGAAGGCAAAATGATCAGCGACAAATACATTAGATTTGATTGGGCGGCCAAGCGCATTTTGCGCGACAAGGCGAATTTCGGTGTCTTAGAGGGCCTCATCAGCATAATTCTTAACGAAGAGGTTCATATTGTTGAGTTACTTGAGAGCGAGGGCAATCAGGAGAGCGAGAACGACAAATTCAACCGCGTGGATATCAAAGCGAAAAACTCGAAAGACGAGATCATCCTTGTCGAGATCCAACAGTCTCACGAGGTGGATTATCTGCAAAGAATGCTCTACAGCAGCTCCAAGGTGGTCACAGAGCACCTATCGCTAGGCGAAAAATACCAGAATGTGAAGAAGGTATATAGCATTCACATCTTATATTTCGACTTGGGCGTGGGTACTGATTATCTTTACCACGGACAGACGGAGTTCGTAGGCGTTCACACACACGACAAGTTGCACATCAAAGTCAAAGAAAAAAAAGCTTTGAAGATGATTGCTCCGAGCCAACTGTTCCCCGAATACTTCATCCTTCGCGTCAATGCTTTCAACGAAGCCTCCGATACACCATTGAATGAATGGATGGAATACTTAAAAAACACCAAGATAAAAGATGACACCACTGTTCCCGGTCTAAGTGAGGCACGAGAGAAACTGCAATATCTGAGGATGTCAGAAAAAGAACGCCAGCGATACGAAAGCCACCTAATTGAACTTTGGCATCAGCGGGGAGTGATGTCATCAGCCCATATAGAGGGTTTTTGGGAAGGAAGGACAGAAGGCTTAGCAGTGGGATTAGCTGAAGGAAGAGCCGAAGGAAGAGCCGAAAGTTTGTATTTTGTCGCTAAAAAAATGCTGACCGAAGGTATGCCGACCTCTACAATCACCACTGTCACAGGATTGTCGGCGGAAGATATTGAGAAATTACGTAACTAAAGAAATACTCCCTTAAACTTTGAACTTAATACCTACCAATACCCTATGATTGTTTGCATAGCAGAAAAGCCCAGCGTGGCCCGCGACATAGCCCGTGTGCTCGGCGCCAACCAGTCGCACGACGGCTATATGGAAGGCAATGGTTATCAGGTCACCTGGACATTCGGTCATCTCTGCACCCTCAAAGAGCCACACGACTACACGCCACTTTGGAAAGCCTGGGCGCTCAGCCGGCTGCCTATGATTCCGCCCCGTTTCGGCATCAAGCTCATTAACGACAAGGGCATCGCCAAACAATTCCAGATTATCGAGACGCTGATGCAGAAGGCCGACCGCATCGTCAACTGCGGGGATGCCGGCCAGGAAGGCGAACTCATCCAGCGTTGGGTGATGCAGAAGGCCCGCGCCACCTGCCCCGTATCCCGCCTCTGGATTTCCTCCCTGACGGAAGAGGCCATCCGCGACGGATTTTCCACCCTTAAAGACCAGTCCGAATACCAATCTCTATACGAGGCCGGCTTGTCACGCGCCATCGGCGACTGGTTGTTAGGAATGAACGCGACACGCCTATATACACTCAAGTACGGACAAAACCGGCAAGTGCTCTCCATAGGGCGCGTGCAGACCCCTACCCTCGCCCTCATCGTCAATCGGTATTGGGAAATCCAGAACTTCAAACCGGAAGCCTACTGGGTGCTATCCACCATATACCGAGACACCACGTTCACCGCCACCAAGGGCAAATACGGCTCTATAGCGGAAGGTCAGGAAGATTTGCTGAAAATCATCGGCAAGGACTTCACCGTCACCGACATATCCGAAAAAAAGGGGAAAGAAGCGCCTCCACGCCTTTTCGACCTCACCTCTTTGCAGGTGGAGTGCAACCGCAAATACGGTTTTTCCGCTGACCAGACGTTGCAACTCATTCAGGGACTTTACGAGAAAAAACTCACAACCTATCCCCGCGTTGACACCACATACCTCAGTGACGACATTTACCCCAAATGTCAGAAAATACTGCAAGGGCTGCCCGCATACGCGCAATTCACAGCGCCCCTGAGCGGCAAGAAACTACCGAAAAGCAAAAAAGTCTTCGACAGCAGCAAAGTCACCGACCACCACGCCATCATCCCGACGGGCGAAGTTGCCGGTGCCCTTTCCTCTCAGGAAGGGCTTGTCTATGATGAGGTATGTCGCCATTTCATTGCCGTTTTCTACCCCGACTGTTTGTTTTCCACGACCACCGTACTTGGCACCGTAGAGGATGTGGAGTTCAAGACTACTGGCAAACAGATTTTAGACCCCGGTTGGCGCACCGTCATCAAGCCTACGAAAAACGAAGACGACAAGAAGGATGACGACAAGGACAAAGATGAGGAGAAAGTGCTCCCTACTTTTGCCAAAGGCGAACACGGCCCACACGAACCGTCGTTGGCAGAGAAGTGGACCAACCCGCCCAAACCCTACACAGAAGCCACCCTGTTGCGCGCGATGGAGACTGCCGGCAAGCTGGTAGAAGATGAATCCTTGCGCGAGGCGCTGAAAGAGAACGGTATTGGCCGCCCATCCACGCGCGCAGCCATCATTGAAACCCTTTTCAAACGCCGCTACATTGTCAAAGAACGAAAGAGCCTGACGCCCACGCAAACAGGCATCGAACTAATCGGCCTTATTCACGAAGAGCTGCTGAAAAGTGCCGAGCTGACCGGTATCTGGGAAAAGAAACTGCGCGAAATAGAGCAACGAAAATACGAAGCCAAGCAATTCATTGAAGAATTGAAGCAGATGCTTTTCGAGATTGTCTCACAAGTGATGAATGACAACAGCAACCGACGTGTGGCGGTCACCGAACTGACAACTTCCAAACAGAAAAAGACGAGGAAGCCCAAAGATGCAGGCACTACGAAAGCAAAAGCCAAAGCTGCCCCTTCTAAAGATGCCACGTCGCCGACTGCGGCACCCGTCCCAACGACAGCCCAACCGGATGACATTATCGGGCAACTATGCCCTGTTTGTCAAAAGGGTCACATTATCAAAGGGCGCACTGCCTACGGATGTTCGGAATGGAGAAGCGGCTGCACCTATCGCAAACCGTTTTAACTTTGAACGTACTATTTTTCAAGCAAAATCCTATTTTGCCGACTCTATCATTTCCAAAGACTTATCGAAGAATTTTTGAAAATCATCCAGACGCAGTAACGGGCGAAGTTCTTCTTCAGAAATATCAAATAAAAAGCTGTAATAGTGCCACAACTCCTTGAGGTTGTGCAATGTGCCGCGTTCCTTGCGCAACGGCAGCAGTTCGGCCACCCATAGTTGATAATATTTGAGGAAACGCAGTTGACGATTACCGACATCCAAACCGCGTATTTCTTCCGCCAAGAACGGATTGCGCAACATTCCCCTACCCAACATCCAGTCCTGTATCATCGGATAGCGCGCCTGCAACCGCTCATAATCTGCCACAGAATTAACATCACCGCTGTATATTAGGCGATGATGGGTATGTCTGCAAAACTCATCAAACGTGTCCCAATCGGGCACACCTTCGTACTTTTGTACTCCCAACCGGGGATGGACAACGATGAAATCCAATGGGTATTTTTCCAATCTGTCCAAAATGCGCAGACCTTCTTCGGGCGAATGTAGTCCCAAACGCATCTTCACAGAGAATTTAAAAGGAGTCTGCTCCGTCACCATACGGACGACCTCTTCAACCCCATCCGTATCAGGCATAACGCCGCACCCACGATGGCGACGAACCACCTGGGCGACAGGACAGCCAATATTCCAATTATAATCCGTATAGCCATACGTCTCGTACAACAAATTCATCGTATCCACAAAATGCGGCGGGTTGTTGCCCATCAATTGCGGTACCGTCGGCCGCAGCACATTGTTCTTAGGCCAAATGTCACGCCAATTGGAGACATTGAGTTTTGCCCGTTCCTGAACAGGCAAAAATGGTGTCATAAAAAAGTCTATGCCGCCAAAATGACGACACAGACAATTTCTATATATATAATTTGTAATCCCGTCTAAAGGGGCCAACCAGAGATGCATAGATAGGTTTCAGGTTTCAAGAAGCATTCCTTAAACATCATAACTTCTTAATTTCTACATTCCCTTTCTCATTTCATTGTTATCTGACCACTATCTTCTGCGGATAAGTTTGGCCGTTTTGATATACTTTCAAAAAATAAACACCTTTTGAGAGGCTGTTCGTACTAACTTGTGAAACACCTGTCTGGTTGTTGTCAGCGCGCACGACACGACCTTCCAAATCAAAGACCTCGTAGTTATAAGGTTCGTTGCTTTGCGGGTTAATGAAAAACACACCTGCGGTAGGATTCGGATAGCAGGAAAACTGCTGACCACCATATTCTGCAACACCATCGGTATTTTCATAGTCTATCGTTATATCGTCCACTAAAAACAATGTATTAGCACTGGATTGAATTCCACCAGCGACAATGATAATAGCCAACGAGTCGCAAGGCTCGAAAGCATTTTCAAACGGGATGCTTATATACGTATAATCGGGCATAGCCTCTTCCGTGCTATACATAGCGTAACCCACAGGCGTACCGGAGCTTTTGGAATAAGCGATAATGTTGAGCATATCGCCCTCTTCAGGGACGAACTTAACCCACATATTCAAATGGGAAGGAGTTTGAGAGACAGCCTCGCCCGGAGCCAATGCGTTCTGCAATGTTTGCAATGATTCCAAGTCCAAATCTTCCAAGTCAAATCCGGATGTGTCACCATCCATAATAGAGCCAATGGATTCCACCAGACTTAAAATAGTAGTAAGAGGAATATTAAAACCTTCAGCCTCACCAAGTTGTGCAATTCCAGGAAACATAGCACTGTATTCCGTACCGGGAATTCCCACCGTTTGGGCTTGCAATTTCAAAGCATAATTTCCAGAATGGGCATCCGTACTTTTAACTCCGAAATAAGTATTGACAGGTACTGGCAAATCCACTCCGAAAAGTTGCATCACCACGTTGCCAATCAAACCTGTTGTCCAACCTTCTGGTTGCTCGTTAGTAGAGAGCATTCCCGAGGTCCAATTTTCAAAACTGTTGTTTGTCAATGTGTTTTGTGCCGTTACGGATACTATAAAAAACATCCCGGCCAATAATAAATATAATTTCTTCATACTCTATAATTTTTTAATTTCATTCGTTTTATTCCCCCGAATTTCATTCGTCGTGTTCCCCCGAATTTCATTCGTCATATCCCCGAATTTCATTCGGGGCTAACGATGTAGCCCTTCCAGGGCTATTCGTTGTTCGTCACCATACCGATGTCCTGTCTTCTGCCTCGCGGACAATTAACGATGTAGCCCTTTCAGGGCTATTCGTTGTTCGTCACCACACCGATGTCCAATCTTCTGCCTCGCGGACAGTTTCATCACGTTGGTATTCCAAGAGTTTGGCATATTTCATAAAACTGTTATGGGCAATTGATTTGGACAGGATATAGCCATCCAAACCGCCCAGAATACCGCCACGGAAGAAATAGTTGACCACAAAGGCGGAAAAGCCATGCAGCAACGGTGTCAGCGCATTGGCTTTTTTCCCTTTCAGGAAAAGGATTTTGGCACCACGGGTACTATAGTTACGTTCCGGTTTGGCAAACAGTTGGTCTATATTTTTATATCTATAGTGAATTATATCCGCTTTCAGCTGACAGGTATTGGTCGTTGGAACGTATGCGTGCTGCTTAAGTTCTGCGAACTGGAGTTTGTCTTTTCGGAACAGGCGGACCAGATAGTCCGGATACCAGCGGCAGCATTTAATCCAGCGCTTTCCGACATAGTTTCTGCGACGCAATGCGAAACCATCGTAAGATGTTTTGTCGAAATCCATCTTCTGAATAGCATCAACCAGTTCGTCTGAAAGTCGTTCGTCGGCATCGATACTGAGTACCCAACGATTTTTCGCATACGGCAGCGCTAAGTTTTTCTGCAGGCCATCACCAATATATTCGTGTAGATACACCTTGGCGCCAGCTTCCTGAGCCAACTTAACGGTATCATCCTTGCTGAAAGAGTCTGTCACAACAACCTCATCACACACACGCTGCAAAGAGCGGATGCAATCCACGATGTTGTTTTGTTCGTTAAGTGTCGTAACTATTCCAGTTATGCCCATTGTAGTTTCAGGTTTAAAGTTTAAGGTTTAAAGAGTATTGCGTAATGATTGCGGAGTCACTACATTACCACATTATCATCGTCTGCGTTCAATCACGGCGCCCAGCGCATTGAGACGTTCGACGATATCTTGGTAGCCGCGGTCAATTTGTTCCACATTTTGGATGGTACTCGTTCCTTTGGCGGAGAGTGCGGCAATCAGCAATGACACGCCGGCTCTGATATCAGGTGAGGACATCGTTGTCGCCTTCAGTTGTTTGCGGCGTTCCAAACCAATAACGATGGCTCTATGCGGGTCGCAGAGGGTGATTTGGGCGCCCATTGATTGCAGTTTATCGACAAAGAAGAGTCGGCTTTCGAACATTTTCTGATGAATCAGCACACTGCCACGTGCCTGAATGGCCGTAACCAGCGCAATACTGATAAGGTCCGGGGTAAATCCGGGCCACGGTGCATCGGCAATTGTCAGAATGGAACCGTCCATATTGGTTTCCACCTCATAGCAGTCCTGTTCGTGAATCACGATATCGTCACCTTGAATATCGAAATCGATGCCCAACTTCTTGAATGTATAAGGGATAATGCCTAAATGTTGGCACGCGCAGTCCTTAATCGTCAAAGCAGATTGATTGAGGGCGGCCATACCGATAAAGCTACCTATTTCAATCATATCCGGCAAAATACGATGCTCACAGCCGTGCAGTTTTTCGACACCTTCGATGGTCAGGAGATTCGAGCCGATACCCGAAATTTTAGCACCCATATTGTTCAACATTGTGCAAAGTTGATACAGATAGGGTTCACAGGCCGCATTGAAGATGGTAGTCTTACCTTCTGCCAAGACCGCCGCCATCACTATGTTAGCCGTACCTGTTACGGATGCCTCGTTCAACAGCATATAGGAGCCTTGAAGGTGGTCGGCTTTAAGTTCAAAGAAGTTACCGTCTTCAGACACACCGATTTTAGCGCCTAATTTTTCAAAGCCTTCAAAATGTGTTGTCAGCGGGCGTCGTCCGATCTGGTCGCCACCGGGACGGGCGGCATACGCCTCGTGGAAGCGGCCCAACAGCGGGCCTAACACCATAATGGACGCACGGATGGAAGCCGACAGTTTGCTGAACTCCGTTGTCGTCAGCATCTCCAAATTGACGTTATCAGCCTGGAACGTATAGGTATCCTTACGCAACTTGGTGATTTTAACGCCAATATGGGAAAGAATGTCTTTATAACGTTGTGTGTCACGAATATCCGGCAAGTTGGATATCGTCACCGGTTGGTCGGTGAGCAACACAGCAGAAAGGACCTGCAATGCTTCGTTCTTCGCGCCCTGCGGCACAATCTCGCCACTCAGTTTGTGGCCACCTTCGATAATAAATTCTGACATAAACTATAGAGTTAGTTTCAGGTTTCAAGTCACAAGAGGCTATCTTGCAACGTCTTAATCCCAGCACATCAGCTCACTGATCACAGTTCACTGATCACTATTCAGGAATAACGATTGGGAATTGCTGGTCAAATTCCATACGATACGGAGCGCCGATGATATTGGTCAACCAATCGACATATTGGTCAGTGAATTGGAACTTATTGGCATCGTAATAAGCGGCCGGCAGCGGGAAGTTGCCGATGTTGCCCATTTCGATTTCGGTTGCGTGGAATTCTTCCAATTCGTCGTAAGGAACGATATCGCGCATCACAGGCATTTTGCCATAATCTTCGCGGAGCAGGAGGTCAACGACCTTGTCAGCCAACGTAGAGGTAAGTCGGCGGTCGTACTCGTAGCATTTGCCGGAACGAGGAATGTAGCCGGAAATCTGGCCACGAGCCTCAACACCGAGTCTGCGGTTGATTTCAGAAGCGATAGTGCCGCTGATACCGCCGAAACGAGGATGTCCATATTCGTCCAAATCGGAGGAAGCATAGACCATTCCGAGTTCTTGTTTTTCATCATTCCACCAGCGAACACCTTCTGACACAGCAATCAGGAGGTTGCGTTTCGGGGAGCGCATATACATTTCCTTAACGGATTCAAAGAAAAACTCCTTACGTTCCTTGGTCATTTCAACTTCAGGAACCAAGGCCATTTGAGCGCCGCCGAACAAAGCCGTACCGGTCAGCCAGCCTGCATCACGGCCCATAACTTCGAGAACCATAATACGTTGATGAGATTCATTGGTTGTATGGAGTTTGCTGGCAAGTTTTTTAATGGCCATAGCTGCAGATGGGAAACCCGGACACAAAACGGTTTCGTGTTGTTGTCCGTTGTAATGGTGCATCGTACGGGTTCTCAAGTCATTATCAATTGTTTTCGGGAATCCGATAACCGGAATGCCGTATGTTTCATACATTCTTTTGGCTGCGCCATTGGTATCATCACCGCCGATTGTAACCAACACATCGATTTTGTAGCGTTCGATGTTGCGAAGAATCTGTTGGGAACGGTCTTCGGGATTCTTCTTGCTCGGGAACGGGTTGGTTCTGGAAGACAGCAAAGCCGTGCCGCCATACATTCCATTATAAGGGATATTGGTCAAATCCACGATGTCGCCATCGCCGAGGAGGCCTTTCCAGCCGCGAAGCACGCCATAGACCTTAAATCCCAACATAGAGGCGCGGTTACGAACACATTCAATACTGGAGTTGATAGCCGGCGTGTCACCACCACCGGAAAGGATAGCTAATGTCTTGCCATTAAAAAGTTTGTTTGGTCTCATATTTATAAAATTTTAGTTCTAATATTGTATTCCAAGTAAAGAATCAGCGGAAACACGATGAGTAGAATCCGTTCTGATATTGATTTCTTCCAGACGCATCTCTTCGAAAATGCCATCCAGCATTTTATCTATTATGTAGTCTTGAAGATTGATATTTATCGGAGTTGTAGAATGCGCACTATATGAATTCACGATTTGGCTCCAATAGTGATTGACTTTGAAAAGATTCATACGGATAGAGACAGGACTCTGCATTGCAGCTTTAATATCTGTATATTTGAATCTTTGAAGAAAATTGGTAATAGCCACACTATCACTTCTAATCAACACATCGTGGTTGTAAAATTCCAGAGACTTAATAGCCTCACTGAAAATAGGTTGGAGGACTGACTTATTACAACTTTCCGCCATACGGTTTGTGTTGAGTATCAGAGAATCAACCAAATATCCCAATTGATGGTGGTTCAGCGTATCGAAAACAGAGCTCTGCAAATTCGAAAAAGTGATTCTATAGGAAGAGTCCTTGTACATATAAAAGCCGTCCGCCACGCAAAGGTGGTTGAAAGCGGAATCGGCGGCTTGGTTCATACAAGTTGTAAAAGCCAATTCTTTTTGTTGGTTCGTGAAAAGTTGTTCTACATAGTCGCCTGTTTCATCTTGGCAAGCCGTGAAAAGTGTCACTGCCATCAGGGCTAAAAAGAGGATATTGATTTTTTTCATTCTTTATAAAAATTAGAGCGCAAAGATACTTATTTTTGCGGAATGAAAAACGACTTGATACAATTCACACCTAACGCACAATCTACCAACATTTTATTATCGGAAATGGTCAATCATTCCGTCCAAGAAGGGACGTGTATTCCGCAATTTTTTGCGCTTTATACCGACTTTCAAACCAACGGACGTGGAATGGGCGACAATCGTTGGTTTAGCGAAAAGGGCAAGAATCTTCTAGTCAGTTTTTATTTCCGTCCAGACATTCCCGCTTCATCGCAATTCCTATTCAACCAATACTTTGCAACAGCCACAAGACAATTTATCAGTCGATTTGCCAACAACGTGCTGATCAAATGGCCCAACGACATCTATATCAACGGAAAAAAATTGGCGGGCGACCTAACCATTCATTCGTTGGCCGGGAACCACATCAAGCATACCATTGCCGGAATCGGCATCAACCTCAATCAGGACTGGTTCCCTCAGGAAATTCCCCACCCCACTTCTCTGTTTTTGGAAACCGGGAGAAAATTCGACGTCCGTCGTTTTTTAGAAGACTACCAGCAATTTCTCATCCAACAATTCGACCGTATCTGCAGGGATCCAAAAATTCTTCAAGAAGAATATCTTGAACATCTGTTCCAATTCGGAGAGCCGCACAACTACATCATTTTCGGAGAACAGAAGCGGGCATCCATTCGAGGTATCGACGCTTTCGGACGACTGCAATTGGAAGACGGCAACGGGAGAACTTACACGTGCGGGTTTAAGGAGGTCGGATTTATAATGGATAATGAATAATGAATAATCAATAATCAATAATCAATAATGAATAATCAATAATCCAACTAACAACTCAGGAACGTGCTCAGCAAGGAACAATTTCACCAACGGTTTCAACAGCATTTCGGATTCGAGCCGACAGATAGTCAGCGCGAGGCGATGGCTGCCTTATCGAACTTCATCTACGAGAAGGGCGAGCAGTTTCTTTTCATCTTGCAGGGTTATGCGGGCACGGGCAAGACGAGTTTGGTAAGTGCCTTGGTCAAAGCTTTAGACGACGTCCACGTACGCACTGTGTTGTTGGCTCCGACGGGGCGTGCGGCGAAGGTCATTTCGCAGTACGCCGGCAAGAAAGCCTACACCATCCACAAGTGGATTTACCGCGTGGCCACGCGCGAGAGCCTGCGAATGTTTGTGCGCAAAGAAAACAAGTACAGTCACACGCTCTTCATTGTGGATGAGGCATCTATGATTTCCGCCGAATCGAATGCCGGCGAAATTCCGGGTATGGGCAGTCTGTTGGAAGACCTCATCGACTACGTCTATTCCGGTGAGCACAACCGTATGCTCTTCATTGGGGACGATGCGCAGCTGCCTCCCGTGCACGCGGAGGAGAGCCCGGCACTATCCTCCGACTTTATGCAGTTCGCCTTCCATCTCAACATTCGCAGCAGTCGACTCACCAATGTCGTCCGTCAAACGCTCGACTCCGGCATCCTCTTCAACGCCACGAAGTTGCGCGACAAGATAACCGAAGAGGACATCTCGTTCCCCTTTTTCAGCAAACAGCCATTCGAAGATTTCACGCGCGTGCCCGGCGGCGAGTTGGAGGATTTGCTCAATAACCTCTACAACAACAACGACTGTGACGAAATCGTCGCCATCACCCGTTCCAACAAGCGCGCGTACCTCTTCAACTGTGAAATCAGGAACCGCATCCTGTACCGCGAAAACCGTATTGCCACGGGCGACTACCTGATGGCCGTCAAGAACAACTACTACTGGATTGAGGAGGACTCCGAAGTCGGTTTCCTCGCCAACGGCGACATTATGGAGGTGATGGCCATCCACAAGCAGCAGGAGCTTTACGGCTTCAACTTCGCCGACGTCACCGTGCGGCTATGCGACTACCCCAACTATCCCAACATCGACATCAAAATCATCCTCGAAAGTTTGGAAGTGGAGGCTCCATCTCTGACCTACGAGGACAACCACAAGCTATATATGGCTGTATCAGAAGACTATGCCGACATCCCGAACAAGCGGTTGCGTTTCCTGAAGATCAAGAACGACCCGTACCTCAACGCCGTGCAGGTGAAGTTCGCCTATTCGCTGACCTGCCACAAGACGCAAGGCGGCCAGTGGAAGCACGTCCTTGTGGATCAAGGGTTCCTAACCGAAGACAATTTAGACAAAGAGTATCTGCGCTGGCTCTACACCGCTGTCACGCGCAGCACGGACAATGTCTATCTCATCAATTTCGAAGACAAATTGTTCGAATAACGCGAACTTTTCAAAGCCTCGCCAGACTCTTCTGTCAAAAATTGTTTTGGCACAAAGTTTGCTAAGTAACGTGCCCCTTGAAGTTGCAGGTTTAATGTTCAAAGTTTAAAGTTCAAAGTTTAAAGTTTCAGGTACACAAGGGGCATTTGCACATTAACTCATTATCGCATTAACACATTAACACATTATTATTATGCAAACAGGAAAAATCAACGTTCAAACCGAAAACATCTTCCCCGTAATCAAGAAATTCTTATACTCCGACCACGAGATATTCCTCAGAGAGCTTATTTCCAACGCGGTGGATGCCACGCAAAAAATCAAAAGATTGGTCAGCCTCGGCGAAACCAACACTGAGTTGGGCGACCTCACCATCGAGGTGAAGGTCAACAAGGACGACAAGACCATCCGCGTCATCGACCACGGCTTGGGAATGACCGCCGAAGAGGTTGACAAATACATCAACCAAATCGCCTTCTCCGGTGCGGAAGACTTCCTTGCCAAATACAAGGGCACAGACGCCGCCAACATCATCGGCCACTTCGGATTGGGATTCTACTCCTCCTTTATGGTTGCTGACCGCGTTGACATCATCACCAAATCCTACAAGGACGCGCCCGCTGTGAAATGGAGCTGCGACGGTTCACCCGACTTCACGCTGGAAGAGACGGACAAAGCCGAACGCGGCACGGAAATCGTGCTCCACGTGGCTGAAGACACCGCCGAATTTCTGGACGAAAGCCGCATTGTCGGACTCCTCAGCAAGTACTGTCGTTTTCTGCCCATCCCCATTCTCTGCGGTACCAAGACTGAATGGCGCAAGCCAGAGCCCAAGCCGGAAGACGCAGACAAAGAAAACACAGAAGAACCTAAAGAGGAATCCGTTCAAGTGCCCAACATCATCAACGACACGGACCCCATCTGGCAGAAGGCTCCTTCCTCCCTCACGGACGAAGACTACAAGACGTTCTACCACAAGCTTTACCCGATGAACTTCGAGGATCCGATGTTCCAAATCCACTTAAACGTCGATTATCCCTTCAATCTCACCGGCGTACTCTACTTCCCCAAAGTCAAAAACCAACTCGACCTCAAGAAAAACCGTGTGCAGCTCTACTGCAACCAAGTCTATATCACCGATGAATTGGAAGGCATTATTCCCGAATTCATGACCCTGCTTCACGGCGTCATCGACTCTCCGGACATTCCGTTGAACGTTTCCCGTTCCTACCTTCAATCAGACTCCAACGTCAAAAAAATCTCCACCTACATCAGCAAGAAAGTGGCTGAAAAGTTAGAGAGCATGTTCAAAGAAAACCGTGAAGACTTCGAGCAGAAATGGGATGAGTTGAAAGTGTTCTTACAATACGGTTCCCTCACAGACGAAAAATTCTACGATAAAATCAAAGACTTCTATTTGCTCAAGAACACAGAAGGCAAATATTTCACCATTGAAGAATATAGAAACCTCGTCAGCGCGCTCCAGACAAACAAGGATGACAACGTCATTATGCTTTACGCCGCCAACATGGATGAGCAGGACCTCTACATCGGTGCTGCCAAAGAAAAAGGCTACGACGTGCTGATTATGGACGGTTTCCTTGACGCGCACATCATCAATATGCTCGAACAGAAAAACGAGAAGATGCGTTTCACCCGTGTAGATGCCGACATCATCGACAAACTGATTGAGAAGAAAGATGAGGCCACACCTTCCAAATTGTCCGATGACGAGCAGAAGAACCTGAAAGAATATTTCAGCAAGAACGCCGACGAGCAGAAATTCACTGTTATGGTGGAAAGCCTCAGCGAAACCGACCTTCCCGTTCTCATCACCCAAAACGAGTTCATGCGCCGTTTCAAAGATATGGAGAAAGTTTCCGGCCAACAGGGAATGTATGGCGGTTTCGAGCACTACAACATCGTTGTCAACGGCAACCACGCCTTGTCTTCCCGCATCTTAGCCGAAACGGACGAGGAAAAACGAAACAAACTCGTTCAACAGATGATTGACTTGGCACTGCTCTCCCAAAACATCCTCACTGGCGAAAAGCTCAGCGAATTTGTAAAGAGAAGCTACGAGATCTTGTAATTAATGAACAGTGACAATATTAAGAAATCAATACTGTACTCTTAAAATCAGAAACCCACACGCGAGCTGATTTTCTTAGAAAGTCAGCTCGTGTGTTTCTACGAGCCTTTCGAACTGGCTGTTGTGGTGTATGGGATAAACGTGATGATTATTGACTAAATAGTAGTTGTTTTTATAATGAACTATTTTAGTATGTTCCGGTTTCAGTCCTTTCACTTTCAAAATATTGCCATAGAAATGATACGTCAGCTTGTTTATAATCAATGATTCCCAAACCTGAAGTATAATCTGATTGGAAGAATGTTCCGGAGATGCACATTCCACTTTGTTTTGGTCGAGGAATACAACTTTCAGAGATAATTTCTCCAACAATTTTTCTGCTGTAACATTTTCTCCCGAATAGTCATTCGGCATATACATTTCATCATAATCCATCGTAAGGTCCTCGGTCTCATCGTATGCGTAGGTTGTGGAATCAGAAGAGATGGTGTCGGACTTTTGATTGCCCCCCCCTTGATAATCCCCCGGTTCATATTTGTGAATGACATATTGCACCACCGTGTCTGTTTTGGATTTCAAGGCGGTTGTATCCATTGGAATCACGTGAACGGAGGACGTATGACGCGGGCCCACGATATTCAGGATCAGCAACGTAGCCACCACACCGAAAAGCAGACCAATAAGAATGGCTATCAAGAAAATCGTTCCACGTTTGGGTGCTTTGGGATTACTATCAGAAGTATTTTGCGTTTCCATTTGAATTTGAAAAAGAGGGTGCAAAAATACAAAAAACAGCAAACGGAAAAACAGCAATAAATTATGAGCATTTATTTTTGCATTTTCGAATCAACTCCTGTCGCGTCTGCATTCACCTAAACAGTAGTAAATCATATCCTCTTTCTTTACGGGGTCCAAGGTAAAGGCGTCGTCTGAAACACGGATCACGAAAACGCCTTTTTCAGCGGCGTACTTGTCGGATTCATAGTCGTAGTTGATAGCCGCCATGGCCAGATAGACATTCACACCGGCATACTCGGGGAATACGGAGGCGAATCTGCCCATCTGTTTGATGAAATGATCGACATCTTCTTTTCGGCAGGTCGTCTTCACTTCCACTGCAACCGCATCCGTAGTGTCGTGCAAGAACAAGTCCACTTCCATTTCCACGCCCAAATCCTTGCGTTTGCCCTTCATACCTTTCCAACATTTGCACAAATTGAAACCCGACTGCTGGAATAGCGCCAATGCAGACGGTTCCATCAAGCCTTCCACTACATGTCCCATTTGCGAGCTGTATTTTGTGGATAGTTCTTTGAACTTGCGATCCGTTTCCTTCATCTGCTGACGCAGTTCTTCCATCTGCTTTTCAGCTTTCTCTTGTCGTTTGTCATATTCTGCCTGGCGTTTGTCATATTCTGCCTGTTCCCGTCTTCGGTATTCTTCATATTCTGCCTTTTTTCTTGCATATTCCGCTTGTTCTGCCCTTCGCTGCTCTTCGTATTCCGCCTTTTTTCTTGCATATTCCGCTTGCTCTGCTTTTCGTTGTTCTTCGTATTCCGCCTTTTTTTTAGCATATTCCGCTTGTTCTGCCCTTCGTTGTTCTTCGTATTCCACCTTTTTTTTAGCATATTCCGCTTGTTCTGCTCTTCGTTGTTCTTCGTAATCAGCCTTTTTTCTAGCATATTCCGCTTGTTCTGCCCTTCGTTGTTCTTCGTATTCTTCCTTTTTTCTAGCATATTCCGCTTGCTCTACTCTTCGTCGGTCTTCGTATTCTGCCTGCTCTTTTCTTCGATATTCCTCATACTCTGCCTTTTTTCTAGCATATTCCGCTTGCTCTGTTTTTCGTTGTTCTTCGTAATCAGCCTGGTGACGTTCGTATTCTGCCTGACGACGTTCGTATTCTGCCTGACGGTTTTCTTCATTTTGATGCATCATTTGAGCTGTGAGAAACATCATCTCTTTAAGCTGATTCCAAGAAGGAATTTCTTTTATATCTGTTATATATTTTTCCATATTACTGAATTTGTTTAATAATTTATTGTTAATCATATTAAGCTTTCAATAGCAGATGTTTGCTTCTACCATCATTCATAAAGATTTTTCAACGCGGCAAAGATATAAAATTTTTACATACAATTTTAACTAACCACGAACTTTATATTACAATTTATTTATTTTAACTGTTAACGGTTTATTTTATACAAAAAGCTATCGAGAATACTAGAGCTGGGACTCAAGATGTTACCTCTACCCTTTTCGGAATCATTATTCAAATATGTATCTATAAATTATCCATTATTTTGTATTTTTGCCGCCCTTAATAAAAAGCTATGTCTATTTGCAAAATACACAACGCATCCAGCAATGCCCTACCGGCATACGAATCGAAACTGGCGGCAGGAATGGACCTCCGCGCCAATCTTACAGAAAGTCTAACGCTTCATCCGGGTGAGCGCGCGCTTGTCCCAACAGGCCTATTCATCGAGCTGCCCGAAGATTGCGAGGCACAAATCCGTCCGCGCAGCGGTTTGGCATTCAAGCACGGCATCACGGTTCTCAACAGTCCGGGCACCATCGACGCCGACTACCGTGGCGAAATCAAGGTCCTTCTGGTCAATCTCTCCAACGAGCCCTTTATCATCGAACACGGCGAGCGCATCGCACAGATGGTCATAGCGAAGTTCCAGCAAGTAGAAATACAAGAGGTTGCTTCTTTGGACGAACTTACTGACACGGAACGTGGCGCCGGCGGATTCGGACACAGCGGCAGAAAATAGCATCGAATCTCACCGTAAATTGGTGCGATGAACATCTTTTATTCTGAGACGGTGCGATGAACATCTTTTATTCTGAGACGGTGCGGTGAAAATATTGTATTCTGAGACGGTGCGGTGCACCGTCTCTACAGTGGAAAATCAAACTTAAACCATACGATACATTAAAATGAAAAAAACAATCCTCTTCCTACTTATAGCGATCAGTTGTTTAGTCGTTTTCGGTCAAAACGGCAAAACGCCCAAGACGACAAGAAACATTGCCAAAACGGATGTTTCCTCTGTGAGCGCACGCAAGATTTCCGTTCAATATACGGAAGGTTTGAAGGCCTACTACTCTGGAAACGCCTCCGAAGCACTTAAAATCTTCAACGGCATCATCTTAGACAATCCAAAGCACGATGCCTCGTACTTTATGTTGGCGCGCATTTACGCCGACCAACAGAACGTTCACGAAGCGGTCAACGCCCTACAGCAGGCTATCAAAATCGACAAAAACAACATCTGGTACAAAGTCGATTTGGCCGACCTCTATATGCAGATGGAGGAATATGCCACTGCCGCCAAACTTTGGGAACAAATCTGCAAAGAGAAGGACAACAACGAATACTACCTCTACTCATTGTCCGAGGCCTACCTCAATATGAAAAAATTAGACAAGGTGATTGACACCTACAACCGTATGGAGGCCATCATCGGGCACAACGATGACATCACGCGCGTCAAAGTTTCTATCTGGCTCTATACGAACAAAGTAAAGGAAGCCGTGGGCGAATATGACAAACTCATCAAGATGTTCCCACACAACGCTGACTACTACATTCAGGCCGGCAACATCTACCAAAGCAACGGAATGCCGACGCAGGCCATCGCCTATTACAAAAAAGCCCAAGAGTTGGACTCCAACGACCCCAAGTTGAACTTCACCATGGCCAGCTATTGGGAGCAGCAGGGCGATGTTGACAAACAAATGCAATGTCTTTCCAAGGTTTTCGCCAATCCTTCTATTTCTGTAAAAGAGAAAAATCCCTTTATGCGGAACCTCATCACAAAGGCCCTTCACGACAAAGACCAGCAGGCTATCCGAACCGCCGAATCGCTTGCCGACATACTCGTTTCCACCCATCCGGAATCCGGCGACGGATATGCTTTCAAAGCCACTTTGTGCACCGTCCAAAAGAAATATGCCGAGGCCGCCTTTTCCTATGAAAAGGCCCTTGCCATCGACAACTCCTCCTATTCCGTATGGGAAGACTACTGCTATGTGCTCAGCCAGACCAACCAATGGCAGGACCTTCTCAAACACGAAAACGATTTGCTGGAACTCTTTCCGCAGAACGCTCAAATGTTGTGCAACCTCGGGCTGGGCCATCTCCAGAAGCAACAGCCTGACAAAGCCATCGAACTGCTTATGCAGGCCAAGACATACGCCTACGAAAAGGAATTGCTCTCCATTATTTACGAGGCCCTTTCCAATGCATACCAGCAAAAAGGAGACACCTCGGCAGCCGAACAATGGCGCGCAAAATCGGGCAAAAAATAATCACTTTTTTTTGTATCTTTGCCGCTCAAATTTTTAAACATAGATGGATAAGAACACTGTTATTGGATTGCTTTTGATTTTCGGTTTGTTTATGGGCTTCAGCTTTTACCAAACCAATAGAAATCAAAAACTTAGAAAAGCTCAAGAAGAACAATTAGCCGAACAGGCAGCCCAGAAAGCAGAAGAAGAAAAAACTCTTTCTTTAGATCAGAAAAACGAAGTCGCAGACAGCACATCCGCCAATGCGCTGACGCCTGCCGAGAAATTCTCCAGTCCCCAAGTGGCCGACGACGGAAGCGACTACATCGTTGAAACCAGCAAAGCCAAATATGCCTTCAGTAAGAAGGGCGGCTATCTGAAAAACCTCTGGTTGAAGGACATTTACCGCTACACCCCGAAAGATTCCGCCAAGATACTGCTCGAACTGTTCGAAGGTGGCACCAACGAAATGAGTCTCAAGCTGATGCTCCGCGACCAAACGGAAATTTCCACGAAAGACTGCTATTTCCTTTCCGCCACTTCAGATTCCTTAGTGGTAACGGAAAAGAACAACACTTTGGCGTTGCGCCTCTATCCGAACAAAACCGGAGATTCCCTGCAATGCCAAACCCAGGATGCAGAATCCTATATCGAATATCTTTACACCTTCAACAACGACGACTACCGTTTCGGATTCAAGGTCCGCTTCGTCAATATGAGCAAATATCTGTATGCCAACAAGCACGACTATACTCTGGAATGGGACGCACAGCCCCGCAATGTGGAAAAGAACTACGAGGCTGAGAAGATGCTGACTTCCGTGTATTATATGGACAATGTGGAAGACGTGGGCAACTTGGACGAACGCAAAGACGACCAAAAGGAGTTCACTTCCGCATTGAAATGGGTATCCTTCAAGCAACAGTTCTTCACCGCCTGCCTGATTGCGGATGACAAGGCTTTCACCTCCGGAAACCTTTCTGTCACATCACCCGACAAATCCGAGACATCCGTTTTGAAGAACTGTGCCGCAGACCTCGACTTCGAAGTTGCCGATTTGGACAACGGCCATTTCGGAATGTCGATGTTCATCGGTCCGAACCAGTACAAACTTCTGAAGGACTACGATATGAAACTGGAGCGCCAGGTTCCACTTGGCTGGGGCTTCTTCCTGCTTCATTGGATTAACCGCTTCGCCATCATTCCTGTATTCAACTGGCTGAACGCCTACGGATTGAACTACGGTTTGATTATCCTGATTCTCACCGTGATTTTGAAAGTCATCTTAATGCCGGTAGGCTACAAGACATACATTTCTTCTGCCAAGATGCGTGCTTTGAAACCAGAGATCGAAGCTATCAACGCACGTTATCCGAAAGACGAGGATATGATGAAGAAGCAGCAGGCGACAATGTCTCTATACAAGAGTGCGGGAGTGAAACCTGCGGGCGGCTGCCTTCCAATGCTCATCCAGATGCCTATCCTCATTGCGATGTACCGATTCTTCCCTGCCGCATACGAGCTTCGCCAACAATCATTCCTATGGGCGGAGGACCTCTCCACATACGACTCCATTTGGGATTTCGGCCATCGCGTGCCGTTGTATGGTGACCACATGAGCTTGTTCACCATCTTGATGACAATTGCCACATTGGTATATACCTGGTTGAACAACAAGCTGATGAACCCGACACAAGGCAACAAGGATCAGCAACGAATGATGAATATGATGATGTATATGATGCCCATTATGTTCCTCTTTATGTTCAACAACTTCTCCTCCGCTTTGACGTACTACTACCTGCTCTTCAACCTGTTGACGTTCGCCCAGATGTTCATTTTCAGAATGGCCATCAATGAAGACAAGTTGCGTGCGCAATTGCAGGCCAACATGAAGAAACCCGTGAAGAAATCCAAATGGCAGTTGAAGATGGAAGAACTTGCCAAACAGCAGGCCCAACTTCAAAAGCAGCAACAACAAAAACGATAATATTTGCAGATTCTAGAGAGCTGCAACCATACCAAAGCAAAGCTTTGGAATATTAAACATCAAAATACAATAAAATGGAAAATCAAGAAAAGAATGAAGTATTGTCCAGAGCCGTAAAGGCCGGAAAGAGAACCTACTTTTTCGATGTAAAAAGTACGAAGACGGATGAATTGTATTTGACCATTACCGAGAGCAAACGGAAGTTCAATGGTGACACCGGGAACTTCTTTTACGAGAAGCACAAAATCTTCTTATACAAAGAGGATTTCGAAAAATTCCAAAATGCTCTCACTGGCGTGATAGAGTTTATTCAGACGGGCAAAGTGCCAGAAGAAACCATGTTTGAGCCGGATCGTAGAGAAGACGACGGCCTTGTTGACGTAGATTTTGACAACTTAGATATGACATTATAATGGGTAAGATTGTCGCCATTGTAAACCAAAAAGGCGGGGTGGGCAAAACCACCACCGCCGTTAATCTGGCCGCCTCACTGGCGGTTTTGGATTTTCGTGTGCTGCTCATTGATGCAGACCCGCAGGCCAATGCCTCATCCGGTGTGGGCTTCGAACCCACCGAGGAGTCGGTCAGCATTTACGACTGTATGATTGGCAACCGTATGGCGGCTGAAGCCATTACCAAAACCCAGATCGCGCATCTGGACCTTCTGCCTGCCACCATCGACCTCGTAGGGGCTGAAATCGAAATGATTTCCTTCGA
>JAZRYT010000031.1:0-32102 GCA_045600905.1 Bacteroidales bacterium
CACGGTCAGGTTGAGGGTGAGTGTGCTGTCGCAGCTGGCGGCGTTGATGAGGTGCTGGACGTAGGTGCCGTCATCGTTGTAAGAGGTACCGTTGAGCTCGTAGGGCAGGTCGTTTTCAATGACGGTGACGTTGAGCGTTTCAGAGGTTAGGGCGTTCACGTGGAGCGTCAATGTAGTGCAGGAATCGCAGCCCGTCAGTAGAGACGGTGTACTCACCGTTTCAATGATGACGTGCGGCACTATCGTGGAATCCGCCAGAATGTTGAAACCGTTGGAGGTGTAGGCCTCGCCTTGGCAAATTGTGTCGAACAATTCAATATGGAACGACCGTTTGAAGAACAATGTAAGAATGGTTGTACTATCAATGCCAAATGAGGTGGTATTGAGGTGGGTGAATATGTTGTTATCGGCAGATGGATTTTCAATGAAGAAACCATAGCCGTTGTATTCCGTTTCATTATCGCAAATGGTGTCTGAAATCTGGACAAAACGGTCGGATTGCGGATAAACTGTTCGGGAAATGGTGATTTCGCCGCAGACGTTGTGTCCAGTCAGGGTGATGACAACGGAATCAGCATTGTCAATGAAGTCAACACTTATTTGGTTGCTGCCTTGTCCAAAGGTGATTGCCGCAGGTCCATCAATGGTCCAAGTGATGTTTTGCAAATTGCTTAAAGAGTC
Source organism: Bacteroidales bacterium (assembly GCA_045600905.1). Taxonomy (GTDB): domain Bacteria; phylum Bacteroidota; class Bacteroidia; order Bacteroidales; family WCHB1-69; genus F23-D06. The sequence continues at coordinate 682 of JAZRYT010000031.1, forward strand.
GATGGCGTAGGAGTATGTATAACCAACGCGAGGCATATCATCACCATCGATTTGAGAGGTGATTTCCAAAGAAGGTGTCACGGTTAATTCCAAAATGAGCAGACTGTCACAACCTGTCTGGGTATTTGAAAAGAAAATAGTGTCGGAAATGTTTCCCACATTATCCGCATAAATATTAAAACCGTGATTTTGATACAGGTTGTTGATGCAAATGGTATCAAATATTGTTTGTATGTTTTCATATACAAAAAGATTCAAAATATAGGTTGTGCCGCAATCGCTGCTTCCAATGTTGTCTTGTCGCGAATAAATATTTTCTCCAGAAGTGTTTGTATAAATATCAAAGCCGTGGTCGGTGTAGTGATAACCCTGACAAACCGTGTCGTAATAGGTGTACATATCACCCTCGGAAATATTGATACTAGCAAATAGGCTGCTACAATAGGTGACACCGTTTTGTTCGATATACAAAGTGGCTGAAACCAAGTAAGTGCCCGGATCCACATAACTATGGGAGACATCAAAGCCATTTAGCAAAGGCGTTTCGTCACCAAAGTTCCAAACTATGCTGTCACATTCGTAGTTGACCAAAGTACTGAAAGCAATGTTTTCGTATGGACAAAAATGTTGGTTGGGCGATATTTCTTGGGAAGGCAGACCGTTGACCAAAAGTTGGTCGTCCAAAGGTACGGCCACAGAACCGATGGCATAGCCGTAGGATTCGTGATAGCCGAGGCCATAGACGTGGGCGATAAAACCGTCTTCACTTACCAGACGATGGGCACCGTTAGGAATGTTAATACGAGCAAACGACAATGCCGGATTTCCGTTGACAGGAGTGAAAGAGGAGGCGATGGATTCATCGTCTAAACGTATATTGCTAATGCTCAGACTGGGTGCTACGATGTTGACGTAATGGTTCGTGATGTCAGCTGTTTGGAAAGTGGAGAAGACCACGTCAAAAGCTTTTTGTTCGATAGGGGAAATCCAAATCATAGACGGGTCGCTCTCTTCTCGGGTGTTGCCTTGCAACGCGCCGGCAATGTAGAGGTATGTGCCTACGGGTTCGGAACTTTCCAGATAGCAGGAGCCATCGGTGGCCGACAGTTGGAATTCGTAGGTTTGTTGGGCATTCAGTGTGGCGAGATAGGTGCCGTTGCGTCTCAGTTGGGTGTTGTTGCGTTGCGCGGTAACCCGAACCACGTCAAAGTTCTGACCGGCTGAACTGGTAATGGCAAAGGTCTTTCCCCAATAGTTGACAGGAAAGGCTTGCTCGTATAAGTGGTCAGTGTAAGAGTTTTGCGTGGGAACATTGGCGCATACGTTGCCATTGAAAACGGCGATTTTCTTGTCGTTTAGAGCGTGGATGATCGTGCCGGACAGGTCGCCGCGCGCACCACCGTAAGCAGACATTCCCAAATAGGTCTGTCCTTTTTGCAAGGTGACGCTGAAGGTGCTGTAGGCTGGATGACCCCCTTGCAAAATCTTGGTCGGAGTGATTTCCACCGTGGTGTTGTTCTCCGTTGCAACTATGACAAATTCAGCATTGGTGGTAGGCGTGTAGGTTTGAATGATATAATCGGATTTTAAGGAATTGGCGGGAAGCACGTTGGAGGCGTCGAAACTGTTGACGTTGTAGTTGGCGGCGAACAACGAGATGGTGTCATCTGCTTCTACTGTCAATCCGTAGTCTGCAATTTGGTCGGCGTTTAGACTGTACGCTTGAGTCGTTGGGATTGCTATTGTTGTGGTGTTTTGGTTGCCTACCGAGAATGTCGTGCTCCATCCCGTCTGGGGGTTGGTGACAGTTCCTGTTGTCGCTTGTTCTGCAGAAACGATTAGGTTGAGGGTGGGGGTGCGGAAATGGTTTTTCAAGAAGGAGACCCAGAAAGTCTTTCCTGTCGAGGAGGGCTGGTTGGCGGTGATGTCCAATGTGTCGGTGCCAGTCAGAGTAGGAATGACTAATAATGAACTTGAATTGAAGCATCCGCCGTCGTTGCTGGCCGTGACAGTGTAGGTTGTAGGTGTTAAGGACATTACGTGTATGACGTTGGTGTCAACGTTGGTGTGCCCCCAATGAAAATGCGAGGCGTTGCTGATGGCCGTCAAGACGATGTAGGAATCCATACAGTTGTCGGCACTCACTTCCGAAGAGACGATGGAAATTTCAACATCGCTAAAGTCGTATTCGTAGGCGCCCAAATCGATGATGGCAGCGCAGGAAATTCGCGTCTTGTCTTGTATGTCTTTGTCCCAATGCACTCTACTGTTGTCACCAGCATTGATGGCGGGAGACCCCATCATCAAGCTGAAATCGCTCAGCTCGTCAACGAAGACGTTGGGCTGGTCTTGCAGCATGTTGTGCTCGTCAATCGCTATCTCGTTGGTGGCTTCCTCCCAGACACTGTCATTGTAGATGATGATGTTGTTGTAGAGCAGCAGAAGGCTTGAATGTGTGGTGTCTTTTTGATATACGGTGTAATGGGTGACATCAAAATTGTTTTCTTCCTGCGTGTATATCTCGTATGCACCAACTTCGATGATTTCGGCATTTACTCGGTTTCTGTTTTGCAAATCTACTTCTGAAGAGTTGCATGCGTTGTCGCCAGCATTGATGGCAATGCTATTGTTGCGTGGTAGGTAGTCGCTAATGTTATCTGTGAAAATAGAGTCGTTGTCGGTCAAGATGTTATGGCTGTGTTCGGTCGGGATGTCAAAATTGCGTGACCAGATACAATTGTTGATGATGATGTTGTTGCAAAGATACAGCTCCAGACTGTCTGTTTGCGTCACGATACTTGTCGAGTCGAATTCCAATTCGGGTTCTGTTTGCTCAAAAGCGCCGATGTCTATGATGGAATCGACAATGCGGGCGTTTTTCTCCAAATCCAAAGGCAGTGTGAAGCATTCGTTGTTTCCGGCATTTACCACAACGGAAGATTCGAGAGGAATGAAATCAAACAGCATGTTTCGGAATATGTCTGCGGTGTCGGTGATGTGGTTGTGGTCATCCGTAAGAAGCACGTTAGTCTGTGCCGTATGATGCGGATTGTTCACGATGATGTTGTTGCAGAGCAAGAGTGCTGTTGAATCCTTCTGGTAAATGGTGAAACGATCCGGCTCCGTCAGGTCGTTGATGTCATATACTTCAAAAGCACCGATTTCAATGGTGTCCCTCCTGATGCGGTCGTGACGGGCTAAATCGATGATGACAACGTTGCAGTCGTTGTTGCCGCGGTTGACGGCAATGGAGTTTTCACGGACTTGGTAGTCGTTTATGTTGTCGGAAAAAATGGAATCGTTGTCTGTCAGGATGTTGTAGGTGGAACCGTTAACATTGGTGTTTCTTGTCCAGATGCTGTTGTTGATGATGATGTTGTTGCAAAGGTAGAAGGTGCCGGTGTCTGAATTTTGACATACTGAAAAGGTGGTGTCAAAGGCTTGAGTGCCTTCGGCGTACTCTTCGAGTTCATCTATGTGCAGTTCAAAAGCGCCGATGTCAATGATTTCCTGGTAAATGCGATTCATTCCATCAAGGTCGTAATCCCAGTTGCTGCAATTGTTTTCACCGCTGTTGATGGCAGGAGAAGTGGCCAATGGGGTGAAGTCGAAGATGTTGTTTCTGAAGATGGGGATGCTGTCGGAAAGGATGTTGGAGAGCGCAATGTCTCCCGAGTTGATGATTTGGGTGTGGGTAGGATTGTTTACAATGATGTTGTTGCACAACTGCAGGCCGTTTTCATTACGTTGCAATATGACAAAAGAGGAATCCATACCCTCCATATCTGGGTCGTATTGTTCAAAAGCACCGATGTCAATGACATCATTGAAAATGCGGCTGTGCTTTGCCAAGTCTGTCGCGATGGAGTTGCACGTGTTGTCACCGCGATCCACGGCTCTCGAAGTCGGCAAGGGATAGTAGTTGTTTGTGTTGTCAGTGAAAAGGGTGTCCTCATCGGTGACGATGTTGTTTTCGGTGTTTATGCTGTCTTGCTGGAAAATATTGTAGGTGTAGATGCTGTTGTTGACGATGATGTTGTTGCAAAGCTCGAAAGAACTGTTGTGGTAGGCGCATACCGTTGCATTGCAGATGTAGGAATATCCGCTACCGTGGCCTACGCCATTGCCACCGATGACGCCGCCGCCAATGATGATGTGGCCATGCCCGCCGGGAGGAACAATGGAGTCTCCTCCTGGATAATAAGTGGAATCTGTTTCTACAACATCTTCGTAGATGGGTATTTCAAAAGCACCGAATTCAATGGCATCGCCAGAAATACGTTTCTCCTTTTCTAAATCAAATGCCCAAGCAGCGCAACTGTTAGTGCCTGCATTGACTACATCGGATTGATCTAAAGGACGAAAATCGTAAATGGGATCTCTGAAAACATCGTTGCTGTCAGTGATGTAGTTGTTGCCTCCTATGCCTTGGATGTTGCTCAGTAAATCGTGTGACGGGTTGTTGACGATGATGTTGTTGCACAATTGCAGTGGGTTGTTGTTCTTTTCAAAAACCACATAGCGCAGGGTGGTTTCTTCATCTTCCTCTACGAATTTCTCGAAAGCGCCGATGTCGATGGCCTGGCCGGAGATGCGCTCGTTGCCCGCCAAATCCAAATCTGCGGTGGAACAGGCATCCTCCCCTTGGTCGATGGCGATGGATGTTTCTCGTGGACGGTAGTCGTTGATGTTATCTATTAATAAGGAATCATCGTTGACCACTATGTTGTTGGAAGGATAAGTTGCGATATTGGTGTTGTCTATCCAAATTCTATGATTGATGATGAGGTTGTTGCACAGGGATAAAATCCCATCTGACGTTTGATGAACGGCGTGGTTGTCGGCTGTGAGATGGCCGTCTATGTGATTACTGGAAGTGTCATTTTCAAAAGCCCCCTTGTCGATGACCGCTTGCTGTACGCGAACGTTATCGGAGAGGTCTTTGGATAAGGTGTTGCAGATGTTTGCACCGGAATTCACGACGGGGGAGGTGGGAATGGGGGTAAAATCATACAGTGGGTCTCTGAACACTGGGATGCCGTCGAAAATGAAATTGTCCGTGGCTATGGAGGCTCCGTTGTACAACGCGCTGTGAATTGGGTTGTTGACGACAATGTTGTTGCATAAATTGAGAGAGCCTGAACCTTTTTGGAAAATCGTATGTGAAATTGTGGACGGGGAAACGAAATATTCGAAAGCGCCTAAATCCACTGTGCCATTGCTTATTCTGGGTCGGTTTTCCATGGCTTTCGCCCAACTGACGCACTGGTTTGAGCCGTTGTCACGAGCTGGAGAATGGACATCGAGCGTGAAGTTGTTGAGGTTATGGAGGAAAATGTCAGTGCGGTTGGTTGTCAGGTTGTGGACATCCAAAGTTACGTTGGTGTTGCTGTCCCCATTGTTGATGATGATGTTGTTGCAGAATGTGATGTTTCCACCTGATTCCACGAAGAAAGCACTACCTGTCTGCGCCTGCATCCAAAGGACGGAGGCGAGAATGAGGATTGTAAATAATGCTTTCTTTATCATGTTAGTTGTCAGTCTTTTATGCAGCGTACGGAGCAGGCGAAATTAGAGTTGAAATAACCATTGTTAAAAGTGTTGCTGTCATATTGTAAAAGTCTATAGATGCAACGGCTGCTTACATTGTCGGAACGGGAAGTTGTCCAGAAGCAGGCTTTACTGTACATTTCGGTAAAACTGCCGTTGAAATAGCCGGAGGGTTGTGCGTTGAATCCGGAGTGGTTGTTGCCACTCAAGTCATTGCCGACGGCACAGTCGTTGGCGGAGGCGTTCCAGTTGCTTTGCGAGGCCAGACTCTTTCCGACTTGCGCGGTTTGTCCATTGCAGCAGTTGAGGTGGTCGTAGGTAAGGTAGTTGAGCATTGCGTCAAATTCGGCGTTGGAGGGAAGATGCCAGCCGTTGGGGCAAACGCCCTGTATGCCAGATGGCACGTCTTCCGAATAGCTATCCTGTGAGCCGCGGCGTGCCGCCTGTAGGTTGTAAAGAAAACCGAAGGTGCGAGTCTCCTGCCCTGAGCTGCCCACGTTGTAGTAGAGAGGTGTGGAGGAGGAGGCGGAGTCGCCGTGGATGATGGGAGTTCCATCGGCAAAATGCGTGGTGCGCAAGTGTTCGGCCATCCAGCATTGCGGGCCGATGACCACGGTGGCATACGTGTTGCCGTCGTAGTCGCTGACGGTGCCGCAGTTGGTGCCGTAGTTCTGGGTGATGGTGTTGCTGACGGCATTTCCGCTGCTGCCAGCGACTCCATATCCGTTGTCCGCACGGTTGAAACAGACCACGCAATTGAACAGCTGCGCATTGTTCTGCATATAAACGCCCCCGCCAGTGGCGTTGTGGGAACTGTTGTGAGCGGCGCATTCGGTGATGACGCAGTGGGAAGCTGTGCCCCCATTGAGCAACAACCCGCCCCCGTGCGCGTTGCTGTAGCCGTATTTGAGCACGCAGGACTCAATGCGTCCGTTGGCCTGTATGGTGAAAAGTCTGTGGCCGCCATCGCCGGAGATGATGGAAACCTTGTTGACATTGGCCCAATTCTCATTTTTCCCTGGATGCTCCCTGTGCGTGGTGTCGGTGCCTGAACTTGCAGCTGAAAACCCCCCGACGACGGTGACGTTGGAAGGAATCGAGATCTCCGATGACAAGTGGTAGTCGCCGACCTTCAAACAGATGGTGGCGCCGTTGGTAGCTGCAGTAAGTGCTCCGCCAATTGTGCCTTTGGCCGTGGACCAACTTCGCCCGTCTTGGCTGTCGTTGCCGTTGGGCGACACGAACAGCAAGGACTGGCAGTGGAGCATTGTTGCCATTAATAATGTAAAAATAAGGGACAGAATCTTTTTCATCTTGGCAGAATGAAATTAGTCTCTAACGCAGCGTACGGAATTGGAGGTTCCCGTTTCGTTGGTGCAAGGCACGCACATGTTTCCATCCTCGTTGATGTGGACGCAATAGTGTGTGCTATTTAAATCAACGGGAGTGACAGTGGCGAAGCGGGCGTGTTGGTCACACCAATAGACAGTACTGTTTAGCACGGATCCGGCAGGTAATGCGCTGAATCCGGTGGCGTTGTTCGTGGACAAATCGTTGCCTGGTGCACAAACGTCACTGTTATTTCTCCATAATCTGCTGTCACATAGTGCTTTTGCTGCGTTTCCATTGCACAGGTATTCTGGCTGGCTATTGACGTAGTTATAGAGTTCAACCCATTCTGCTGACGAAGGCATGTGCCATCCATCGGGGCATACCCCTTGCACGCCTGAAGGATTGGAACTGGAACCATTGCCATCTCGTGTTATGGCTCTCCAACTGTAAAGGTAACCGTAGGTGTTGACTTTGCTTGTGTTAAAACACGGAGCGGAGTATGATGCGTAGTTAGGTGAGCTGTTGGACGAACGGTAAGTGATTTCTGCTCCATCAGCATAATGTGTCGTCCGCAGGTTTTCTTTCATCCAACATTGGTTTCCTATTCTTACGGCGTGATAAGTGTTTCCGTCGTAGTCTGTGATAATAGTTTGGTCGCAAAATTCAATGCCCACTTCGATTTCATTACTGTATGCAATGCCTTGTTCACTGATGGCGAAAGCTCTGATATAGTAGCTGGAATCATTTTCAAGTCCGAATATGGTAATGGAGTGAATGCCAGCCGAGGATGTGTCTGTCACATAAAAATCATTAATGTTGGGATGTGGGGACGTGCTCCAGCATACGCCGTGAACGGTAACGGTAGAGGTGCCGTTTGTGCAGGAGTAGTTGCAGAGTCCAGTAGGTTCTGTAATGCGTACACTATTGAGTGTTACAACTGGGAGCATCGGTGCAGTGTCTTTTAAACACCTTACGGAAATTGCGTGCGACTTGTTGTAATCACCAGAAGACATGGTGCCGGAATTGTAGTCGAAATGTCTTTGGTTGGCATTCGCTCCCGATTCGGTGGTGCTCCAGAAATAGGCGGCACTGGCATACGACCCGAAAGCCCCTGTCCAAACGCCAGCGGGAACCGCCCCGAAACGGGTGGCGTTGTTGGCGGCAACATTGTTTCCAACCACGCAATTGCCTGAGTTTGAGCTCCATCCTATCGAATGGCACAAGGCTTTGGCCATGGAGCCATTTCCGTTGCACAGATATACAGCTCTGGAATTGACGAAGTTGTAAAGTTCGTCCCATTCTGCATTGGAGGGTATGTGCCAACCGTGGGGGCAAATGCCCTGTACTCCCGAAGGATTGGCATTAGAGGAAGGATTGCCGTGCATAGCCGCCGCCCAGTTGTAGAGATAGCCATAGACGGGGAAGTTGACGACGGGCATTCCAATGTAGTCGATGTAGTAGGATGGGGTTTCAGAAGAAGCGCTGCCACCTTGTACGATGGCTGTGCCATCGTTGTAGTGGGTGGTGCGTAGATTGGTGCGCATCCAGCATTGGTTGCCAATGACTACCGACTGATAAAGGTTTCCATCGTAATCGCGAACGGTGCCGCAGTGGGTGGGCCAGTTGCGGGTGATGGTGTTGTTGATGAGCGATGCGTTGCCGCCCGCCACCGCCGGCCCGATGTCGCCACGGCACAACGTGATGACGCTGTTGGTGAGCAAACCGCCGTTGCGCATATATACGCCACCTCCTTCTGCGGTGAACGTGTTGTCGTTCATGGCGTTGCATTCTTTGATGACGCAGTATCTCACAGTTCCGCCATCTATCAGGGCACCAGCCCCCATAGTGTTGGTGAAGCCGTAATTCAATACGCAGCCTTCCAACAGACAGCCCGCGCCTAAGGAGGCAATGCGGTGGTTGCCAGCCCCATTGATGATGGTGCAATACACGTCATTGGTCCAATAACTGTTGGTGTTGGGTAAGTTACGCTTGGTAGTGTCGGTGCCGGCACTAATCATTTTATAACCACCTTTGACACATACTCCATTACTGAGCGTAATTTGACTGGATATGTTATAGTTGCCGGCTTTTACATAAACAGTTCCATTATTTCCTGCAGCGGCAATGCCGGCAGCAATGGTTTGCTTGGCACTCTCCCAGCCCAAGCCGTTGTTGCTGTCATTGCCCGAACCACTGGAAACGAATACGTGCGTTTGCCCCAAGATCGGGGAAATGGAGAGCAAACTTAGAAAACAAAGTGTATATATAGCTTTTTTCATCATGATTTCAGAATTATTGTTGATTTTTCACACAGCGAATGGAATATCCGTAGTCGTAACTTAAGTTGTCCCACGTGACGTTGGGGTCGTTGTATGATATGCGACAAGACCAGGCTCGCGAATTCGACTCGAGGGTTGAAGTCAAGAAGAAAGCAATGGTTTGTCTGTTTGAGGCACTGTTGCCGGAAGTGTAATAACCAGCAGGCATCGCCGAAAAATAAGTGGAGTTGTTGGATGAAATGTTTGTTCCAGTGTAACATGCGGAGGAGGAATAACTGTTCCAATCTCTATTGGCAGCTAAGGATTTAGCAATGTATTGGTTCGTGTTGTTGCAGCGATAGCGGGCAAAGGAATTTACGAAGTTGAGCATTATTTCGTATTCGGCTTTGGAAGGCAAATGCCAGCCGTTTGGGCAAATGCCCTGAACTCCCGAAGGAACGTCATTGGTGGAGTTGGCGCCGTTCATTGCCGCCGCCCAATTGTAATGGTACCCGTAACCTACCAATAAATCGTCGGAGTAGTAATAATAGAAATAGTAGGGAGAGGCGTATCTGTTTCCACTGGTGTTTCTCGGTATGATGCCGCCATCGGCGTAGTGTGAGCAGCGTAGGTTCTCTCTCATCCAGCACTGGTCGCCGATGATGATGGAGTGGTAGGTGTTGCCATCGTAATCATCCACGGTGCCGCAGTTGGCGGGCCAGTTGCGGGTGATGGTGTTGTTGGTGGCGATGCCGTTCTCTCCGGCTATGGCGGAGCCGTTGTCGGCACGGCACTCTGTAATCACACTATTCAGCAGTTGCCCATTGTTGCGGATGAAGACGCCGCCACCGGTGGCAGTGCCGTTCTCAAGGTGGATGGCATCACACCAGCGCACTATGGCATAGCGCAACGTGCCCCCGTCAATCAATGCGCCCCCGCCTTCCGTGCTCGTGACTCCGTTTTGCAGCACGCAACCTTCCAGCAAGGCACCGTTGCCAATGCTCGCAATGCGATGAGTACGACTACCATTGATGATGGTGCAGTAGGAGGCGTCGTCCCAGTGACTGTTGGTGCCGGGCAGGTGGCGCTGCGTGGTATCCGTCCCCGTGGAAGAAGGGGCATAACCGCCTAAAACAGATGTACCAGCCGGGATGTTTATTTCAGAAGATGTGTTGTATTGCCCCGCTTTTACAAAGATGGTTCCGTTGTTGCCAGCACTTTGGACTCCTGCCTGGATGGTGGCTTTGGCGGTTTCCCAGGTGTTGCCATCATTCATGTCGTTGCCATTCGTGGCCACAAACTTAACCGTATTTCCAAAACACATCACCCAGTCGCTCACTGTTCCGCCACCGCAATTGGCGCGGACAAATACATTTCTTGTTGAAGAAGAATTCAGTCCCGACACCGTATAGGCTGGGGTGCTAACAGTATGGTTTGGAGAGGTGTTGTGATTTGGAACATCCGTTGACGTGGTGGTCTCATAGATGTCCCAGTTAGTCTCGGAATCTCCTGGAACCCACGAAATGGTGGCAGATTGAGCGTTGACATTTGAAACGGAGAAATTCCTTGGACTCGGACAAGCATACGTTAAAGTGAGCTTCGGAAGGAAATCAATGGCGCTTAAATAACCATCACTAGTAATTGTCGCTCCTCCACCTGTTACAGTAATGCCTTTGAAGTAAGTGGAAGTGTAACAGTAATTTGGAGTGGATATGTCTATCAACAAATTGCCGCCGTGGTAATAATAAGGTGTTGAAAAGTTGATGGTCAACGAGCTGCTGGATCCCATTGAAAAAATTCCCGTGTAAACAGTGGCTGTGGGATTCAAAACTGCGGAATTAGAGGTAAAGCGGGTGATGGGTATCTCGCCAACTTTCACGGTGAAATTAGGTAAAGAGGAATACGAGCTAAATGCGTAAAATGTAATACTCCTAATTTGACAGCCTGGAGCAAGATTGAGCATGTCAGCAGGGTAAATCATCTGCCTGTGTTGCTCTCGGGATTCATAACCTATAGGAAGTTGTGTGTTTGAAACCTCTCCGTCAGCGACGGTTACCGTTTGTGCATGTATGAGCGATGGCAGCGTAATGAAGGCCGTCAGCATTAAAAGGAAGATTTTTTTCATATATGATTTATTAGGTTAATACAATGTAAATAGTGTGTTTTGTGGGAGTTTTAAAAAAGACAGGTTGTAAATGGTATTTTGGCAGAAAAAGGTGCAAAAATAGCAAAAAAATGCGAAAAATTGGATTCTTTATTAAACTGGGCGAAATCGATAAAATTTTACCGATTTCGCCCAGTTTAAAAGTTGGTTGGATGCGTTTTCCGCATTAAGAAAATTATTATCCCAAAAAATTGAAAAGAGTGCAAATCCTTGTATCTTGTTCATTGATGAGTTGCCTTGCTTGGATACGCCACGTTCAGGATTTATCAAAGCCTTAGGGTATTTTTGGAATAGTTGGGCTTCCAAGCAAGATAAAATCAAGCTCATTGTTTGCGGTTCGGCCACATCCTGGATGATTGACAACATTATTAATGACAAAGGCTCTTTGCACAATAGAATCACCTGCGAAATCAAATATGGTGATTCTTCATATATCATTACTAAGGAAGAAGATGAGAAAATGCGCAATAGGCTGGCGAAGTTCAAAATGCAGACGGGAACCCGTTGTGCATTATGGCCGACCTTTATCACCACATTCGGACTTGCCGACAATACGTACGCCAAAACAATTCCCGCACAGGCCGTTTTGGACGATTTATTTGATGATTAGTAGAGACGGTGCACTGCACCGTCCCCATACGAACGTTTTTATTGTTTATAAACAATAAAAACAAATATTATACATTTTTGTTGTCCGTAAACAACAAAAATGTATTTTTGCAGAGCGAAAAATTTTGAAAATATGAATGTCATTTCACGAAAATATTATGCTGAGAAAATAGATGCCTGGTTGGGGAAAGAGCAAGTTGTCGTATTGGTAGGGCAGCGAAGAATTGGGAAAAGCTATATCTTAAAAGATTTTATTTTGCGACATCAAAAGGATTCTGATGCCAATATTATTTTTATAGATAAAGAAAAACGCGAATTTGATGAAATACAGGATTATCGTCAGCTGAATGATTATCTTGCTCAACGTATGGTCGCAAATAAGCACAACTATATCTTAATAGACGAGATACAGGATATTAGCGATTGGGAACGTTCGATTCGAAGTTATCGTTCAGAACCAAATACGGATATTATTATTACGGGTAGTAATGCGAAAATGCTTTCTTCAGATTTGAGTACATTGTTGGCCGGTAGATATCAAGAGATTAAGGTTCATGGGCTTAGTTACAATGAGTTTTTGGAATTTCATCAATTGGATGATAGCGATGAAGCTTTACAAAAATATCTGTTTTATGGAGGATTGCCGGGATTGCGTATTGTCGGGATTGAAAATACGGAGAATATTGCAGAATATTTACAAAGTGTATTGAATACAATTATCTTAAAGGATGTTATTGAGCGTCATAGCATCCGAAACGTCACTTTTTTCAACAATTTATTGCATTTTATTGCGGATAATATAGGAAAACCCTTTTCGGCAAACAATATTAGCAAAGCGATGAAATCGCAGAATCAAGATTTTTCCACCAATGCCGTGTTGGCCTATTCATCCTATTTGTCCGAAGCCTATTTACTGCATCAAGTATCTCGTTATGATATCCACGGAAAGAAAATATTTGAATCGAATGGCAAATTCTATTTTGAAGATGTAGGGATACGAAATATCTTAAATGGTGGAAATCATAGTGGTGATATAGAAAAGATCATTGAAAATGTTGTTTTTCAAGAATTATTACGATTGGGATATGATGTCAAAGTGGGTAGCTTACGAGCAGGGGAAATTGATTTTGTCTGTACAAAGATGTCGCAGCGGATATATGTTCAAGTCGCCTATATAATTGCTTCTGAAGAAACGAATCAAAGAGAGTTCGGGCAGTTGGCGAAAATAGCGGACAATTATCCCAAATACGTCATTTCTATGACACCCTTAGTGGAACAATCCAACTATAATGGTATTACGCATATAGGGTTGCGCAAATTTCTTAAAAATGGATTTCTGTAGAGACGGTGCACTGCACCGTCTCTACAAATGTGGGCGAAATCGATGATTTTTTATTGATTTCGCCCAATTTGAATTGCAATCCAGGCGAAATCGGAAAAAATTTTATTGATTTCGCCCGATTTCAAACAATCAAAAAGAAAAAACCATTCATCGGGTGCGCAAATTGATTTGATAATCGAGCGTGCCGACCAGGTTATCAATGTTTGCGAAATCAAGTATGGTGATTCTTCATTTGAAAATTGATAGTTATTTCCTCGCGCGCGTGTCGCGTTCCTGCGCGAAAAGCAAGAGCGGAACAAACAAAGCGATAGTGAACCAAAGGCGTTTCATATAGGGAATTTATCGCATTGCTTCAATATATTGTAGGACTTGATTCTTAAAAGGAGGAAGATCATTGTGAATGGTATCCCATAAAACTGAAGGCACAATATCTGCATATCCGTGAACAAGAACGTGTCGCATATTGATAATTACTTTCCATTCCACCTCGGGATGAGAGTCCTTAAACTCTAAAGTTAGTTTATATGAGGCTTCACCAATAATTTCCATATTTTTTACGACAGCGAAATAGGTTCGTTTATCTTGAACGAATTGTTCAAAGGTGAAATCCTTTACAAACTCCGTGGCATAATCAACAGCTTGGATAATGTCTTCTAAAAGGTTTTTATCTCTAGCAGGCTCTCTCATAAATAAGTATTCTATCATGTTCAACAGATGCCGTTGCGTATGGCTTAAGAGCCTCTTCTTGTACTAAATCGACTTTTCGTCCTAACAATTCTGATAATTCAGTGTACATAGATGCATATTTGAAAAGTCCAACATGAGCATTTTCATCAAAGGATACAAGAATATCTATATCACTTTCAGAAGATTCTTCTCCACGAGAATAAGATCCAAACAACCAAGCTTTGACAACAGGTTGGTCTTTAAAATAATTTTGAATTTTTTCTATAAAATCTTGTGCCATAACACCATTGTTTATTATCAAAGTTATCAGTTCAAAAAGATGAGCGCAAATATAAACAAAATATCCTTACTGCTTTTTCTCTACAGAGTATCCGAATTTGCCGAGAATCTTGCCCAAGTCGTAATAGTGGCCGTGGGAATAGCTTACGAGGTTGGCGCGTTGCAGCTCGAGGGCATCGGTTTTGAAGTTGAAGAGGTTCTCCTTAACGTGAACGGCCACGATTTCGGCGATGAACATGTCGTGTGAGCCTAAGGGGATAATCTGTTTCACCTTGCACTCGAGGTTCACGGGGGCTTCGTCAATCATCGGGGCCTTGACCTGCGTGCCGCGCACGGGCGTGAGGCCGGTCTCAAAGAACTTGTTAAACTTCTTGCCCGATTTCACGCCGCACCAGTCGGCAATGGGCGCCAGGTCGCGGTTTACCAAGTTGATGACGAACTCGCCGCTCTCCTTGATGAGGTTGTAGGAGTGGCGTTCCGGACGCACGGAGATGTAGCATAACGCCGGGTCAGAGCAGATGGTGCCGGTCCAAGCTATAGTTATAATATTGTATTCGTCAATTGTGCTGCCGCAGGAAACCATTACCACGGGGGAGGGGTTCAGCATATTGCCGGCACGCAAAACACGTTTGCCGTTTTTCTTGGTTGATTTCTTGTTTTTTTCCATAATTCTAATTGTTATTTTCCGTATAAGACAATGATTGATAGTGAGCTGTGAACAGTGATCAGTGAGCTGAGTGGGGATTGCTTCTTTCACAACGATATTAAGATTTTGTTATATAGAAGAAAAAAGCGTGTTAATGTTTTTCTTTAACACGCTTTGTCTTCTCTATAATAATCTTGTAAGCATTTATTATCTAAAACAGGAACTATACAAATCACAGTTCACTCTTCACAGATCACCCATTATCTACCTACAGAGAAAGTGTTTCTATTGGGGATGATGAGCAGCGGCATAGCACAGGTACTCAGAATCTGGCGCATGTTGCGAGATGCCGTAAAGTCGGTTTCCTGTTCTTCGCGCATAATCGTGATAAGGTTGGCATCCAATTCTTTAGCAGAAGAAATGATGGTGTTACACACATCGTTGTTAGTGACATTGTGTGCTTCGGCCACATATCTCACATTGGCATCGTCGCACATTGTCATAGCATTGCGCAGTTGTACGTTGACGATGTGTTTGGATTGGGCATCGTTCGGGTAGTTCACGCCGAAAAGGTAAATCTGAGCGGCGAAGAGCTTGGCCAGATAGATGGACAATTTCATCTTCTGCAAGGTCTCGAAGCTGATGTCGATGGGGACGAGAATCTTGGTAAGGTCGCGGTTGATTTGGATGTTCTCACGCATAATCAGAATGGGAACTTCAGCTGAGTTAATCATACGATAGGCGTTGTTGCCGATGTAGCCCTCTTCGAAACCGGATGCGCCGTGAGCACCGAGAACAATCATAGATTCCGGCAGATTGGCAGCATATTTATTGACTTCGATATGAGGTTTGCCTTCCAAGAATACATTATTTACAATGCAGTTGGGAGCTTCTTGTTTGCACATAGCATTCCATTCCTGCATCTTGTCCTGCTGATGATGCATAAAGCTTTTGCCTTCATCAAATTCATCAGAGCTGTTGGAAACGCCTGGCGATTTAACCCAAACCAAATGAAGGGTGGCGTTGGACTTGATGGCTATGGACACGGCGTGGCGCATAGCTGTCATTGAACTGTTGGAAAAGTCGATACCGACGATAATATTTTTCATAGCATTAATTTTTTAATTGTGATCTGTGAACGGTGAACTGTGAGCTGAAAGGGGTAATGGTTAAGGGTTAATGAGAAAGGGAGAGTGGTATTAGTAGTAATTTTCTTTAAACTTTGAACTTTAAACCTTAAACCATATTTTCGAGGATTTTACTTGAAACCTGAAACTATTTGGCTTCGCTGGAGTAGTTGGGAGCTTCGGCGGTGATGGTGATGTCGTGCGGGTGGCTTTCGAGAACGCCGGCATTGGTAATGCGGCAGAAGCGTGCGGTGTGCATTTCATCGATATTGTGGGCGCCGATGTAGCCCATACCAGCGCGGAGGCCGCCGGCCATTTGGTAGATGACTTCGTAGAGGTCGCCTTTATAAGGCACGCGGCCGACGATGCCTTCTGGCACAAGTTTCTTGGCATCTTCCACATCGCTCTGCATATAGCGGTCTTTGGAGCCGTGCTGCATAGCTTCGAGGGAGCCCATTCCGCGGTAGGTCTTAAACTTACGACCGTTGAAGAGGATGGTGGTGCCGGGAGATTCTTCCACGCCTGCGAGGAGGCCGCCGAGCATTACAGAGCTGCCGCCTGCGGCGAGAGCCTTCACGATGTCGCCGGAATAGCGGATACCGCCGTCGGCAATCAAAGGGATGTTATAGGATTCCAATGCTTTATAGACGTCATAGACGGCGCTCAGTTGGGGCACGCCCACGCCAGCCACCACGCGGGTGGTGCAGATGGAGCCCGGTCCGATGCCGACTTTGACGGCGTCAGCGCCAGCGTCAGCCAACATCTTGGCGGCTTCGCCGGTAGCGATGTTGCCAACTACGACATCCACGTTGTTGAAGTGGGATTTGACGGCTTGCAGGGTTTTCACCACGTTCATAGAGTGTCCGTGTGCGCAGTCGAGGACGAGGGCGTCAACGCCGGCTTCCACGAGGGCGGCGGCACGTTCCACAGCGTCAGCGGTGATGCCTACGCCGGCAGCCACGCGCAAACGACCCTGTGCGTCTTTGCACGCAAACGGTTTGTCTTTGGCCTTCGTGATGTCTTTATAGGTAATCAAACCTAACAAGGTACCGTCTTCTGCGATTACGGGAAGCTTCTCAATTTTGTGCTGTTGGAGAATATCCGTAGCCTGGTTCAAATCTGTATCGCGGGAAGTGGTGATGAGGTTTTCCTTGGTCATCACCAAGTCTATTTTCTTGTTGAAATCCTTTTCAAAGCGAAGGTCACGGTTGGTGACGATGCCGATGAGGATGTTGTTTTCGTTAACCACGGGGATGCCGCCGATTTTGTATTCGGCCATAATGCGGAGGGCATCGCCAACGGTTTTGTCCGGAGAAATGATGACAGGAGCGTTAATCATTCCGTTTTCGGCTCTTTTCACAGAAGCCACCTGTTTGGCCTGTTCGGCAATACCCATATTCTTGTGGATGACGCCGATGCCGCCTTCGCGGGCAATGGAGATGGCCATCTTCGCTTCCGTCACCGTATCCATTGCGGCGGATACGAACGGCAAATTCAACATGATATTGCGAGTAAAACGGGTTTTCAGACTGACCTCGCGAGGTAAAACTTCTGAATAGGAGGGGATTAACAAGACATCGTCAAATGTTAGTCCGTCTAATGAGATTCTATCGGTAATAAAGGACATAAATAGTATATTTTATTTTCGCGCAAAAATATAAAAAAAGAGGAAAGAACAAACAAGAAAAACATTATTTTTGCAATTCCAAAATTGAAAAAACCAATTGTTTAATTATCAAAAATTTACGCAATGAAAAAGGTTATCCACACTGACAAGGCGCCGGCTGCCATCGGACCATACAGCCAGGCTATTGAAGCAAACGGTATGTTGTTTATTTCCGGTCAAATCCCCGTTGACCCGGCTACAGGCATTGTCCCTGAAGGCATTACCGCCCAAACCGAACAAGTGATGAAGAATATCGCCGCTATTTTGTTAGAAGCCGGCTATTCTTTCGACAATGTGGTGAAAACCACCTGTTTGTTGAGCGACATCGCCAACTTCGGCGCAATGAATGAGGTTTATGCCAAATACTTCCTCGTCAACCCGCCGGCACGTGCCGCTTTCGCCGTTAGAGATCTTCCCAAAGGCGTGATGGTGGAAATCGAAACGATTGCCGTCAAATAATTAGATGAATTTTCTTACCGTTAACAATGTTTCCAAAACCGTAGGCGAAAAACTGCTTTTCAAGCAAATTACCTTCGGTTTGGAAAAAGGACAGAAGAGTGCGCTCATTGCCCGTAATGGCACGGGCAAGAGCACACTCCTCAATATTATTGCCGGTCGCGAAGTGCCCGATGAGGGACAAGTCGTCATCCGCAACGACATCGTCGTCTCCTATCTTCCCCAAATGGACAACTTCAATGAAGAGGACTCCGTTCTAAACGCCCTCTTTGATGAAGATACACCTATTGTGCGTGCCGTAAAAGAGTATGAAACCTGCGTTACCCTTCTCGAACAGGGTTTCATCGACAAGGTCCCGCAAGAGCGAATGGACAATGCCATTCTCGAAATTGATCGCCTGAATGCGTGGGATTACGAATCTAAAATCAAAGAAATACTCTCCAAATTCGGTATTCACGACATTTTTAAGAATGTAAACGAACTGTCCGGCGGCCAACGCAAAAAAGCCGCCTTGGCCAAAACCCTCATCGCCGATACCGACCTGCTGATTTTGGACGAACCCACCAACCACCTCGATGTGGAAATGATCGAGTGGCTCGAAAACTATCTTTCCTCCGCCAATATCACGCTGCTGATGGTCACCCACGACCGTTCCTTCCTCGATAGCGTGTGCAGTGACATTTTTGAGCTGAGCAACGGCTCGCTCTACCACTATCGCGGCAAGTACGACTACTTCTTGGAAAAAAAGGCCGAGCGCTTAGCTAACGAAGCCGCAGAGCACGACCGTTTGAGGAACCTCTACCGACGCGAGTTGGAGTGGGTACACACCTCACCGCAGGCACGAACCTCCAAGGCTCGCGCCCGCATCAACAATTTTGAGAAACTCCAGGAACAGATGGATAGAAAAGTGGAGGCCGCCCCCGAAGCTTTTAAAGTACAAGCTGAAAGAATCGGTCATAAGATTTTGGAAATCAGCCATCTGGATTTCTCCTATCCGGATCAAACCATCATTAAGGATTTCTCCTACATTTTTAAAAGAGGTGAAAAATGCGGCATCGTCGGCAAAAACGGCACGGGCAAAAGTACGTTCCTGAAAATGATTATGGGCGAAGTGAAACCCGACGGCGGAAAAATAACACCGGGCCTGACTATTAAGTTCGGCTACTTTTCCCAAAACGGAATGGTCTATGCCGGCAACAAAATCGTCCTCGAACTCGTCAAGGAACACGCGGAAGTGATTCGTATGGAAAACGGCAACTACGTGAGCGCCTCGCAGTTCCTCAACCACTTCGGCTTCCCGTTCAGCCAGCAATACACCTACTACGATGATTTGAGTGGTGGCGAGAAACGTAAACTGCACCTGCTCATCACCTTATTAAAAAATCCTAATTTCCTCATTCTCGACGAGCCGACTAACGACTTCGACATCGACACACTGAATTTGTTGGAAGACTTCCTGACCAACTTCGGTGGTTGTCTGATTATCGTTTCCCACGACCGCTGGCTGATGAACAAACTGGTAGATCATCTCTTTGTTTTTGAAGGCGACGGTAAAATTAAGGATTATTACGGAAACTATACAGAGTACCGTTTGGCCAAAGACAAGGAGTTGCGCATTCAGAAAAAAATTGAAAAGGCCAATCGTCCGGTGGAGGAAAAACCGGTGCGCGAACCTGCCAAAAACAAGCTGTCGTATAAGGAAAAACGTGAATTGGAACAATTAGAGGCCGATATTGACAGTTTGGAGACAGAGAAGAAGGATATCGAAGCCAAGATGAGTGCGGGAGAAGGCTCTCCCGATGATTTCGCACAATGGGGCAGACGCTATGCCGAAATCAACACCGCCTTGGATGAAAAAACCGAGCGCTGGATGGAACTGTCAGAAAAGGAAATGCGGTAATGTGATAATGCGATAATATGATAATAAGATGATGTAACTTTGAAACTTGAAACCTGTTTCGACGTAGCAAGCGAAAGCAAAGACACAACTTGTTTGGCTTTGCTGAGCTGTCAGGAGAATATGAACGTAGTGAATAAACCTGAAACTTATTTATGATATTCAACCAATACTTCTACTGTCCAGACTTAACGAACCCTGTGGCAACGCTGAGTGCCGAGGAATCGGAGCATTGCTGTAGGGCATTGCGCCATCGGGCTGGTGACGAAATTCTACTCACGGACGGCAAAGGCACTGTGGGCACCGCCACTATTATGGTGGACAGTCCCAAAACCTGTATGATTGAGATTACGGAAACGCGCGAGGCTCGCGACAAAGGTGCGTACCGACTGCATTTGGCCATTGCCCCTACCAAGAACATCGACCGTATTGAGTGGTTGGTGGAGAAGTGCGTCGAAATAGGCATTGAGTCTATATGCTTCCTATTGTGCGAGAACTCCGAGCGTCCGCGCGTGAACCTCGAGCGTATGCAGCGCATTGCCATTTCCGCGCTCAAGCAATGCCAAACCTCCTGGCTTCCGCCTATGGAGTTTGTCCCTTTTAAGGAATTTTTGGAAAAACACGCGGCGGATGTTGCTGACAAATATATGGCCTGGTGCGATGATGGCAACACACGCCAGTTCGCATTGGAACCCTTTCAGCATCAGGACATCATCCTGCTCATCGGTCCGGAGGGCGACTTCAGTCCTGCCGAAATAGCGATGGCACGTGCCAACGGCTATGGTGAGGTGAAGCTCGGCAATCGCCGATTACGAACCGAAACAGCCGGACTTTACGGCTGCTTAAGCGTGGCAACCAAAAGTTTGAAGTAGTTAATTTGATGGCCGTTGATATCCGATATTTTGAAAATTGTTAGAAAACTATGAGCAAAATAAGCGAACTTACAATTGATGAGCGTATGATGCAGAATGACATTCTTGTTATTCAATATGTAAATACTCAAAACTTGTTAAACGATGCCAAGCAAATTATTAGTGAAGCTCAACGCTATGCTTTTCACGCAGTAAATGTTGCCTTGGTGCAACGAAACTGGTTATTGGGAAAACGCATAGCTGAAGAGGAACTACTTGGCGAAGACCGTGCCGAATACGGGGCTTCCGTGATTAAAAAACTTTCGAAGGAACTCACAACAGCGTATGGAAAAGGATTTGATGCCAGTAATTTATACAAATTCACACAGTTTTACAAAACGTTCCCTGCAATTTTAGACACAGCGTGTCTAAAATCCACCTTACAGCTCAGCTGGAGTCATTATCGTGCTCTTTTGCAAGAGCTTAACGAAGATGCCCGTAATTGGTATGCAAAAGAAGCGGCAGAACAAACCTGGAGCGTGCGTACCCTTCAACGCAACATTTCTTCACAGTACTACCAACGTACAATACTGTCGCAGAACAAGGAACTGGTAAAGCAAGAAATGGTTATCAAGACTTCGAATTTGCAGGACAAATTGGAGTTCATAAAGAATCCTGTCATTGCTGAGTTTCTTGGGCTGGAGGGACGTTGTGACTACACCGAAACCGAGTTAGAAGCAAGCATCATCTCTAACTTGCAGAAATTTCTAATGGAATTGGGTAAGGGCTTTGCTTTTGTGGCTCGTCAGCAACATATACATACTGAAAAAGAAAATTACTACATTGACTTGGTGTTTTACAATTACATTCTAAAGTGTTTTGTACTGATTGATTTGAAAACCAGTAAAATAACACACCAAGATGTGGGACAGATGGATATGTATATTAGAATGTACGATGAATTGAAATGCACAAAAGACGACAATCCGACCTTAGGTATTGTGTTATGTGCTGACACAGACGAGGACATTGCTCGCTATTCCATTCTGAATGGAAACGAACAATTGTTTGCTTCTAAATACAAAACTTGTTTACCATCTGAAGATGAACTGCGTGCAGAAATAGAAACGCAGAAAAGAATGTTTTACTTGCAGCAAAACGAACAGAAAGAACAAAAACTATAAAACACAAACATTTAACAACTTCAATTTGAAAAATATGAAAAAGACAACCGCAATCATTCTTTGTATAATGCTAATGATAAGTGCTTTAGCCCAAAATGACGCGCAACGTGTGGGCATCAATGTACGTATTGGGCTTGGCGGCTCCACCCTGATGCTTCCTCAGATGTCCAAAGCCACTCTCGCCACAAAGGGTTACGATGCCTCGCAGAAAATGAAAATCGGGGGTGTCGCCGGTTTGATGGCCGACATTAAAATAAAGGGCAACTGGTCGTTGCAGACAGGCGTGACGTACTCTATGCAACGCTTCACCCAACAGCAGACCAGCGTATTCACGGATAGCTCTAACATTCACTATTCGTTAGCTTCCGACAATACTTACAAGATGCATCGCCTGAGAGTGCCCATTATGGTGGCTTATCACTTTGCTGGAGAGAATAATCACCTGAGCATTGCCGCAGGCTTGTATGCTGACGCGGCTTTGGCCGGCGACATCACCTACGACGCTTCCGCCGTGATCACCCCGCAACACGGTCCCGAAACCAAGTATGTTCTCGGTGGCAACTTCGACCCTTTTAAAAATGAAACCAAATATCTTTACTACAATATCGCGGACGATAGCCACGTGGGAAAATACAACCTCTACAACGGGAATATACTCAATCGTTTCGACTTGGGTGCTTCTGTTGAGGTGGGCTATTATATTTCCAAATTGTATATCGGCCTCCAAGCTAATTTTGGTCTGCTTGATATGACCAACAAAGGTTATTTCAAGCCAAATTATGTAGAACGTAATTTCAACTTCAATTTGTTATTGGGATATAAAATAAATTAGCTTTAGCCATCGGCTATTGGCTTTCGTTCCTTAATTCTTATGAAACATCTCGGTCCTCACGTAAGTGCTTCCGGCGGCGTGGAAAACGCCCCGCTGAATGCAATGTCTGTTGGCGCATCCGCATTTGCGCTCTTCACCAAAAACCAGCGCCAGTGGTTCTCCGTACCGCTGACAGTAAAATCCATTGACGATTTCAAGGCCAATTGCGAAAAGGCCGACATATCCGCCGACTACATCTTGCCGCACGACAGCTACCTCATCAACCTCGGACAACCTGAAGCCGAAGCGCTGGAAAAGTCGCGCAATTCCTTTTTGGAAGAGATGAGACGCTGTGAATTGTTGGGGCTGAAAATGCTTAACTTCCATCCGGGCAGCCATTTGAACAAGATTCCGATGGATGTATGCCTGCGCCGCATTGCCGAGAGCATCAATATGGCGTTGGACAAGACGCAAGGTGTGACGGCTGTGATTGAAAACACCGCCGGGCAAGGTTCCAACGTGGGCTTCAGTTTCCAGCACATCGCCAGCATCATAGACAAAGTGGAGGACAAAAGTCGTGTGGGCGTGTGCCTCGACACGTGCCATACCTATTCGGCAGGTTACGACCTCAAAACGGCAGAAGGTTATGCCCAGACCTTTCAAGAATTTGACGAAACTATCGGTGCAGATTATCTGAAAGCCATCCATCTAAATGACACGAAAAAACCGCTTGCCTCTCGCGTCGATCGGCACGACAGCATAGGCAAAGGCCTGTTGGGTATAGAGTTTTTCCAACGGTTTATGAAGGATCCGCGTTTCGACAATATGCCGCTCATCCTCGAAACTCCTGACGATAGTCTGTGGGCTGAAGAGATACAATTGCTGAAGGAGTTTGAAAATCAGTAAATTCGATACAAAATCCCACAAAATCAGCCATACGAACCGACCTCTTATAGCTCGTCGTCCTTCAAATACCTTAAAATCCGATGGGAAATCTGTTTAAATTTATATTGCTGAATATGAACGAATTACAAAAATTGCAAATTTGAAAACCAAAACATATACTGGGCAATATCAACTTGCGAAATTTAAATTGTTAATTATCAATTCGACATAATCGCTTCTGCTGTCAGACCGGTAATGGAAATTATCGTTTCGATGTCGATTCCCTTTTCCAACATACCTTTCGCCATAGCAAGTTTGGCTTCTGCTCTACCTTCTGCAAGACCTTCGGCTCTACCCTCATTGCGGGCATACTCGCGTTCGTACTCAATGGTGTCCTTGACTTCACGGTATTCCAATATGCTCTTGGCATAATCTTCTTTTTCCATAATCGTGAGTTTTTCTACTTTGCCCTGCTCGAAGAAGTCCTGGAATAGAGGGTCGTCAAACGGACATTCTTCCGTGCTCTCCTCGCCCATATTCTTAATAGTATATAGCCAACGGTGCAGTGCCTCACGGTATTCCGACTTTTTGAACAGGCGGGCAAAAGTACACAATTCTATGAAAAAGAACTTGATCTGAGGCAAAAAAACTCGGTTTTTCTGGTCCTTCAGCTGTATTTCCCAGAAGTAGTTGCTTCTGTCTTTGAAGACCGTCATCCTGAAATCTAAGATGTTGATGGAGTAGATGGGCGGGATGTGGTATTACTTGTTTTCCTCGCCGAACATCTTCTTGAAGCCGAAGTCGGTGAGCAGGTTGAGGTACTTGGGCTGCTTTTCTTCTTCCGGGGTGTTTTGTTGTTTTTTAGTCATAGTAAGAAAATTTGAGTTGATAAATTGTCCGGCAAAGATACAACGCCGAAAAAGAAAAGTCAAGATGTAAATTATTGGTGGACAAAAGATTTAAATATGCAGAAAAGGGGGTGTTCCTGGCAGATTTCGATGGTTTTCTGACACATTGTGATTTTTTGCGCCAAAAGAGGCAACACTGCGCAAACCCGATTTTGGAAGTTTTTAGGGTACCTGCGGCGCGAGTTCATAACCACAGAAACTCAGCCACAGAAAATGCAACCGCAAAGGACGCAAAGGTTTCGCGCCTACTGGCGTAGATAAGAAACAAAACATTGTTAATTCAATTGTTCAATATTCATTATTCATTGTTCATTATTCATTGCTATACGGTGCGGTGCACAAATGAATTGAGACGGTGCACCGCACCGTCTCTACGGGGGATTGCCCCATTCCACCGTGTGTGCTGATTTGTGCGGATATTGGCAGGCCACGTCAGCACAACTTCAGAGCATCCACCCTTTTCACTCTCCACTCTTCACTTTCCACTCTTCACACTCATCTTTCCTCTCCCCTAAACTCCACCTTGTCGGGATTGTAAAGTCGGATAGTGTTTGTGCCTTTGCTGACCTCCACGGCGGGGCAGTCGTTGCACGGCTCGCCCATCTCGCCGAACATCGCCTGATAGGTCTTAATGGAATATGTCACTGCATACACGCCTTCGATGCGGAGAGATTCTACTTCGTTGATTGTTGTAGAAGCCTCAATGCGCTGGCAGAAGTTCATAGCAAGAGTTCCGATGTAGCTGACGGAATGGTATGACCCCAAAGCCGCGGTGATGGCATTCTTGGCGTTGGTCTTGGCGGCATCGAGATTCGCGTTGGTGACGAAATTGGTGAAGCCTCCCCACGAGTCATGCTGGTAATCACTGAGGCTGTTTCCCTGAACAGTGACCGGAATCGACTTGTTGACTCTATTGAAAGGGCTGTATCCTAATGCACTTGGTGTCGGCGACAAGCTCGTGATAGCCGTTAAAGTAGAACAGTTTTCAAAAGCCAAATTATCGATAGCCTGTATATTGTATGGCAACTCGAGGGTTTTCAAGCCTGTGCAGGAAGAAAAGGCATAGCTGTGGATGTAATATGTCTTATATGGAAGTACCAAATTCGTTATCTTTGAGCAATTATAGAATGCGTATTTATTGATTTCCGTTATGTTGTCGGGGAAGTTGACGGCGGTCAGTTCGGTGCAGTCCTGGAAGGCGTGTTCGCCGATGAGCGTCACGTTATAGGTAGCATTTTCGTGTTCCACAGTGGCGGGAATAGTGATGCTGCCCGTGTATTCCGCCGTGGCGTAGCCGTCGGCTTCGAGTCCGCCGTAGGTGACGGTGGCGGTGTGGTGCTCGCTGTCGAGTAAGTAATACAGATTGCCAATCTTAACTAAGCCGCGGTCGATGGCTATTTGTGCACTGATGGCTGCGACGCCTTCTTGCGTGAGTCTCTCGACAGTTGCTTTGTCTGCGGCAGTGTCGATTTGGTCCGAGTAATCTGTAATGATGCCTTGCACGGCCTGCGAAGGATTGCTGCCCGCCGTGTGGTTCAGCTCAATGATGGCGGCACCTTTTATGGTCGGCAGCGAGACGTTGTAGTTGGTGAAATCTTTCCAGCCAGTGGCGTGCTTGTACGAATAGTAGCTCTCGGCGTTGTCGGGGATAATGACGTTGATACTCTCGCCGACTCCGTCGAAGGCGTTGGCGTTAGCAACGGCAGGTGCGGTGGTGGCAGAGCAGCGTATGCCGCTTAGGTTGCTACATTTGGCGAGGGCTTTTGCGCCAATCTGCGTGAGTGTGGAAGGCATATTGATGCTGGTGATATCGGTGCAGTAGTAGAGTGCGCCTTCGCCCAAAGTCGTGAGGTCTGCGGGCAAGGTGCATTCGCCTGTGATTTGTGCATTGTTATATTTGTATGTTATTGCCTTGCTGAAACCTGTAAAGTTGGCAAGCACGTTCTTGTTGCCCCAGTCAACGATGTTCATAGTGACAGTGCCGGTATCGGCCAAGATGTCGCCGCTGTTTTCGAAAGTATTCACGGTGTTGTAGAGCGACAATGAAGTAAGGTAGCAGTCTTCAAATGCATGCTCTTTGACGGTTTCAAGACATTGCGGCAGCGCGATGTTTTTCAGTTTGTTACAATCATCGAAGGCGCTTCCGCCTATGTATGTTACATGAGACAGGTCGATGGATGATAACGACGAACACTCTTTGAAGGCGCTTCCGCCTATGTATGTTACATGAGACAGGTTGATGGATGATAACGACAGACATTCGTAGAAAGCGGCACCTTCGATTCGTGTCAGGTTTGGCAGGTTGATTTCTTGGACATTTGACCATTGGAACGCATTTTCGGGAATCGTCGTGATGCTATTGCTATTTGGAAGATATATTCTGGTGCAGTTGCATTTATAAAAGGCGTATTTGGGGAGTTCTGTAAATGGAGAGCCCGTCATATCGATTTTGTAACAGGTGGTATTATTGAAGGCTTCACTTTCGAATGTGGTTAGGTTCTCGAATATAAATATGGAGTTGCTGTTGTTATAGTTTTTAAACGCATTATTTTTTATGGAGGTGATTTTGTATGTTATATTGTTCCATTGGGCAGTATTGAATGTAGCACCAGTTTCAGAAATGCCGTCACTTACTTTCACCAATGCCACTTCGGCAGAATCGGTTGATGTGATGCGGAACTTGCCGTAATCGGCAATTTCAAATTCATTGCTCACATTCTGGGCATTCACTGAAAAGCAGCAGCAGAGGGCTGCGAGGATGAAGAATATTTTTTTCATTGTTGTCAGTTTTGTTTCATTTTAAAATCGGGTGGCGAACGTTATCACGGAAACCGCCCGAAGTATTTATCTTATTATTATCAGCAAATAGGTCGAGAACGGTTTCCCCCTTCAACCCTAAGCTCTGATCCCTAACTTAGTTGCGGAGACAGCGGACGGAAAGACCCATATCCTCGCTAAACTCGAAGCCGGCGTTCATACTGGAACTGGTATTTTCCAGATATTTATAATACCCAGCGCTACTTGATTTGGTAGTGCTCCAGAAGTAGGCATGGGTACCTTTGTTAGTGCAACTGGAGCCAGAGTATTCACCGGCGGGAACAGCCGAGAAACCTGTTTTGTTTCTCTTCTCGTTACTATCACCCGCATTACAGCCAGAGGTGCCACTATTAGTCCAGCCCATTTCGCTTGACAACGCATTGGCGATATTGTCATAACCATCACCGCATCGATACTCGGCCTTGCTTTTCACGTAGTTGATCAAATTGCCCCACTCGCCATCAGATGGCACGTGCCAACCCTCAGGGCAAATGCCCCGGATGCCAGAAGGAACATTACTACTGGCAGCAGCGTCATTCATCACGGCTGCCCAGCTGTACAGGCGACCGTAAGTAACGGTGTCATTACCCGTAACACCAGTCGGATAACCGTAATCGCCAACAGTACCCAATTTCGTTCTCAAATTCTCCTTCGTCCAGCACTGGTTGCCGATTTTCACGGTATTGTATTCATTGTTGTCAACGTCCTTCACCTTGTCGGTTCCGCAGTTGAACGTGTCCGTTGGGGTGTCAGGCGTGTCGGGGGTGTCGTGGATAAAGTTGGAAAGGGAGTCAACGATGTGGGCGAGAGAGTCAATTTGTTTTTGAAGTCCATTCAATATGTCTGAAAGGCCTTCAACCGATTCTCCGGCAGGGCCTTGCTCGCCTTGTGCGCCATTGGTTACCACAAAAGTGGAGGTGGTGCCATTAGTATAATTAATAGTATAGGTGTCTTGCAAATCACTGGTCACTGGGCCGGTAATGGAAGAGATGCCTATACCGTCGGCACCATTTTCACCGGTATCACCCTTGTCGCCTTTTTCGCCTTGTGGACCTTGTAGGCCTTGTGGACCACGGATTTCGCCCGCATCCGTAAAAACATTTGGGGAAATGGATGTCAATATTTGAAGATGGCCGTTGGCGTCTATATAGCCATCGCCTATTTCCGTACATGATGTTCCATTGGCCTTCACGGTTATTGAGGTACCATCTGCACCTTTTTCACCCTTTGGACCTTGTTCTCCTTTTGGACCTGGTGCACCAGTGTCACCCTTTGGACCTTGGTCACCTTGCGGACCTTGTTCACCTTGTGGGCCGGCAGGACCTGTTTCGCCTTGCGGACCTTGAGGACCTTGTGCGCCGGTATCACCCTTTGGACCTTGTTCACCTTGTGGGCCGGCGGGACCAGTTTCACCTTGCGAACCGGCATTATTGGCAGCATACAGTGCGTAAGGCACCGCGCTTACGGGGCGGTCTTCTATGGGAATATATACCACTTGGGTGGTGGCATTCTTCACTTGCACGCTGATGGTCGCATTAGGCCAGTCAATGGTTGACAATGTGGCATCCCCAAACTGGATGTCCAAAAGTCCGTGATTATTGGTGGTGCCGTTCACGGTTTCGGTATAGACGGAGTTTCCGCCCACTTTCACCACCACATTGGCTATGACGGCAGTATTAGTCACCAGCTGCTGGTTATTGTCGCGAATAACCGCCTGATAGGTCAGCTTCTGGGCAAACAACCCGAAGACAATGCCTATCAATAAAACGAATGTAAGCAAAAATTTTTTCATTATTAAGTTATTAAAATATTAAGCTATGAAAATGGGTAGAAAGGTAGAAAGGTAGATTAGTAGATTAGTAGATTAGTAGATTTGTAGATTTGTAGATTTGTAGACATCCCTATTCCCTAAACCCTAAACCCTAATCCCTGGACCCTAAACCCTAATTTTTCACGCATCTCACGCTTTTCCCGTTCACTTTGCTGCCGTCGTAGTGGATGAGTTCGGAGCAGCCGTGCATCAGCGAGCAGTAGCGGGCGATGGTGGCGGACACGGAGGTGGAGGTCCAAAAGTGGGTTTCACCCAAGAGGTTTTCGAAGCGGGCACCCGTGTATTTGCCGGCGGGCAGGGCGGTGAAGCCCGTAACGTTGGTGCCCTCGCCGTTCAGCCAGTCCGTAGTGGACATCAGCTCGAAGGCGGAGTGGTTGGCCAAGACGGAGAACTCTGCCTCCGTGGGCAGGTGCCAGCCGTAAGGACATACGCCCTGCACTGCGGCGGCTTCGGGAGCGAGGGGTGCGCGCACCGCATCGTCCCACGTGTAGAGATAGCCGTAGCGGTTCACGTTGGCGGCGGCATCCGGATGCTCGGCGCTCACATACGCCATCGGGTTGGGAATGCTTACGCTATCAGCGTATATCGTGGATTTCAGGTTCTCCGCCGTCCAGCAGTGGCAGTCGATGCGCACCGTGCTGTAGGAATTTCCCTCAAAGTCGGTGGCCACAAAAGGATCCGGCAGCGTGTTGGAATAGGGATAATTTGCGATGTCCGTATTGTAGTTGTCATTGCCGCAGGGCGGGAACTTCACGTTCACCCGCTGGATGTCGGTCAGCGACTTGTCGGCCACGCTGAAGTTCCAGGTCACGGGAGTCACGTTGCCCACGGAATAGGTTGCGGGCCTATTATTATAATATTGTACGGGCGGCACGGAGCCTGCGGGCAGCACCAAGGGCTGCTGCAAGTCGAAGTTGTGCTCGCACACGTTGTAGGGGGGCACCACCGTGGTGTCGTTGGTGAAGGTCACGCCGTAGGCCATCACGTCGATCAGGGAGTCGAGGCCCTGCGTGGGCAGCAGATAGACCGATGTCTTGCCGACGTTCACGGTCTGCGGGTTGTCTTGAGGAATGCGTTCGGCGGGGCGGTAAGCCACGGGATAGCTGCTGTTCTCGTAGAGCAGCGTGTCGTTGCCCCGGTAGAGGAATGACTGCTGGAGGCCCTCGTTGGCGTAGTTGTGATCAATGGAGACGCCCTGTGTGAACATCTGGCCAACGGATGCGGAACTGCGCGTGGTCGCGTCATCGTACGCAACGGCCACGAATCCGTACTGCGCGAACGTCGCGTGCATAACGGCTGCCAGCAAAATTGAAGTGAGGAGGATTTTTTTCATTATTATTAAGAAATTAAGAAACTAAGAAGGGTTTAGGGGACAGGGTACATTGTATATTGTTTTGGAAGGAAATGGGAGGGTACAGGGATTTTATCCCCAAATGACTGCGGGCGCAGTGTGACGTAGGGGACAAAATGCTGTTATTCAATAAGTTATGATAATATTTCTGCAACTTTGGCGGTTTTTATCAATAAAGTCGCAAATGTGCATAAAAAAATCGAAAGTGCAAAAGGGGGAATTTTGAACAGTGAATTGTGAAAAACGACCTTGTTGTATGTCCGGTTTTGAACGATATAGAATGAAAAATGCGTCATCAATGGAAAAAAATCCGAACATCTCATTCCTGCCGATGCCCAAGGCAACTACGAAGTCGTGTTGATTATGCGTTAAAGATAGTGTTTGCAGGCTATTGCCGAAATAGAAATTATATTTTGATAAAAAAGAAAAAAGTGTATTTTTGCCGCCTCAAAACTGCTGGCGTGTTCTGCTAACGGTTAGGCATCAAGATTCTCAATCTTGCAATACGAGTTCGATTCTCGTACACGCTACTCCAAAAGGTGACCTTTGACGGTCGCCTTTTTTGTTATCCGAAATGATAAATGGTTAATGATAAATGGTTAATGATTATGGATGCGCTATTATACTTGAAACCTGAAACTTGAAACTAAAAAAGGGGCCGTTCCCGAAACCGAGAACAGCCCCTTGATTGTCAATTATCAATTGTCAATTACTTTTTCACGATGCGTTTGGTCACTACGCCCTTGTCCGTAAGGATGCGTGCGAAATAG
>JAZRYT010000032.1:0-2909 GCA_045600905.1 Bacteroidales bacterium
CTCCTATCGTCGGAGGTTCGGGATGACGATGGCGTTTTCGCGTATAAGGGCGGCGGCGCAAGGTTGTTGGTTATGGTCGGTGTGTGGTGCCGCCGCAATCGCGACTTCTGCGGCGACACCACGACATTGCAATCCGTTCAACACTTTCCGTCGCCGCTCTTCTTTTGCCCAGCCACGCAGCGTCATCCCGAGCGTAACGCAGTGGAGCGAAGGGATCTCAACAATTATTATCGTAATTTTTTCGAAAAGTTTGGAGTGTAAGAAAACATAGAAATAATCGTCTTCTGCAAGCCTTGCAAAACTTTTTCCCATAGCGGATGATGCGGTATTTTTGCCGCCTCTTTGATTCAATCATTAACCAATTAAAATCATCTACTTATGGAAAAATCTACTAAAATTATTGTCACGGTTGTCATTGTCATCGCCTTTGTCTTTTTAACGGCGTTGGTTGGTTCTCTGAGAGATAGTGCTGGTCACAGCACGCCTGGCATCTTGGGCATTGTCGTGACGTTCGTGTTCATTGCCGCGCTGCGTGCGATTTGGAAGAAACCGAAAGACAACGATGATAATCACCCCGCAAAGAATTAAGCTATGTTCAAAGACTACTACCGGGTTCTGAAGATTGACTACCCTTCTTCAGCCGATGAAATCAAGACGGCTTATCGTCAGCAGGCTATGCGCTGGCATCCCGACCGCAATCCGGGACGCGACACCACCTCCGAGATGCAGGAGGTGGTGGAGGCCTACTACGTGTTGGGCAATCCCGAACGGAAAGCGCGCTATGATGCGGAATACCGCCTCTATCAGGCCGCGTACGCCCAGCGTACGGCGTCGTCCGATTATCAGGTCCACGACCAGGACGTGCGGCAAGATATGGCAAGTGCCCGTCAGGAGGCCTCCGACTATATGCGTGAGTTTCTGGATTCGTTGAAGAAGAACGGAAAGGCGGCTGCCCAAGGCGCGTGGGAGGAACTGAAAAAGTGGCTGGTCATACTGCTCATTTTCCTTATCCTCGGACTGATCGTGTCGCTGTGTGTGGGAAACTCGGTCAATGAATCGCTTTCAGATGTTGCTAACTTTAGCAATGAAATTGAAAATGCCGCCAGCGTGAATAACACGGATACAGTGACTGTTCCTGAAAATTGGCGTACTTACTCAGTTGAAGATGCTTTCAACATATCGGTGCCGACAACGGTTGAATTGCGCCAAGAGTTTGATGCCTATACGAAATGGCTGAACAGCATCGGTGTCGTGAACAATGACGCGGTGGTTTTTCAGCAGAAAGGATTGTCTAATAATGAAGCGAGTGCCCTTCATAAATACTGCCGTATTATATGTCAGCATTTTTCTGTGTCTCCGGGCGATTTCCTGCATTGCTATGAAACCGCGCCACTTGTGGGCGAGGATAGAGAATTCTTAATGGATATGGCGCGCAATGAATTGGCACAGGGTGCGTCGTTTATAGGACCTGTTGATATTCAATGGGTGACGGTTAATGGTGTTAAAGCCGTGCAAATCAAATACAAACGAACAGGATATAATGGCGATGGCCCTGTCGTGTGCCAGCTGTATGTTCTTTTCAATTACAAGGAAATGGCTAAGGTGATGCTTTCCTATCGGGAGTCAGAGGCCCCCCTTTGGAAAGTCGATTTCGATAAGGTTATGTCCACTTTCCAATGGAAATACAAATATTAGCAGTTCAACAATAGGCGACTGTACTTGCCGCAAAGCGCTCGCGTTGATCATTTTGAATTTTGGCTGACGGACTTCATGAAGTTCAGAGGAACGGCGCGAAAATGTTAAATTAGAAGTCCCCTTTATTTTATGAAAGAACTATTTTCAATATTTATTTTCACATTTATATGTGTATCAGCGTCTTTTGGCCAACTGTATTTGTTGGATGATTTTAAGCTTGAAGATTGTAATGACAAGTTGGGAGTGTATTCTGATATTGACGTTTCAGTTTATCCATACCAAATATATTTTGATATGGAGACATACGATCCCAATGAGAAAGTCTTGATGGAACTATGTGTTTCCAATCGTGAATGTAAAACTTTTATTAAGGCAATTATTAAAGCTAAATTAGTCTTTCAAGAATGGGATAAGATAGCTAAGTCAAACTCTGTTAAAAATCTTGTCAAAGATGTCAATATTGGTTTCCCCAATGAAGAAGTTGTATATTTTACGGATGATAATTGGTACTCAAATTGGAGCACCGATTTTTATGTCAAATTTTATGTCGATGAATACGGCAAAAGTTGTTTGAAAATTTTTTCCGAACCGTTTTGGCAAGTTCAAGCAACAGACATTTCAATATCCAGAACCAGTAATTACTACTACGGCAGTAATTTTTCACCTATTATGTATTCTTCGGGGTCGATGACGACAACGACATACGAAAAAGTAGGAGAAAGTAAGGGAGGATATCTTGTGTTCTCCTCTGTAGAAGAGTTTGACCTATTGATAGCTAAACTACTTAAAGCAATTTCCTGGAAGAAAAATTCAGTGAATCAAGGTTCTCTCTTTAATGTTAACTTGGAATAATATATGAGGAAACGATTAATCCCTTACTTTGTTCTGTCTTGATGTCTCCGCCCATATTGTGCCTAAACCGCAGAGGACGCAGAGTATGCTGCGACTACGGCGCGGCGCAGAGAGGCTTGCGCCGAAGAACAAAGCGTGCTGTCGCCGCCCATAGACGCAACTTGCCCCGAAGGACCGCGGCAGGGATGGGAGCACATTTACGAGCGTGCGTGGGATAATGAATAATTTAAGTTTCGCAAGTTGATTTCACCCTGCATTTTGTAGGGGTTTCAAATTCACTATTTTTGTAAATCTCTCAGGTTCAGCTATATACTTTTCCAGCAGATTTTCAGGTTCTATTTCGAGCATTTCCGCTATCTCAT
>JAZRYT010000033.1:0-9851 GCA_045600905.1 Bacteroidales bacterium
GGTGGGGGAAGTTGTATCTCGACATCTCAAAAAAGCCACCGCAGAGCCTCTCACGCCTGAGGAGACGACCTCACTCACGGGCGATGAATGTAACTATAACTTTTTAAATCAGCAAATTCCCTTTCTGCGGATTTTAGGTAAAAGTTCAGCGTGGATTAAACTTTTAAGATAAAGTGGTGTCCACACTGACTTTTTTTTGCATCTATATTATATCGTTATGAAAAACAAGAATAATTTACCCGTTCTCAAAATCACCTTTTTGTTGTTAATTGCCTTTATGACGTCTTCACTTATAGCTCAGCCGGAGATGCAGCGTCAGCAGAGTGTCAATCATTCCAGCGGTGTGGTGACAGGTGTGATTGTGGATGCCAATAATATCCCTTTGCAATATGCATCCGTTAATGTGAAAAAAGTGTCCGATTCCACAACCGTACAATATGGTATTACAGATGCCGATGGCAAATTCATGCTCGACAATATCCCATTCGGCAAGTATTTTGTCGAAATACAATATGTAGGCTATCAGAAATCCTCTTCTGCTCCTTTTACAATTTCAAAGGAAAGTGCTGTGTATAGGATTCCCAAATATAAAATGGACAATAAGAATTCCGAACTCGGGGAAGTCGTTATCCGCGCACAAAAAGATATGCTCCAAACCAATTTGGATAAAACAGTCTTCAATGTGGAATCCAGTATTAATGCGACAGGACAAACGGCAGTGGAAGTATTGGAGGAAATCCCGTCCGTGTCTGTTGACGTAGAAGGCAACGTCAGTTTGCGGGGTAGCGAAAATGTCACCATTTTGGTCGATGGCCGCGCAACCAATCTCACACTGGACCAGATACCCGCAGATATGATAGAAAGTATCGAAGTGATCACGAACCCGTCCGCCCGCTTGGAACCTGATGGTATGGCCGGCATCTTGAATGTGGTACTCAAGAAAAAGAAAGAGTCCGGGTTCAATGGTATGGCCACTCTGGGTGCCTCCACCGGCTGCATCTATCAAAACGACAAACACAACATCTTTCTCAACGGTTACAACGGCAATCTTAGTTTCAATTATCGGTACGATAAAATCAATCTGTTTGTCAGCTATGGATACCGCAATCATACCCACCGCAATGGTGGTACGATGTGGCGTGATTCCTGGTTTGAAACAGAATCGCTCCGCGAAATTTCCCGTATGGATCAAAACAATGTCGGTTCTCACGGCGGCGGCTTCCATAATGCTTCATTGGCTTTTGACTACTTTATTAATAAATACAATACAATATCTTTTAACCTCAGCGGGCATTTTGGCAAGATGACCAATTTTAACGATCTCTTGTCCTCAACGGTGAACACCACATTACAGGATACGTCTTTCTTTTATCAGCAAAATAGCGAAATGGATAATCGCTTCAACAGTGTGGATGCTTCTATCAATTACAAAAAGACATTTGAAACTCAGGGCCGTGAGCTGACAGCAGATCTTTTCTTCACCCAACGAAATGGCAATTCAGGAAACGAACTCTTCCAAACCCATTATGAGGGGCTGCCCAATTTCTTCCAAAGTACCTCTACTTTAAATTTGAATCGAGATGCCTCCGCACAACTTGATTTTGTTACTCCTGTAGGTAATGGCGGTCGTATTGAAACGGGCTACAAGTTCTCCTATCGTGGAGTGGGACAGGATTATCACCTCTTCTCTGGCGTTAGCGAGGATGTGGCAGTGGAAGACAGCCTTCAGCTCAACAATTTCGAATATACAGAACTGCTGAATGCACTCTATTTCATCTATTCCAATACTTTTTGGAAAAAATTGCAATTGCAGGCCGGTGTCCGTGGTGAGCTTTCTTATACGATTTCCAATCTGAAATCCGCCAACCAAATCTTCTCTTATTGGAATTACTGCTCCAATCCGGAAACTTTTGGCAAGGATTTCTGCAAAAACTTCTTCTATCCGACCATCCATTTGAAGTATGATATTGTGCAAGACCACGCTTTGCAGTTCAGCTTCTCCCGCCGTGTACAACGTCCGCGTATTCATCAACTGAATCCGTTTGTGGATTATTCCGACAAGGAAAATCTGATGTGCGGTAACCCTACGCTGAAACCGGAGTTCGCCAACTCTTTGGAATTGGGCTATATGTTCACACATAACCAAACGTCCCTCACGTTGACCGCTTTCTATCGCAGAAGAACCGATATGGTCACTCGTTATACCGAAATCCTCTACGATTCTCTGCAGGATAGAACCTATACGATGACGTCTTATCAAAACTTGAACAAGAGCCAGAACTTCGGTGTCGAATTCTTCTTCGGACAACGTGTGAAGAAAATCTGGCGTGTTAACGTGACTGGTAGCTTCTATCGTAATTTGATTGATGGAGGTGATCTGTTGGATGAAAATCTTTCCCGTGACTGGGCTTGGAATGCCGGTATTAACCAAACATTCACTGTAGGCAAGGATTTCGACATCCAACTTAATTTCCGCTATCGCTCATCCTCCTTGACCGCCGGCAGTATGGGCTGGGGTATGCACGGAGTGGGGCAGGGACGACGTTCCGCACATTACCGCCTTGACCTCGGTGTCAAGAAAGGCTTCTTGAACAATTCCCTAGTCGTCAGCCTCAATGTGCGCAATATGCTCTACTTTATTCCGAAAGTACGTCAAATGCAAATTGCCTCTTGGCAGAATTGCGCCGTCTATGACGAATATTATGAGCCGAACTTTGACAGTATGAGCGGCTACTATTCCTATAGTGTTCGCGAAAACGAAGGTTTCAATATTTCCCTGAACGTCACCTACAAACTCAACAACTATCGGACCCGTCAAACGAAAATTTCCTCTGATGGCGAATACGAAGGAATGGAGTAGGAGGGGAGATGATGCGATAATTGTTTAGGCCATTCTTTGAACTTTGAACCTTAAACCTTAAATCACCTATCCCAAAATATTTATAAGAACTATAGAAACGAGTAACATTGCGTTACTCGTTTTTTTGTATTTTTGCGCCTCGTTTAAATATTGCAATATGACCAAGAAATTTTTCGCATTGTTTATGCTGGTTCTGCTTTCTGCGCAGATGATGACAGCTCAAACGTCAGAAACTCCCTATACCGGAAAAGATGATAAAGACAAAAAGCCGGTAGTCTTTAGAGACAGGCTGATAATGGACATTTATCACACCTTCTGGATGGGAATGCCTGCGGAAGTCACGCATTTGAAATTCGATCCCGGATTTAATGTCTCCGCATTGTGGGATTTCAAAATAAAACAAAAGCCGTTGGCCGTCGGCTTGGGTGTCGGTATATCCTATTATACACAGTATAGCAATGCGCTGTTGCGTTATGATGCAACTTCCGAATTGATGAAGTATTATATACTCCCTGATGGCGTGGAATACAATCTCTTGAAAATGAATTATTTGAATGTGAACATCCCATTGGAGTTCAGATATAGAAATGAAAATGGCTTTAAGTTCACCATCGGTGCGCGCGCAGGCTTGATTTGCGAAGTCTCCCAGAAATATAAAGGAAATGACCCTGCAAACCCAAGCGATACACTGATGTTCAAGAACCTCCGCATCGAAAACCGATTGAAATACAACGTCGATGTATATACCCGTATCGGTTGGAAAT
The DNA here is from genome assembly GCA_045600905.1 of Bacteroidales bacterium. GTDB lineage: Bacteria > Bacteroidota > Bacteroidia > Bacteroidales > WCHB1-69 > F23-D06. The sequence goes on from JAZRYT010000033.1 coordinate 3,625, forward strand.
TTGTTGACTTCTACTACTCCTTCCAACTTACGCCGCTCTTTGAAGCAGGCAAAGGCCCGAAAATTTATCCGATGTCCGTTGGGTTCTCCCTGAGCCTGTTCTAAGTTTCAGGACGTAGGCACGCAATTCATTGCGCCCGCTCAAAGTTTCAAGTTTCAGGTTTCAAGAATACTAACGTAGTTCTAAATTCCATAACTTCATAATTCCATAACTTCATAACTCCATAGTCCTTTCCTATTTTCAGTTCACAATTAACCCCCTAATAGTATGATAGCTTTTTATTTAATGATTATCCTTTTTATTATAGGATATGCGTGTATAGCTTTAGAGCATCCGCTGAAAGTAAACAAGACCGCCTTTGCCTTGATGTTGGGTGTGTTAATTTGGTTGGTGTATATTTTGACAGGACCGGGAATCTTTGACGTTAGCGGTTTCGGTGCTGGTTGGCAGGCTTTCCATCAGGCTAACCCAGAGGCTGCCTTCTCAGATTTTATCACAAAACACGAACTTATTGAGCATCTTGGCGATATCGCTGAAATCCTTTTCTATCTAATGGGTGCAATGACGGTTGTCGAACTCATTGACTCACACGGCGGATTCAGCATCATAACGGATCGTATCAAGACAAAGAGCAAAGTAAAACTGCTTTGGATACTATCCTTTATCACGTTTTTCCTTTCCGCCTTGCTGGACAATCTGACCACCGCCATTGTGATGGTGGCATTGTTGCGCAAACTCTTGCCGGAAAAACACGACAGATGGTTCTTCGGAGGTATGGTCATCCTAGCTGCCAATTCCGGTGGCGCATGGTCCCCGATTGGTGACGTGACAACGATTATGCTCTGGATTGCCGGCAATATCTCTACCGGCGCAGTAATCACACACTGCATTATCCCAAGCCTCGTTTCAATGATTATACCGCTGATTATCGTCTCCTTCATCGAAAAAGGCGAAATTGACGAGTCCAAACGCCAAATGCAGACCGCTGAGCAACTCAATATCCCAGCTTGGCGTCGCAACCTCATTTTCTGGATGGGCATCGGAGCGCTTGTCTTCGTCCCCGTCTTCAAAACGCTGACACATCTGAAACCCTATATGGGCATTATGCTCGGACTCTCCGTGTTGTGGATTACCACGGAAATTATTGATCATAAGTCCAAAGAAAAAATCGGTAAATTGGCCATCACCAGCGTCTTGTCCCGTATTGATTTGCCCAGTATCCTGTTCTTCCTCGGTATCCTTTTGGCAGTTGCAGGATTGCAAAGCGCAGGTCATCTCTCAATGCTTGCCGGCGGTATGGATACCGCTTTCAACGGAAACTATTACCTGATAGATGTCATCATCGGTGCTCTTTCCTCCATCGTAGATAATGTCCCATTGGTGGCAGGTGTGATGGGTATGTACGATTTGACCGCCTTCCCGACAGACAGTATGCTCTGGCTCTTCCTCTCTTATTGCGCTGGAACGGGCGGCAGCCTCCTGATTATCGGTTCCGCCGCTGGTGTCGCTGTGATGGGAATGGAAAAGATAGACTTTATCTGGTATCTCAAACATATCACACCGTACGCGCTGCTCGGCTATCTCGCCGGCGCCGGCTGCTACATCCTGATGGACAAACTCATTTTCCTCGTATAACTCCATAAACCGAAAACTAAAGACTATAAACTAAAAACTAATTTATAATGAAACGTAACTTTTGTGTGATGACATTTATCGTCACGGCTGCCGTAATCGTCGGCGGATGTAAAAACAAAACCGAAAATACGGCTTTGAAGGATAACCCATTTATGGAAGAATGGAATACCCCCTATGGCGTTCCTCCTTTTGATAAAATCAAAACGGAACACTATCTTCCGGCTTTCGAGGAAGGTATGCGCCAACAAAAAGAAAATATCGATGCTATTATCAACAGCTCTGAAGAACCAACATTTGCCAACACGATTATTCCTTTGGAATACAGTGACGATCTATTGAATAAGGTAAGCTCCGTGTTCTTCAATTTGGTGGAATGCTGTAACGATGAGGATATGGAACATTTGGCTGACACCATTCTGCCAATGTACACCCAACATAGTGATGACATTATGTTGAATGAAAAACTTTTCCAACGTGTCAAGAAAGTTTACGACAATCGCGAAAAGGAAAATCTGAACGCTGAGCAACTCCGTCTGCTCGAAGAAACCTTCAAAGGCTTTGTTCGCGGTGGCGCCAACGTTCCTGCCGACAAACAAAAACGCTTCCGTGAAATCAATACCCAATTGGCTTCCCTTACGCAGAAATTCGGAAACAATGTCTTGAAAGCTACCAATGATTACAAACTCGTGGTGGATGATGTCAATAAGTTGGAAGGCCTTACCGAACAACAATTGGCGAATGCCAAGGAACTCGGCAATGAAAATGCCGAAACCAAAGGCAAATATGTGTTCACATTGGATATGCCGACGTTGGAACCCTTCTTGATGAATTGCAAGAATAGAGAGCTCCGCAAACAAATCTGGACGGCCTATTCCACCCGTTGCTTAGGTGACAAATACGATAACTCCAAGATTATCAACGATATTGTGAATCTTCGTCTGGAACGTTCCCAAATTTTGGGATATGACTGTTATGCAAACTATGTCTTGGAAGATTGTATGGCTAAAAATGCCGATAATGTATATGCCCTTTTGAAACAAGTCTGGACGCCGGCACTCGCCAAAGCCAAAGATGAAGCCGCCCAATACCAGAAGATGATTGACAAAGAACACGGCGGATTCAAACTCGAACCGTGCGACTGGCGCTATTATAGTGAAAAACTCCGCAAGGAAAAATACGACCTCAATGACGAAGACATCCGTCCGTACTTCTCCCTCGACACAGCCCGCACCGGCCTCTTTATGGTTTGCAACAAACTCTATGGCCTGACTTTTAAAGAAAATAAGGACATTCCGGTTTACCAGGAAGACGTGAAGGCATACGAGGTGATAGACAATAACGAGGTGATAGCCATCGTCTATATGGACTTCTTCCCGCGTGCTTCCAAACGAAGCGGTGCCTGGATGACTAACTTCCGTGAACAATATTATACCCGCGAAGGAAAGAATATGATTCCCGTCGTGTCCTTGGTGTTCAACTTCACCAAGCCTTCTGCTTCCGGCGACAAACCCTCTATGCTGAACATTGACGAACTCCAGACTATGTTCCACGAGTTCGGACACGCCTTGCACAGCATCTTGTCCCGTTGCCATTACCGTTCTCTCTCCGGTACAAACGTGCCACGCGACTATGTGGAAATGCCATCCCAGTTTATGGAACATTTCTCTACAGAACCTGAAATCCTGAAGCTCTATGCTCACCACTATAAGACTGGTGAAACTATTCCTGACGCACTCATCGCCAAGATGGAAGCTGCCGCCACATACGGCCAGGGATTCATCAATACAGAACTGCTGGCAGCCTCTTTGCTGGATATGGATTATCATACCATCAAATCCAAAACCAATATCAAATTGCCTGACTTTGAAAATCAGCAGTTGTCCAAGATCGGTCTGATTTCCTCCATTATCTCCCGTTACAAGAGCCCGTATTTCCAACACATCTTCTCCGGCGGCTATGGTGCAGGATATTATAGCTACACTTGGTCTGCCGTTTTGGATAACGACGCATTCGAAGCTTTCAAGGAAAATGGAGTCTTTGACCAGGCAACAGCCACTGCCTTTAGAACCAATATTCTTGAACGCGGTAACACGGACGATGCAATGAAACTGTACGTTGCATTCCGCGGCAAAGAACCCTCTATTGAGCCGCTGCTTAGAAACAGAGGATTGAAATAATCACTTACAACAAGAATCTATCATATTTTAAGTTATGGAATGTGAATGGAATGCTGTTCATCATTCCATAACTTAATTTTTAAGTATAGACGTAATGCTCTTGATCTATTCCTAAAATATGATTATGACAGTAAATTCCTTTTATGAAATAAACAAATAACTTGAACCCTGAACCCTGAACCCTGAAACTTGAACCCTAAACGCTGCCCTTTTCTTATGAATGACATACAGACCCAAATCGCGCAATTAACAGAAGAAATCAACCGTCACAACTATTATTATTATATGTTGGACGATCCGAAAATCAGCGACTATGATTTTGACATATTGCTCCAACGGCTGATTGATTTGGAAAAGCAGTACCCGGATTATGTCCGGCCCGATAGCCCCACGCAGCGTGTGGGCGGCACCGTGTCCAAACAGTTCGAAAGTGCGGCGCACGTTTATCCGATGCTTTCTTTGGGCAACACCTATTCCGAGGGCGATTTGACGGAATTCGATACGCGCGTGCGCTCCCTTTTGGATGCACCGCTCGAGTATGTCTGCGAGTTGAAATACGATGGTGTGGCCATCAGCCTGATTTACGAGCACGGCCTTTTGGTTCGCGCGGTAACCCGTGGCGACGGTATGCGTGGCGACGTGGTGACCAACAACGTGAAGACCATCGGCTCGGTGCCCCTCAGTCTGATGGGTGATTATCCCGATATGCTGGAAGCCCGTGGGGAAATCATTATGCCGTATGATAGTTTTGAAGCGCTCAACGCCGAACGTGATGAAATAGGAGAACAGCCCTTTGCCAACCCTCGGAATGCCGCCTCGGGAAGCTTGAAATTGCAAAACTCATCCGAAGTGGCCAAACGCGGTCTCGCATTCAAACTGTATTACGCTCTGGGTGAAAACCTGCCCGAACATTCTCACTATGACCAACTGCGCAAATTGCACGAGTGGGGCTTCCGCTTCCCCGATGTGATGGAAAAAGTGCCCAATATCCAGGGCGTTTTTGACTTTATCCACAAATGGAATGTGGCTCGCAAGCAGCTTCCGTTCCCGATTGACGGCATCGTTATCAAAGTCAATGACTTCGCCCAACAACAGCAGGTGGGCTCCACCGCTAAAAGTCCGCGATGGGCTATTGCCTACAAGTTCAAGGCCGAGCGCGTTTCCACCCCTCTGCTCAGTGTCGATTTCCAAGTGGGCCGCACGGGCATCGTTACGCCGGTGGCCAACCTTATGCCCGTCAGTCTGGCCGGCACCGTGGTGAAGCGCGCCACACTCAACAACCGCGACTTTATGCAGCAGATGGACATCTGTGAAGGTGACTGCCTGTTTGTGGAAAAAGGAGGTGAAATTATCCCGAAAATCGTTGGCGTGGATATGGAAGTGCGCCAGCTGAACGCACACCACGTGCCCTTTGTCACACATTGTCCCGTGTGCGGAACGCCCCTCCAGCAAAACGAGGGCGAGGCCGGCGTCTTCTGCCCGAACGAGTGGCATTGCGCCCCGCAAATCAAAGGGAAACTCGAACACTTCATCTCCCGTAAGGCTATGAATATCGATTCGCTGGGAGAAGGTAAAGTCGATTTGCTCTACTCCCAAGGCCTGGTCTTGAACGTGTCCGATTTGTATAATCTGACGTATGACAAACTTTTCGGTCTGGAGAAGGTCGTGGAAGACGACAACGGTAAAAGCCGCACGCTCAGCTTTAAGGAAAAAACGGTTCAAAATATACTCAACGGTTTGCAACAGTCCAAGAGCGTGCCTTTTGAGCGTGTCCTGTATGCCATAGGCATTCGTTTTGTGGGCGAAGTAACGGCCAAAAAGATAGCCCGACGTTTCCGGCATATCGAAGCCATAGCTTCTGCTTCAAAGGAGGAACTAATGGAGGTGGAAGACGTGGGCGACCGCGTGGCCGACAGCATCCTCGATTTCTTCAATAATACCGACAACCTGCAGATGGTTATGAACCTGCGCGCCGCCGGCCTCCAATTCGAAGTAGGGGAGGAACAGAAACCGAAATCGCAGACATTGGTCGGACTGAGCATTGTCGTCAGCGGCGTTTTCACCATTCCCAGAGATCAGATTAAGGAAATCATCGAACAAAACGGTGGCAAGAATGTCTCCTCCATATCCAAGAACACCTCTTTTGTGCTGGCCGGAGAAAAAATGGGCCCAGAGAAACGTAAAAAGGCAGAATCCCTGGGCGTGCCGATTATCAGTGAGGATGAATTTTGGGAAAAAGTGATAATGCGGTAATGCGGTAATGCGGTAATGTGATAATGTGATAATGTGATAATGCGGTAATGCGGTAATGTGAGAATGCGAGAATGCGATTACGTGCTCCTAAACCCTAAACCCTAAACCCTAAACCCTAAACCCTAAACCCTAAACCCTAAACCCTAAACCCTAAACCCTAAA
>JAZRYT010000034.1:0-6395 GCA_045600905.1 Bacteroidales bacterium
CCACCGGACAGATATGGTATTTCCTAGGTGCCTTCTACCTGTTTTTCATCAACTCCTTCTTTATCGCCCTGGCCACGTTCATAATGGTCAGATTCTTGAACTTCCCGCATAAAAAATATGTTGATGAACAACGGCAGAAGACAGTAAAACGACTCATCACCATTTTCACGATTATCGTGTTGGTACCCAGCATTTATTTAGCTGGAGATGTCGTGAAGGAAGCCGCCTTCAACGCGCAAAGCTCCAAATTCGCCAACGATTTCCAAGAAGACCCGTCATTTGAAAACACGCAGCTGCTAAAAATGGACAAGGATTATCACCATAGAAGTCAGACAATTACATTGTCACTAATGGGCGCACCTTTGACCAATACGGAAATCACGAACCTTCAACGCGAATTGCAGACAGAATATGGCTTGAAACAGACCAAACTCATTGTCAAACAAACTGGACAAGCCATTGATATCACGAAACAGAACGAGATTATCGAAGACATTATCAACAAGAAAGACGCTACGATAGCCCAACAAGACTCAACCATCAACGATTTGCGTTCCAAAATCAACAAGATACAAAATGCGGAGACTCTTTCCGTTCAGTTGGCCAAAGAAATCAACACCCAATATCCGGATGTTGCCGAATTTGCCATTACAGATCTTGTCCAATACAACACTAAAACTTTGGATAACAAAACGATAGCGGTCGTATATTTGAAATGGAAAGATAAAAACTACGCATCCGAAGAGGAACAACTTTTAAAATGGCTGAAGGTGCGGTTAGGCGTGGAATCTCTGAAAGTTATTCATTAATAGATGATTGAAATGCCATCAGACAAACATTTCCTTCCGATCACTAAAAAAGATCTCGACTATCTCGGCTGGGATTACGTGGATGTCATCATCGTCAACGGCGATGCTTATGTGGATCATCCGTCTTTCGGAGCGGCTGTTATCGGGCGCATTTTGGAACGGGAAGGACTGCGCGTGGCCATTCTTCCACAGCCCAATTGGCAGGACGACTTGCGGGATTTCAAGAAGTTAGGAAAGCCTCGCCTCTTTTTCGGGGTCACGTCCGGCAATATGGATTCGATGGTCAACCACTATACGGCCAACAAACGTCTGCGCAGCGACGATGCCTATACGGCCGGCGGGAAAGCCGGTTTCCGTCCCGATTATGCCACCAGTGTTTATTCGAAAATCCTCAAACAGATATACCCCGACGTGCCGGTCGTTATCGGCGGCATCGAAGCCTCTATGCGCAGATTGTCGCATTACGACTATTGGAGCGACACCTTGAAGCCATCCATACTCGTTGACAGTCAAGCCGATGTGCTCGTATATGGTATGGGTGAGCGCCCGATTGCCGCACTGGCAAAACTCTTTCAAACTTCAGACTGGAGAAGCCATCTTTCCGAATGCAGTCAGATTGCCTATTTTGACAAGGATATTTCCAAATATGCGGACGAAAATCCCGTCAAACTGCATTCTTATCAGGAGGAATTGGGCAGCAAACGCAAATATGGCGAGGATTTCGTCCTTTTTGAGACGGAGTCCAACAAAAGGGAACAACGGACATTGATACAACCTTACGACCAACAGTACTTGGTCGTACGTCCGCCCTATCCTGTTGCTACCGAAGCGGAAATGGACAGTTTTGCCCTCTTCGACCGAATGATGAACGCACCGCATCCCAAATACCTCAAACGGGGCGAGATTCCCGCTTTTGAGATGATCAAGAACTCTATCACAATGCACCGGGGATGTTTCGGCGGATGCAGTTTCTGCGCCATCTCCGCCCATCAAGGCAAACAAATAGCCTCCCGTTCCAACAAATCCATCTTGGCAGAAGTCGAAGATTTGATACAACGTCCTTATTTCAAAGGACATATCAGCGATTTGGGCGGGCCTTCCGCCAATATGTTCCGGATGCAGGGCAAAGATTTGGACAAATGCAGAAAATGTCCGCGCCCATCCTGCCTGACACCCAAGATTTGTCCGAATATGTCGCTCAATCACAAACCTTTGATTGAACTATACGAGAAAGTCGTGAAGATGGCCGGTGTGAAGCACGTCACCATCGGAAGCGGTATTCGTTACGAAATGTTGTTGGGCAATAATCGTGACGAGGATCTAAAGAACGGCCTTAGCAAATACCTGCATCAGATTGTAAACCAACACGTATCGGGCAGATTGAAAGTAGCTCCCGAGCATACCGACTCCGAGGTTTTGCGATTGATGCGCAAACCAGACTTTGACAATTTCATCGAATTTCTCCACCGATTCTATGAAGAAAACAGGCGATGTGGCAAAAACCAGCAGCTTATCCCCTATCTGATTAGTTCCCATCCCGGTTGCACGATAGAAAAAATGGCGGAACTAAATAAAACCGCTCAAAAATATCACCTGATGACCGACCAGGTACAGGATTTCACCCCCACACCTATGACATTCTCAACGACAATGTATTATTTGGGCTATAATCCATACGACGGGAAGAAAGTCCACGTGGCCAAGAATATGGAGGAGCGCAAAAAGCAACACAACTATTTCTTTAAAACGAAACAACCACACCGCCAGTAGAGACGGTGCACTGCACCGTCTCTACATGTAAAACGCACATTATTAGGATATTGAGACGGTGCGGTGCACCGTCTGTACATTATTTGCGTCCGAAGTCGGCGGGGATTTCGCCCCATAGCGGCGTGTTCCACTTCAATATCTGATTCTCGAACGTATTGTTTTTCAACCAGTTTTCAGCACGGGTCATCATATCAAAGAGGATGGCGTTTTCAGCCGTTGGTACAATGATGGATTTGTGCTTCTTGTGTCGCACCCACGACAAAGCCGTAATGCTGTCCGTATAGATGGGTATATCCAAATTCTTCTGTTTGCACAAGGCAATGCCGTGCACCAGAGCCAAAAATTCCCCGATATTGTTCGAAGCATTCGGATAGGGGCCTTTGTGGAACCACACTTCACGTGTGGCGACATACACACCCCTGTATTCCATCATTTTGGTGACCGTGTTCCAGGCCGCATCAACGGCCAGACTTTCCAAAATCGGCTTGGGGGCATCCTCGTTCAAAATCTGCAAGGGAATCCCGCTTGCGGGAGACGGATGATTCCGATAATAGGCGGCATACCCTTGACGAAAGGCCACAACAGCCTCTTGCTCTGTTTCAAAAGACTTGTATTTCGCCCCATCAACTTGGAAAACCTGCTGTTTGCATTCATTCCAATTATCATATATACCAGGCTGAAGACCAGCCCATACCACGTAGAATTTCTTTTTATTAGGCATTTCCAATCAAATTCTGTATTGTTTATATTTATTCATAATATCTTTGATTGCACTCTTTCAAAGATATTGTATTTAGTGTATTTTTGCACCCCTCTTTCGGACAACCTAAAGAGTCGCAAAAATAGTTTTATTTGTACTAATCTTAGAATATGAAAAACAGAACTTATCAACAAATTGCATTTATTGTTTGTATATTATTGTCGGCCAGCTTTTTATTCAGTAGCTGCCACAACAAAAACATTCAAAAGGAAGATATCGTTGTAACACACGAATTTCCCAACCACAATTGGACTTTTGAAGAACAAGTTTTGGATTTCGACTTTGACATAGTTGACACGACAAGACCTTATCGTATAGAATTTTACCTTAATTACGACACGACTTTGAACGAGCTGACGGAAGTACCTGTCAACGTCACACTTAGATCTCCAGACGGTATGGAAACTTTTGTATCCAGCGTACTTAATTTCAATATGATGATCAACAAAGATATTACACCAACTCAGCAAAACTGTGTATATAATATGAAGTTGATTGCCTTCCCAAGTAAGAATTTGAACCAATCCGGTAAATATACGATTACGTTCTATCGCAAAACACCCAAATACGACAACTACGGTATGAATAGTCTTACCATGAAGGTTGTTCCTTTAAAAAGAAAATAGTCGCCGCCAAATTTTAACAATTATTGTTAAAATTTAAGACCATACAAATTTTTTAAGAATTATATCATAATTTTTCTATTTTTGCCGCCGTGTTTAAAAATAGAGAAATTATGTTAGTGCGTACTTATAGTTGTGCCCTGATGGGCGTTGCCGCCATCCACATCACAGTGGAAGTGAGCGTAGATAACGGAATTGGTTTCCATTTAGTAGGTCTTCCTGACAGTGCCGTCAAAGAAAGCCAGCAGCGAATAGAAACCGCGTTAAAGAATTACAATTACAGAATACCCGGTCGTAAGATTGTGGTCAATATGGCTCCCGCCGACATCAAGAAGTCGGGTTCGGCCTTTGACTTGACTCTCGCCATCGCCATCCTTGTCGCCTCCGAGCAGATTAAGGGTGCCCAGCGTCTGGAAGACTACTATATTATGGGAGAGCTCTCCTTGGACGGCTCGTTGCAGCCCATCCGTGGCGCGCTGCCCATTGCGTTGGAGGCCAAGAAGCGCGGCAAAAAGGCCCTCATCCTGCCCGCACAGAATGCCCGCGAGGCCGCCATCGTGCAGGGCCTCGACGTGCTCGGTGTCGAAAATATCAAGCAGGTCATCGACTTCTTAAACAACGACGTGCCCATAGAACCCACAAAAATTGATATCGAGCAGGAGTTCCGCCGCAGTCTGAACAACTACGAGCACGACTTCAGCGATGTCAAGGGGCAGGAGAACATCAAGCGGGCATTGGAAATCGCGGCCGCCGGAGGCCACAACGTCATCCTTATCGGACCGCCAGGCAGCGGCAAGACCATGCTCGCCAAACGACTCCCCTCCATCCTCCCCCCGCTTACACTGAACGAGGCGCTTGAAACCACCAAAATCCACTCTGTGGCGGGCAAAATGAGTCGTTACGCTTCCTTAATTGCCGTACGTCCGTTCCGTTCACCGCACCACACCATCAGCGACGTAGCCTTAGTTGGCGGCGGCACCAACCCACAGCCAGGAGAGATATCGCTCGCGCACAACGGGGTGCTGTTCCTCGATGAATTGCCAGAATTCAAGCGCCAAGTGCTTGAAGTGATGCGACAGCCCTTGGAAGACCGATGCGTCACCATCTCACGGTCACAATATACGGTGGAATTTCCCGCCTCCTTTATGTTCGTGGCAGCGATGAACCCGTGTCCGTGCGGCAACTACAATCATCCCACCATCGCCTGTACCTGCAGACCCGGCGAAGTACAGAACTACTTGGGGAAAGTCAGCGGCCCCTTAATGGACAGAATAGACCTTCACGTGGAGGTCGTGCCCGTATCGCACGAGGAACTGGCCAGCAACAAGCCCGTGGAAAAGAGTGCAGACATCAGAAAGCGCGTGGTTATGGCGCGCGAAATCCAGAAGGAACGCTTCCAAAACCAATACAACATCTTCTGCAACGCACAGATGACCAGTCGTATGGTGCGCCAACACTGCGTCATCGACGAGGCCGGCCAGCAGTTGCTCAAGAATGCTATGGACAGACTCGGGCTATCCGCCCGCGCCTACGACCGCATCCTCAAAGTAGCCCGCACCATCGCCGACCTCGACGGCAGCCCAGAAATCGAAACTGGACACTTGAGTGAGGCAATCAATTTCAGAAGCTTGGATAGAGATAATTGGGGAAAACGGTAATTCCTAACACAAATTCATAATTAGGGGAAAAGGACTTTATTGGTGGAGTTATGGAAGAACTTCAAAACGACATTGTCATATACAATCCTTCTGAGGACATCAATCTCGAAGTCAGGGTGGCGGAAGACACGGTTTGGCTGACCCAGGCACAAATGGTAATCTTGTTTCAATCCAGCAAATCCAATGTAAGTGAGCACCTAAAAAACATCTACTCACAACAAGAGTTAGACTACAATGCAACTGTTCGGAATTTCCGAACAGTTCAAAAGGAAGGCGGGCGAATAATATCCCGACCTATCACTTACTATATTCATTAGGGTTTCGCATAAACACCAAGCAGGGCATTCAATTCAGACAATGGGCAAATGCTATGCTTCAGTATATGATTCGAAACGGAAACACCATTACTCCAAAATTGGAAAATATATCTCGTGAGCTTTATCTTCACAAACAACAAATCCAGTCCATCAACCAGCGGATTGACGAAATGGTGCAGACTGCCCTGCCGCCCAAATACGGTCTGTTTTTCAATGGTCAGGTTTTCGACGCTTACGTCTTTGTCGTGGACTTGATCAAATCTGCGAACAACAGCATCCGATTGGTGGACAACTATATTGACGAGAGCGTTTTGCTGATGCTGAGCAAACGTAACGAGGCTGTGGCTGCCACTATTTTCACAGAGAAAATCTCTCAGCAGCTGACATTGGATTTACGCAAGCACAACGCGCAGTATCCGCCTATCGCCAGTAAGCGAATTGAAAAGGTCCACGACAGA
>JAZRYT010000035.1:0-4662 GCA_045600905.1 Bacteroidales bacterium
TGGAATACAACACCAATAACGCGGCAGCAACCATATATTTAATGGCCATACGCACAAAAGATTCATCCTCACGATACTTCTCGCAAAGGTAATAACACAGCACCCCGAACAAACCTGTGAACAGCGTTGCCAAGCAGTATAACCAGGAAAATCTGTGATGGCGGCAGAGATCTACAGTGAACAGTACGGTAATTACCACATTAAGTAGATTCAAATCTACAAGCGCCCAGCTACTGTAGTCAATCACTCTGTCAAAAATCATGTTGGGGATTGTCGGGATTAGCGAATCGACAACACCTAACAGCCCGGTGAAAATTAATGTGACCAAACCATATTTGAAGAGATACTTCTTTCCCATATAATGTTGCTTGATTGTTAACGGATTCCGTTGACGGACGCACGCGGTGCGTCCCTACATTCTTATACCTTAAACCTTAAACTTTAAACATTTGCCATCAAGTACGGCCCTTGAACTCCCGAGTGACTTTCTTGAAACCTGAAACCTGAAACTACTTCTCCACCGCCTCCATCAACAGCTCTCCCAGCCCAATGTGATAACCCTCAGAGAAGAAGCGGATGGTGCCGTTCTTATCGACAACGATGCAGACGGGGTTGAGACCGTCGTGCTTCTCAGTGAATCCGTGGAGGATGATGTCCATCGTCTTCTGATAGCCGTTTTGCGTGACAGCAAGGTTCTTGGGCAACTTCTTAGAGGATTTCCAGTTGGCGTTGTTGGCGATGAAGACCATAGGGCCGTTCCACTGCTCGTAATCGCCCTGTTTGGCTTCCAGCTCCTTGACCAGGTGGTTGACCGGTTCGGTGCCCGGGGTGACGAGGCAGAGGATGAGGCGGTCTTTGCCGCTTTGCGTCATCAGACTTTGCAGGGACTGTCCATTGACTAATGTCTGGTCAACGTCAATGCGGCCGTACTCGTTGGCGCGTGCCACTAAGGGGCGCAGTGTGATGGTCTTCTCTACGGTGCCGTTGGTCGGCACGTTGAAGAACTCCATCTGCGAGAGCACGTCGCCGTTGCTGTAACGGTTGCCCGTGGATAGGCAATAGGAACCGGCAGGAACGCTCAACTCAATAGGATTGCCTTCTACACGCGGGTCGCCCTCGAAGTCGTAAGAGACGTATTCGCCATTTACGAAGCGCTGCAAGGTGTAGTGCGGGTAATAGACATAGCTGTTGGGATTGTGCAGAATGATGGTGGCATCATCTTGAAATTTGGAACCTGAAACCTGAAACTTCACATTCTGCCATTCGCCTTTCTCCCATGCATAAAGTTCGCCGTTGGAGTTGTCCATATAGGCGGGCACGCCGAGGGAACGGCAGAGGGCCACGAAGAAGATGCCGCGGGAATGGCTGTCGGCGCGCTTGCCGGCCAGCACGCCCATCGGACTAATCGGGCAGTTGAAGTAGTTGCAGTCGTTATCGACGACGATGGTGGTATCTACATATTCGCGCAGTTGCTGGATGGTGGGGATGGTGTGGAAGATATGCTTGTGGCAGACGCCCAAGATGTCGCGGTCGGGGCGCAGCAGCTCGTTGGAGATGCGGGCGGGCAGCATGCCCTTGACGAACACGTCGCGCGGCCACCACTCGTTGTTGTAGTAGTGGAGCTGTGCTTCCAGAACGTCGGCGGGCGCGTCGCGGAGGTCCTTGTCACTCAGCGCGGCAATGTATTCGGGAATCAGATAGTGCTCGTTCACCGTGTTGTGCATATCCAAGAACTTCATGATTTCGGCATAGTTGCCTTCGCTGCGGCGGACGATGTCGTAGAGTTGTTCGTCCGTGAAGTTGGCGTTGTGATAGCCGGCTTTGGCCAGGGTCTCCTTCGTGGGCCAGGTGTTGCGGTAGGCTTCGCGCAGGGAGTCTTCGTAGTGCTTGCGCTGGTCGTTGCGGGCAATGCGCTCGGGCGTTGACTGTGTGAGGTTGGCGCCACCCGTGGGCGGACAGATGTCGAGGTTGTCGGTGTATTCCTTGGGCGCGCTGTTGTCCTGAAGGTTGAGTTGCAGGGTCAGCGTTTTCTGGGTGCGGCCGTCCATCTTGGCGTAGGCGAAGTGGTCGCCTTTGTTGGCCCAGATGCGCAGGTCGCCCTTGCCGGTGAGGATGGAGGCCTGGCCGTTGTTGTCGGTCTGGCGGGCGGCGAGCGTGTAGTATTCCGCGTAATTGTAGAGTTGGAAACGCACTGTGGCGTCCTTCACGGGCTGGTTGTGCTCGTCCACGACCGTGACGGTCATCTGGACGGTCTCGGCGTAGTTGGCGAGTGTGTTGATACAGGAGTAGTATTGCGTTTTCTTGTTCACCTCTTCAGGGCCGTTGTAGCGGCCGAAGACGTTGGTGTGTACCATCATCGTGCGGGAGGCGGGCACGGCAAACCAGCCCATATTGAGGTCAGGCTCGGGTTCGCAGGCGCCGAGGAAGTACCATTTGCCATCCACCCAGACTTCCACCCAGGCGTGGTTGTCGTCGCAGTGTGCCCAGCGCGGGGTGTAGCACTGGCGGGCGGGAATGCCCACGGCGCGTAAGGCCGTGACCCCCAAGGTGCTCTCTTCACCGCAGCGGCCGTGCGAGGTGCGCAGGGTGGCGAGTGGCGCGGAGGTGCGCACATCCGCGGGCTGGTAGTCCACATTTTCGTGACACCAGTGGTTGACCTCCAAGGCGGCCTCGTACATACTCATATTCTTGATTCTGTCTTTCAGCTGGTGAAAAATGTAGGCGCGGGCGGTGTCAAGGTCCTCATTGTTGACGCGGTGAACCAATACGAAGTGGCGGAAGATCTCTGCGGGGATGGTCTTGCCCCAGCTGAACGTCTCGCGTGCCTCAAAGGCAATATCGACCTGCTGCTTGAAGAAGTCGATGCCGTAATCCACCATATCGCTTTGCGGCATATAGGCATACAGAAATTGCAGTGCGGCCGCTTGCTGAGCCGTGTATGTAACAGATGATGCCGACAAGTTTGCTATTGCCTGCTGAACATCTTTAGGAATTTCCCTACGTTGTTGGTAGTCCTGTTGCACTTGTTGGAAGTACGTAGGATCGTTGCCGAATAGGGGAGCGAAGATGTTGTGGTCTTGTGCGAAAGAGGTGATTGCGGAGAGCAGTATCACAGCCGTCAGGGTAAGGATTTTTCTCATAAGATGTAATTTTCAAAAACGGCAGCAAAGATACAAGAATAATTGAGAAAGGGGAATTTTAATGGATGTTTGTTGGCGTAAGGGAGGCTAACGAAAATTCCTTCTATTTGGAATTTGCTATTTTTGCAAAAAAACGATTATGCCGAAACAAACCATTTATTTGACATCTGCTGCAGATTTATCTGTGCGACAGAACCAATTGAGTATTACACTTAATGATACGGGGAAAACCTATTTTCGTTCTTTTGAAGATTTGAGGATGATAATCATAGACCATCATTCTGTTCATTTAACAGTGCCTTTAATGAATATGTTTGCTAAAAACAATATAGGTGTGGTTTTTTGCGATGAACATCACAATCCGACAACAATGTTGATGGATTTGGATTCCAATAGTGTGCAGACAAAGCATTTTCGTGCCCAATTGGAAGCAGAAAAGACATTGGCCAAGCAGATATGGAAGCAGATTGTGGAACGAAAGATACAAAATCAGTCGAAATTGCTTTCCAAATTGGGTATAGGTGACGACATATTAAAGCCCTATTATATGAATGTTAAAAGTGGAGACGTCAGCAATAGGGAAGGTATAGCGGCAAAGATTTATTGGCGCAATCTTTTTGGCAATCATTTCGTGCGAGACCGTTTTGGACCGTGTCCGAATGATTTTTTGAATTACGGTTATGCATTATTGCGTTCTGCTGTGGCGAGGGCCATTATGGATGCGGGACTGCTTCCAACGGTCGGTGTTTTCCACCGAAACTATTACAATTCTTTTCCGTTGGCTGACGATTTGATGGAACCATACAGACCTTTTGTGGATGAGAGGGTTTTTGTGCAATATGTTGAAAACAAGCGAGTCGTTGACCAAGATTTCAAGCGACGAATGATGGAATTGTTTTATGAAACAATCACTCAAGATGAATTGTCTGCAACGGCACATTCTTTGTCTCGTCTTTTTGAAAAAGAAGGTCGTTTAATGTATTATCCTGAAATGAAATAGTTATGTGGGTGTTTGTAGTGATGGACTTTCCGAACCATACCCGAAAGGGTAGAATGGAAAAACGTGATTTTTGCAGGACGTTGGAAAAAGACGGTTTTATCAAAATGCACAAAAGTATGTATTGCAGGTATTGTTCTACGTTAAGCAATGCTCAAATGCACAAAAAACGGGTAAGGGAAACTATGGTGAACAACTGTTGTGTGAGTATCTTTTTGATTGGCGACAAGCAGACCGAATTTTCCTATCATTATTTGGGACCGAAGTCCAAAAAAAATAGTGAGGAATTGCTCGAAGGACCAGATTTAATCGAGTTTTTTTAATTGAAAACCGCTGTAAATAACTAATTATGACTGGTTTGTAACTTTGAGGTTTTGTGTCCTATAATTTTCTTTATGTTAAAAACTCCGAGATTCTCCAGATTGTCGAAGGCGTTGCTGCAGGTAAACAGCAGCCCGTCGCGGCTGACGAACGGCGCAATCTTGCGCTTCAGCCGGATGATCTCGTTCCAGCAGTCGGCGAACT
>JAZRYT010000036.1:0-26043 GCA_045600905.1 Bacteroidales bacterium
TCGCTCATAAGGGATATTTCCGGATCGGCCGTGAATTCCGCAATCGGCTGGAGGTTGACGGTAAATGCATTCCATTTGAAAAGAGAATCCTTACAACCATCCTGCGTGGTCATTTTGAGGACAACGGAATAAGTACCAGGCTCATCAATATTGAAGGAAGGTTCCGGTTGTGAGGAGCTGAACGCCAGAGAGCCGTCAGCGCGCATAATGTACCACTCATAAGTAGCAGTAGTCGGTGTGGAACGATTGGTCATGCGCAAAATCAGCGGAGCGCAACCTACTGAATCACTGAGTTCATAGTCGATCATAGGAGATTCATAAATGCCAATGCTGATAGTGTCAGAGCCAGAGCAAGAGAGGGTTCCCGCATCATTTGTAGTAGTAACGCTTAAAGTGTACGTTCCTTCTGAAAGGACCTGGATATCTTCTGTTTCGTCACCGGTACTCCAACGATATATAGTATTCGGTTCATCAAAATCAGCGCTTAATGTGACAATATCGCCGTGGCAGATATTGAAGTCCTCACCCAAATCCGGTTTCGGACCGGGGGTTACTGTCAAAGTAGTCGTTGTATCATAGATACAGCCGAACTCGTCACGCACATAAACGTTGTAATGTAAAACACCTGCAGTATCAGGAACGATATAATCCTCTGTTGCGCCAGGGCCTTGCAACCACATAGAGTCAACCAATACCTGGTAAGACCAGTCTTGTGGCAACAAAGATGGGTCGAGAGCCATTTCCCATTCAGTAACGTAACCGTTATCAACGCTATAGCCATCGATTACTGTGACAGACCATGTACCGTTCATCGGGCAGCCAATCAATTCGGAGAATGGTTGGTCAGGGTGATAGACTTGGGTCATAGCAGCCACATTGGTAGTGTCAATACTACTGCCATGGACGTTGACTGTTTCATAAACGTGTCCTTGTCCGGCGGCATATTGATAACCGTAAGTGGTGTTATTGGACCAGCAGTAGTTCCACGGAGTACCCATAGGGGTAGGCGTACAGCCGCCGCCACTATCATCCACGGGGACACCGAAATAAGCACCTGTGGAGACGCCGCTTGTCACAGCCCAGCCCCACGGTTGCGGGATGTTCGGGGAGCAGGAAGAGGTACCACCGCTATATTTGTTCATGATTTTTGCGTATTGTCCGTTCGGACAAGTAAGAGCAATATAGATATCACCTACGAATGAGTGTTCCATTTTGATACGGACATAGAGAATGTCGTCGGCACTTTGAATGGTAGCGGATGGGGAGAAAGATGTAAATGTCACAGGTGATTGGTATGAGCAGCCATTCGTACCGCAGGGAACGCCGTCGGGCAAGAAAATGGTGTCTGTCACAGCCAAAGCCGTAATCTGTTCGCTACCCACGGTATCGACCTGAAGGTTGGAGAGGTTGTCATAACCGACGGAAAGGTTAAGTCTCTGGCCTGCGCAGATTTCTGGCAGCGGAGTCAGATCACGAATCGGGTTTTGGGATGTTCTCACACGGAAGATGACAGGCATGGTAGAAGCACAGCCTTCTTGGTCTTGAATGTTTACGGAAACATCGTATCCTCTACCTGGTGTAAAATAATAATCTACGGTATTCATACCCACGCCTTCCATTGTCTCGAGGCTGAAATCCCAGTAGAAGGTGGATTGTTGGTCATCCTGATGATAGCTGTAATCGTTATCGGGATAAACGCCTCTTACTACGAGGTGGGCCGTATCATACGGACACATATCAATATAGAAGAATCCGTCTTCATCCATGTGGGGATAGTGGGAAGAAAGTTGCGGATCAAGTTCAACTTGAACGCGTTGGCAGGGCGCTACGCATTCTGTATTGATAACGAAGCCGCTACCATGGTCAGCGCCATCGGTGACAAATTGGATTGTCAGCGCGCCCGTCGGATTGGTAACTGTAGCTGCATACACCAGATTCTGACCCGAATAGTTTGCCACCGTGGAGTCATTCAACGCGCCGAGCAAGCGGGTCGGGTCTGCAGTGGGGGCATCATAGACGTACAATGTATCCGTGGGATGGATATTGAAATCCGACATAATGATGCTGATTTGCACACTACCGGCATTGGTGTTGTTGGAATGGAGGGTAAGCACGTCATTGCGGTTAGCGCCGTAATCCCCATTAAGGCCACCGTGATCATAAATCACGAAGTTACAGCCTGTCCTATCCAATGTGCCATCCATAGTAATGGTCGTCTGCGCCATTACCCAGGATGCCACCATCAAAAAAGCAAAAAACAGAATATATTTTTTCATCTTGGCGTAATTTAATTCATTATTATTCAAGTCCATACTCTCTCAAAAAGGCATTCAGGGTGTTGGTGAAATCCTGTTTGGAGAACACCACGATATACGCACCCGTATTGCCCATTGTATAGACATTCAGTTTGTACGGATCTTGTTCAAGATTGTAATCATAACGATTGATACATCCTGTTTTAATGATTTCCTGATAATTGCAAGTTTTACCTGGTTTTACGAAATTCTTCAATTCACCTTTCACCTGATGAACGTCGTCAATAGGTTTCAATGCGAGGAAGCAATAAGAAACCAAATTGCAATTCTCTTCAACTAATTGTTTGGGATTGTTCGCACGCAAATCATTGATTTGAGCCTCGGTCAGCACGTCATACAAACGTGCATCTACTCTGATTTGGTGGTTTTGCTGAGCGTAAGCGCCGGCCATAACGATTGTTAGGGCAACAAGTAATAATATCTTCTTCATAACTAAAAAATTTATTTGCATATTAATATAAATAATAGGGCGCAAAGATAATATTTTTTGCAAAACGGCACGCCGTTTTTTCACCCGTTTCATCCACTTAGACGTAATAAGGTGTTGTTTCGTGACAGCTTATTGAAAAAAAAAATCAGATTTCGTTATTATCTAACAACCAACGAATTACGTTTTCAATTTGAGACTCTTCATATAAAACCGACAGTTCTTCCAGAATATTTTTCATGTTTTTGCCTGATTTTTCGGAATGTTTTTTCACTTCTTCGGCAATTTTTTGGAAGTTTGCGGTATCACTTTGACGTTGGTGTCTTTTTCGGCAGACATCACACTCGCCACACGCTTTGCTGTCGAATTCGCCGAAATACTGTAACAGCAATTGGCTGCGACACAGGCGGTCGGATGTGACATAATTCTCCACAGCATTCATCCGTTCCAGAGCCTTCTGTTTCCGTTGGTCATAGACTTTCGGATCGACTTGCAGATATTTTTCATCCATACGGTTGAGGACGAAAACAAGCAGCGGGATATTGCTCTGCGGCTGATAGGAAAGCACCTGGTAGCTTTTCAACGCTTTCAAATTATCGACCACTTCGATGTCCGTCATTCCAGCACGCTGAGCGATGACGTGTTCGTCAATATTGACATATTGCGTGAACACTCCCGCATACGAACGAAGCAGCAGTTTCACAAAATCTGACAACTCCGGATGTTCATCTTCAAAACGAAGCAAAGCGTCGTTATTCATTTTGAAATGTATCTGCGAATGCTCACGAAGATGTTCCGACAGTAATATCCAGCCCGCGTTTTCTATCAGTTTTAGTGCATTGAAATACTGGACGGCGTCCATTTTGAGTTGTTGGGCGTGTTCGTTTAGATAAAACGGATGCACCGTGTTTTGTCCGGCACCGATTTCAATGTAATAGGATTGGCACAATTCGCGATAAACCTCACGCACGCGTTCCATCGGAGGAAAACTCAGCGTAAAACTGCGTTTCAGCTGACGCAGGTCGTACTGGTCATAAAGCAATATGGCGACCGCCGGTTTCTCATCCCGTCCTCCCCTACCCGCTTCTTGGAAATAAGCCTCCAAAGAATCGGGCAAGTCGATGTGGATGACGAAGCGCACATCGGGTTTGTCAATGCCCATTCCGAAGGCGTTGGTAGCCACAATGACACGGATTTTCCCATACATCCACGCCTCCTGTTTGGCGTCACGCACCTTATGTTCAAGGCCGGCGTGATAGTAGTCCGCGGAAATACCGTTCTTGCACAGGAATTCTGCCACTTCCGCCGTTTTGCGTCTATTGCGGACATATACGATGCCCGTCCCGGGATAACGCCTCATAATGCGCAACATCCGACTGTTTTTATCATCTTCCTTGACGACAAAATAGGTAAGATTATCTCTTTTGAAACTCTTTTGAAAGACATTCTCCTCTTTGAAATCCAAACGCAACTGGATATCCTTCACCACCTCTGGCGTGGCAGTCGCGGTTAGCGCCAGAACAGGGGCCTGAGGAAATGTCTTTCTTATCTGCGCGATTTGCAAATAAGGTGGGCGGAAATCGTAACCCCACTGGGATATGCAGTGGGCCTCGTCAACCGCGATCATCTTCACAGGCATACGTTTGAAATTCATCTTAAAATTGTCTGTCTGAAGACGTTCCGGCGAAACGTACAGGAATCTGCATTCAGGGTCAAAAAGAGCACAGGATATGGCATCCTCTATTTCGCTGTTGGACATTCCCGAATATAAGGCAACCGCCTTTATCTGCTTGTCACGAAGATGGGCCACCTGGTCCTTCATCAACGCAATCAGCGGGGAAACCACCACACAGAGTCCGCCCATTGACAGCGCGGGAACTTGGAAACAGATAGACTTTCCGCCTCCCGTGGGAAGCAGTGCCAACGTATCCTTTCCGTCCAAAACAGAAAGAATGATATCCTCCTGCAACGGACGAAACGAATCATAGCCCCAATACTGTTTCAAAACAGCGCGAATTTCATTCAATCTCGGATGATCCATAGCGGCCGCAAAAATAAAAATAATGCGATAATGTGATAATGCGATAATACGATAATGTGGTAATGCGATAATACGACAATGCGATAATGCGAGAATGCGATAATGCGAGAATACGATAATGCGATAATGCGATAATGTGGATAGGTAGATATGCTATTACCTACTCTTGAAACCTGAAACTTGAAACCTGAAACCTGTTTCGACACTGCAAGCTCAGCAAAGACATAACTTGTTTGGCTTTACTGAGCAGTAAGGAGAATTTGAACGAAGTGAATAAACCGTAAACTACCGTTCATTGTTTTTTGTACTTTTGCGGCCTTAAAAAAATCGCCTAAAAATTATTATTATGAAACATGTATTATTTTCTTTTTTATTGTTAGTCAGCGCATTGACAGCATTTTCACAACAAGTCCCAACCATATACGACGAATCGGCCAATGCCATGGTTCAAATTGATAAAGCCATTCAACAGGCACAAACGGAAAACAAATACGTGCTCTGCCAAGTTGGCGGGAACTGGTGTCCCTGGTGCATCCGATTTGCCCTGCTGGCAGAAAAAGACTCAATTATCCACCCAATTATCCAGGACAATTTCATTTATATCCACGTCAATTATTCTAAAGGGAACAAGAATCCAGAAGCTATGAAGCGATTGGGCAATCCCGCTCGTTTCGGATTTCCTGTTTTTGTCATCCTCAATGAAAAAGGCGAGAATATTCACATTCAAAATTCCGCATACTTGGAAGAAGGTAAAGGATACAATACTGAAAAGGTAGCAGAATTTCTGAAAGCCTGGACAAGAGAAGCCGTCAACACGCTGAAGTAGGTTTCCGTTCACCCCAACATTACTCTCCAGACAATGTCAGAAGACGGCTGCGGCCTAGCGAAAAAAACGCACTTTCGTGTATGCCAGTAATAACAACTTCCCAAAGTGACAAAAGGCTATTAATCTCACTCCTCAAACGATAGTATTTTCACCTCATCCACACCGGCCAGGCTGGAGATTGTGGTTATGGCTTCCGTCAGTTCTTTAGCAGAATGGATGGAGAAATTGACCGTGCAAGTCACCAATTCTTCCACATCCTCCGTTAAGATCCGATGCATGGAAAGTTTCAATTTATCCGTAATACAGGAAATCAGGTCGCTCAACAAATGATAGCGGTCAATGGCCATAATTTGCAGTTGAACAGGATATAGTACATTTTGATCTACCTGAAAATCAACTTCTTGCAAGCAGTCTCCTTGTTGGGATGCCAAAGATATGGCGATGCTGCAATCCCGTTTATGCAAAATGGTCTTACCATCTTTCACGAATCCAATAACGGCATCACCGGGCAGAGGATTGCATTTTTCACAGCGGCAATAAGCCACTGACGGCAAACTATTCAAATAGAGTCTGATATGTTTTTTAGCCTTGTAGGTGACAGCATGTTGTAGCCAGTCGGCCTTGGGATGTTTCCGTTCATTCGTATAGACCTGCACACAATCGCCGCGGGAAAGCGTGGTAGTAACAGGGGCAAGACGTCCGTTTATACGGGCGAATTGGGCGTGGTCGCCAATATTTCGATGGATTTCGTAAGCGAAATCAATGACGGAAGCATCTTTCGGCAAGATGATGCAATCACCTTTGGGAGTATAAACGAGGATGTCATCAGAATAAAATGCGGAAGTCAGATCCTCCATATATTCGCGGGCATCGCTCTTTTCAGCCACATCCTTGAGAATGATCCGGAACTTATCAATCCAAAGGTTGACATTGCTCTCGTCACGGAAGGCCACGCATCCGAGTTGATTGCCGAAGAGCATGCGTTCGGATTCCACGTGGACATTTTCCCATCCGCCATCCAGGAACAAATCGAAGTGAAAGCTCTGGTAGCCGTTTGCCTTAGGATGATCAATATAGTTGACGACGCTGCGCGGGCGTTCCTTATACTCATTCGTCAGTGTGGAATAGATATACAGGCAGAAATCCTTTTCACTCCAACCATCCATAGCCGACTTATAGGTTATTCTCACATATTTTTTGCCATCCACGTGATGGTAATCGCGGCCGGACATCTTCATCTTCCGCCAAATGCTGATAGCATTGTGGTAAACGACTTCCGTTTTGACATCTAATCCTTTTTTGGCCAAAAGCTCGGCAATAGCCAGACGTTGTTTTTCCAGTTTTTCCGAATGGTCATTTTTCTCTTGGTCGATCAAGCGGTTGACAAAGTCGAATTCTCCGGGGCAGCGGAAACGGAAGGACAGGTTTTCCAATTCCTGACCAATAGTATATAAACCCAAACGGGTAGCCAAAGGAGCGTAAAAGAAGTCCGTTTCACCTGCGATTTTCATCTGTTTGCTAGGGCGCATACTATCCAGAGTACGCATATTATGCAGCCGGTCAGACAGTTTGACAAGCAAAGCGCGAATATCGTAATTGACGGAATCCAGAATCTGTTGGTAATTGTCAACCTGTTTGGAACGTTGATACGCCTCTTTGCCTTTTTTCGTCACGACATCAACCAAGAAAGCGACATCGTCTCCAAATCGTTCTTTAATATCTTCAATCGTGTAAGGCGTATCTTCCACCACGTCGTGCAAGAAAGCCGCTATTACCGGATTGGGACCGAGATGAAGTTCTTCGGCAGCGATTCGCGCCACAGCCACGGGATGGATAATGTATGGCTCGCCCGTTTTCCGCTTTTGTTCTTTATGCGCTTCTTTAGCAAATTCGTAAGCGGCACGAATCCTGATCAAATCTTCTGCCGGAACACTATTTTCCATTTTCCGGAAGAGTTCCTTCGCACTTTGTTCGTAATCTATCATTTCATTATAATTTTAATAATCAGCAAATTAATTTGATTTTCCACACACATTGGAGGGAGTGCAAAAGTATAGAAAATTCAATTTTGTGAAAAAAAAATTTTGAAATCAGTATTCTTTTTCTACCACTTTCAGAAATTCATCCACGCCCAAATCATTCAGGAAGAGCATACCGTGCGTGGCACGTATCAGCGCGCTCTTGTTCTGATAAAAGAAATCCTTGCCTAGCAGCAATTGGATGTCTCGCAACTGCTTCACCCAGAT
This sequence comes from Bacteroidales bacterium, assembly GCA_045600905.1. Taxonomy (GTDB): domain Bacteria; phylum Bacteroidota; class Bacteroidia; order Bacteroidales; family WCHB1-69; genus F23-D06. The sequence continues at coordinate 7,856 of JAZRYT010000036.1, forward strand.
GCTCTCCGCCAATTCGCTGAACGGGCCATCAAAGTTGGGGTTGGGAAATTCGGCCTTATACTGCGTCATATAGGATGAAGCGAAAGCCTTCTCTATCACGGCAAAAGCATTCAATGACACAGGAACATACATATTGGCTTCAGCCGGATGGAACATTGACCACACATTGCGATAGGCCAAGACGCGCACGTTTGACAAATCAGTTTCCTCGTTCCACAATTTGAGGGCGGCGGCCACCGATTTGAGCACTTTGTAATGCGTGTCAGGGCGCAACGCGCCGGAATCCACCACCACGCTGACCACATCGGGACGGAGCTGCCGGAACTGTTCCAATATGGGGAGCACATCCGTCCGCAAATCTGGCGAGAAATTCTCCGCCTCGCGATTATACAAACCCAAGTGCAAGTGACGGACATTGCGCACAGGAACGCCCATGTAGGCCCAAACCAACTCTTCCTCATATTCGCGGACCAAACCTTTCAACTGATTGATTCGAACTGACTCCACCGGTTCCGGCGCACTGAGATTGGCAATTTCCTGTTCCAGAACCGTCCGCATCATTGTCTCATCCGTAATACACCAAACATTCACCATATCGCGCAACAACCTGTGACAAAAACCCCTACGCATTCCGTTGGCATCCTTACGCGCCACGCTGTCCAAATAATGATGAACATCCTTATCCCTTTTGATCATAAAACCGCCTTGAAAGAAATCAGGATATCGAACCATTTCGATATGTCCTTCGTCTAAAAATCGAATCGCATCACGAAACGCATCCAACATAAACTCATCCGTCACAGAATGATATCCAGATGTCATAATATTGAAATAAACCTCGTTGGAAACCGGACGGAGCTGCCGATTGATGAGCGGCATAATGCCCAACATAATGTCATCGTGATGCGGTCCCGTATGTAGAATGACCTTGTTCTCGTATGGTTGGCAGCCACGTTGCAGACGATTCTCAACCTCATCCAAAACCTGTTTCACGGTTTGCGTTCCCACTTCAGGCATTCCTCCACAACGAGAATCGTTTTGCAAATCCTCCACCGTCAATTTATGGGCATATTTGTTCAATTTTTTGCAAAGACCTAGTATATTTTTGATTTCCAATTCCATATATAAAATATTAAGTTCTAAAATATCAGAGAAAAGAGGATTGCAAATATCTGCAAAAAAACAATTGAAAAGTGAGAAAAATTTCAGTTATATTTGATTGTATTTCAAAAAGCTATAAACTAAAAATCAATTTCACATTATCTCATACTGTTCACAGTTCGCACATTATTGTTATTTTTGCCGCCCTCTAAAATAGTTATGACGATACAAGAATTACTAGCGCAATTTTGCAAGAAGGAGATTGCGCAAATGGTCCCGTTGCTACAGCAGGCGGACGCTCAAACCACCCTCAGGCTCAATGGTCTGACGGGTTCCTCATATCCATTGTTAGCCACGAAGTTAGCAGACGTACCCAACGCCACGCAGCTATTCGTATTGTCCAATCGCGAAAAAGCGGCGTTTTTCTACAACGACTTGGAGAAGTTGCTCAACGACCACAACGTACCACTTCCCAACAAGCGCGTACACTATCTGCCCTCCTCGTACAAACGGGCACACACATCGGCGGAAATTGACAAATCCAATGTCAAACTACGTTCCGAAATCATCAACAAGATTTCCAATCATCCGCAGGAAAACTACCTCATCGTTTCCTATCCAGAGGCTATCGCCGAGAAAGTAGTCACCAAACAGTTTCTCAGCAACAACTCCTTCACCATCACGCAGGGCAGCGAGATTCCCACTGAAATCTTCCTTCAATTTCTCTATGAATTCGAATATCTACAAGAAGAATTCGTATTTGAGCCTGGACAGTTCGCCTGGCGCGGCAGTATCTTCGACATTTTCTCCTTTTCGGAAGAATATCCCTATCGTATAGAATTGGACGGCGACCGCGTGGAGTCCATACGTTTCTTCAATCCAGAAACGCAACTTTCGCTGCGCGAAGAACAGGAGATTCACATAATGCCTAAAATCGTCTCCCACCAGATTGAAGAAAAGCGCATTCCGCTTTTCGACTTTCTACCGGCCAATTCGATATTATGGTTGGAGAATCCCAAAGACATCGGTTCGCAAATCTCGCATTTATACAAGTCTGTTGACGAAGAATTCCAAAACGAGTCTGAGCCGGAAAGCAAGCTCACCGTTGACGATCTCTTCATCCGCCGCCGCGACTTTGACCAAGCCCGCGCGGGGCATTTCTGTTGCGAGTTGGATGCGCCTAAAGACGAGCGCACAGCACTATCCTTCGACTTCAACCTCAAGCCACAGAACAACTTCGGACGCAGTTTCGACTATCTGCTTCTCGAATGGATTGCCAATTTCGACAAAGGTATCAAGACCGTCTATTTAGCTGAGAATCAATCGCAACTCGACCGTCTTTTCAAGATCATCGTCGATTTGTTAGAGAAATACAACAAGCACAACGCCACCTCGTACAAAATAGCAACGTTGTATCAGCCCATCCGATACATTTTGCACGAGGGCTTTTTCGATGAGCAGCACCAATTGGCGGTCTATACCGACCACCAGTTTTTCGGCAAGAACGAGCGCATCGTCATTCGCGACCGCTACAAGAAGAGCGAGGCTTTCACACTGAAAGAAATTTACGACCTGCAACCCGGCGATTTCGTTGTTCACATCGACTACGGCATCGGCGTATATCAGGGGCTGGAAAAGACCGAGATGAACGGCAAAGAGCAGGAAGTCATCAAGTTGACCTACAAGGACGGCGACATCCTCTTCGTCAGCATCCACTCTTTGCACAAAATCACCAAATATGTCGGCAAGGACGGCACCGCGCCCACACTGCACCGCATCGGTTCCGGCACGTGGGACAAGCTCAAGGAGAAAACCAAGAAACGCGTCAAGGAGTTAGCCATCGACCTCATCAAACTCTACTCGCAGCGTAAGGCGCGCAAGGGATTCGCCTTCTCGCCCGACAACTATATGCAGACCGAGTTGGAGGCCTCCTTCATTTACGAAGACACCCCCGACCAAATCAAAACCTTAGCGGATGTCAAAGCCGATATGGAGAGCGACCATCCGATGGACCGCCTAGTCTGCGGCGACGTAGGCTTCGGCAAAACGGAAATCGCCATCCGCGCCGCATTCAAGGCCGTATGCGACAGCAAACAGGTAGCCGTGCTCGTACCCACCACCGTGCTGGCCCTGCAACACTACACAACCTTTTCCGACCGTCTGTGCAATATGCCCTGCAAAGTTGAATACGTCAACCGATTCAAGACCAACAAGCAGATAAAAGAGACGCTCCAGCGGCTCCAAAACGGCCAAATAGACATTCTCATCGGCACGCACCGTTTGCTCAGCAAAGACGTGGTTTTCAACAATCTGGGCTTGCTCATCATTGACGAAGAGCAGAAATTCGGGGTGGCCGCCAAAGAGAAACTCCGTGAAATGCGTGTGAGTGTAGATACCCTGACGATGTCCGCGACACCGATTCCGCGCACCTTGCAATTCTCCCTAATGGGAGCGCGTGACATCTCGGTCATCACCACTCCCCCACCCAACCGCCAGCCCATTCAAACGGAAGTTCACGTATTTGACGAAGACATCTTGCGCGAAGCCATCCAATTCGAGATCAACCGACACGGGCAGGTATTCGTCGTACACAACAAGATACAGAACATCAAAGAGTTGGCCGGTCTCATCCAACGTCTGGTGCCCTCTGCGCGCATCGCCATCGGGCACGGACAGATGGAAGGCGACGAGCTGGAGCGCATTATGACGGACTTCATCAACTATGAGTACGACGTGCTCGTTTCCACCACCATCGTGGAATCCGGATTGGACATCGTAAACGCCAACACTATGATTATCAACGATGCCCAGAACTTCGCCCTGAACGTGCTCCACCAATTGCGCGGGCGCGTGGGCCGCAACAACCAAAAGGCATTTTGCTATCTCTTCACCAAGCCTTTCGACGTGCTGAACGACCAGGCGCGCAAGCGTCTGCAGGCCATCGAGGACTTCTCCGACATCGGCAGCGGCATCCAAATCGCCCTTCGCGACCTCGACATCCGTGGTGCCGGCAACATTCTCGGTGCCGACCAAAGCGGTTTCATCAACGATATCGGCTACGAAATGTACCAGAAAATCCTCAGCGAAGCCATCCAGGAAATGAAAGACGCCGACTACGAAGAAGTCGATATGGCCGACAACTCCAAACTGCTCATCCGCGAATGCGTTTTCGAAACCGACATCGACGCGCTCTTCCCCTCCGACTACATCAGCAGCGTAAGCGAAAGAATGAGCCTCTACAAAGAATTGGAAGCCATCAAAGAATTGGACAAACTGGAAATTTTCCGGAAGAAAATCATCGACATATTCGGTCCGATGCCGAAGCAGACGCAGGAATTGCTGCAAACCATACCACTACGTTTGGCCGCAGGAAGAATGCACTTCGAGAAAGTCATCCTCAAGAAGAACACTTTCACGGGATATTTCATCGGCAACTCCGCTTCCAAGTTCTATCAGTCTGACGCATTCGGCAAGATACTGAACTTTATGCAGGCCAACCACCCGATCATCCAGCTTAAGGAAGCTAACAGCAAACTGTTATTCATCATACACAACGTGCCCACCATCAAAGCGGCGCTGCACTGGATGGAGAAAATGGAGGGATACTGTAGCAAATAGGGGCCAGGTTTCAAGTTTCAGGTTTCAGGTTTCAGGAAGCAAATACTGAAACACCTTGGTTTCTATCGTTATTTCAAATACAGATTCGAATCCCCGTAACTGAGGAACCTATACTCGTGTTCAAGGGCATGTTGATAAATTCGATGCCATTCTTCCCCGACAAACGCCGAAATCAGGAGCAGCAACGTGCTTTGTGGCTGATGGAAGTTGGTGATAATACCCTGAGCGATGTGAGGTTGGTAGGTCGGAAGAATAATCAGACGGGTGGCTGCACGCAATAAATCCGTATGCTGGCTTTGGAGGTAATTGCGAATAGCATCCAAAGACTCCTCAACAGTGACCGTTCGGATTTCGGGGGCATCATAGTATTCCCACTGCTCAACCAACAACGGGTTTTCTTTTTCCAATTTGAGTTTGGCACCTATGATATACAAAGATTCGATTGTACGCGCAACGGTAGTGCCCACGGCAATACGACGCTTGTGCAAACTATGCTGAAGCATATCGACGAACTGTTCCGTGATAACGATTTTTTCCTCGTGCATATAGTGGTCGCCAATCGTTTCAGTGGAAACCGGTTTAAACGTGCCAGCTCCGACGTGCAACGTAATATATTCAGTGGCAATGCCTTTTGCGTGGAGTGCTTCGAAAACCGCCGGAGTAAAATGCAGTCCGGCTGTAGGCGCTGCAACAGAGCCGTCGTATTTGGCATAAACTGTCTGATAGCGTTTCTCATCGTCCGCATTGGCGTTACGTTTGATATAGGGCGGAAGCGGAATTTTACCGTAGCATTCGAGCCATTCTGCAAAGGACACCTTATCGTCATTCCACGTAAAAGTCACGTTAAAAGCCCCTTCCACATTGTCACCACGCGTAGCAGTAATCTGGACGTTGCGACCATTGACGGGCACATCGATATAAAGCGGATGTTTCCATTTTTTCGCATTGCCGACCATACATTTCCACATGACCTGATGGGTTTGCATAAAGGCCGTTGCCGGATCCGACGTGGGTTCTAGCGGTTCCAGACAGAAAATCTCGATGGCCGCGCCGGTAGTGTTATGCACTAACAGACGCGCGTGTATGACTTTGGAGTCATTGAAAATCAGCAAATCATCGGGCACCAGAAACTCGTGCAGATGGCAGAAGTGGCTGTCCGTAATACTTCCCTTATTGTAAACCAACAACTGAGATTGGTCTCTTTGCGCAACCGGGTAGAAAGCGATTCTTTCCTCCGGAAGGACATAATTGTAGTCTTCTATTCTGATATTTCTCTCTTTGGTCATAGCGGCGGCAAAAATACGAAATTAATGTGTTAATGTGCCACATCGACAATGCTGTAATATGACAATTTGATAATGGATTAATGAAACAAAAGGTTTATTGAGTTGTAGTATTCTACAATTCGCCGACGAAAAACAATATCTACAAATTTGATTTTCAGCATTTTGTAAAAAATTTCCAATAGTGTTTGCGGGAAAGAAAAAAAATGTATTTTTGCGGCCTCAAAAAACGGGATATAGCGTAGTCCGGTTATCGCGCCTGCTTTGGGAGCAGGAGGTCGCAAGTTCGAATCTTGCTATCCCGACCAGTCACTGAGACAGTGGACGATGGTTCCGTAGCTCAACTGGATAGAGCAGCTGCCTTCTAAGCAGCAGGTTCTGCGTTCGAGTCGCAGCGGAATCACCAAGAAAATCAAGCACTTACGAAAGGTTTTCGTGAGTGCTTTTTTCGTTTGTGCAATTTTAATTGCATTTTCCTGTATTATTTTCTTTTCTAATGCACATAATTGCGACAGGGTGTTATCAACATTTTTCACACGTAACGCCTTTCACGTGGCATTTTCCTTTATAGAAATAGGTCATATCTTCCTTTTTGGCGGGATCAAGTGAGAACACATCTTCGCGAACGTGGATGACAAACAGTCCTCTTTCCGCAGCATACTTATCTGCCTCATAGTCGAAATTGATGGCTGCTATTGCCAAATACACATTAACTCCTGCAAAATTCGGAAACACATCCGAAAATTTCTCCATCTGTTTAAGGAAATGTTCCACATCATCTTTACAGCAATTGGTTTTAACCTCCACAGCCACCGCATCCGTTGTGTCGAACAGGAACAGATCCACCTCCATCTCTTTGCCCAAATCCTTACGCTTTCCTTTCATGTTCTTCCAACATTTGCTGATGTCAAAGCCAGACTGTTGGAACAGTGCCATCGCGGACGGTTCCATCAGGCCTTCCACCACATGGCCCATCTGTGATGTGTATTTATACTCCATTCTCCTCATTTTCTCGTCCGTCTCCTTCATTTGTTGACGAAGTTCTTCCATTTGCCTGTCCGCTTTCGCGGCTCGTTCTTTATACGCTGCATCATCGCGTTCAAACTCTGCTTGACGACGTTGATAGTCCGCTTCTCGACGTCTTTCCTCCTCTTCTCTACGTCTTTCCTCCTCACGGAGTTTGCGCTCACGTTCCTCTTCTCGACGTTTATCTTCCTCTTCTCGACGTTTATTTTCCTCTTCTCTACGTCTTTCCTCCTCACGGAGTTTGCGCTCACGTTCCTCTTCTCGACGTTTGTAGTCCGCTTCCCGACGTTGATAGCCCGCTTCTCGACGTTGATAGTCCGCTTCTCGACGTTCCTCCGCCTCTCGAATTTTCCGTTCATACTCGGCATACTCCTGCTGGCGACGTTCGTATTCCGCTTGATGCTTTTCTTCCGCCTCACGCATCATTTGGGATGTTTCTCTTAATATTTTCCAAATTTCATCACTTGTTGGATTCTCTTTTTGCACTATGATATCCTGATCCATCGTTGTTAAATTTTATTATTAATAATATTGTTAACTGTCGGTCTTCCTCAATCAAAGAACAGACCAAATATTCTTTTCTATTGCTATTTTAAAGCGCTGCAAAAATACAAAATTTTTAATACCATTTAATAAAAATTATCTAGCGCTTGATTTTAACTATTAATTGTTAAAATCAAGAGATCAAACTTCATCCAACTCCATTATTAAAAAATTTCCGTGTCACAGAGCTATCTGTTGGTTTGAGAACATACGAGATAACAAAACGAGCAATTCCAATCAGCTTGGAGATTTGCGAGCCTACACCATCTTCATTAACGCATCCATAATTTCCAATTCCTCCGTATTTGATTTTTGCAGATATTTGCAGCCTCAAAAAAAATCCCCTATGCAAGATAAACAATGGACGCTCTTTATGGACCGCGACGGTGTCGTCAACGAGCAGATTATTGACGGTTATGTGATGGAAACAGAACAGTTCGTGTTTCACAACGGCGTATTCGAGGCATTGGAAATCCTGCATCAGCATTTTGACAGAGTCCTCTTAGTGACCAACCAGCAGTGCGTGGGAAAGGGCCTCTGTTCAATGGACAAGATTGACCGCGTGCACGAATGGATGCAACAACAGCTTGCTGCTCGCAACATTGCCTTCGACCGCATCTACTGCTGTCCCCACCTCGCGGCCGCTGGCTGCGACTGCCGCAAACCCCAATCGGGCATGGCTTTCCAGGCGCAACGGGACTTCCCCGATATTGATTTTTCCCACTCCGTTATGGTTGGAGATTCTCTTTCCGACATACAGTTCGCCCAGAATGCGGGCATCCGTGCCGTCCACGTCGGCGCCATCCGCCACCCTGAATTCGAAAAAATCCAAAAAATCACCCCACTCCACTTCGATTCCCTGTTTGATTTCGCACAATCGTTAGACGATTTCAAGTTTCACCGTAGAGACGGTGCACCGCACCGTCTCTATAATACAAATTTCAAGTTTCAGGATTAAGGATTTCCTTCAGCAACATCTTAATCACTAAATTATTCATTATCCATAATTCATTGTTCATTATTAATGTTTGCCACCTATATCCTCTTCTTTTTCTGTTATCTTTTAGCGCTGCTACCGTTGTGCGTGCTATACGTTTTTGGCGGATTTTTCTGCTTCATATTGAACTACGTCATTCGATATCGCCGTATAGTAATAGAAGAGAACCTGAGAAACGCTTTCCCTGGAAAATCCGCAAAAGAGTTACGGAAGCTGCGCAACCAATACTATTGGCATCTTTCGCAAATCGCCGTGGAGATGATTAAAATGCTGGTGTTGCCGCGTCGTACACTGCACCGCCGCTATCATTGCGCCCACCCGGAGATTGTCAATAGATTTTACGAAGAAGGCCGTAGTGTGATTCTAATGTCCTCCCATTACAACAATTGGGAATGGATGATTTTGGCTTTGGACGAGATGTTCCTACACCACGGCGTGGGCGTGGGCAAGGCCAACTCCGACAAGATTTTCGAGAAGCTCATCAACCGCGCACGCACCCGCTACGGCACGGAAGTGGTCTTTGCAAACACCGTGCGCGACACGTTCGAGCATTACGAGAACGGACACTCACCTGCCGCCTATATGATGCTCTGCGACCAATCACCCAACAGCCAAAAACGCTGCTACGTCACACAGTTCCTGAACCAGCAGACCGGCGTCATCTACGGTGCTGAACATTTTGCCCGCAAATACGACATCCCGGTACTGTACTACACGGTTGTAAAAGAGCGTCTTGGAAGATACAGGATAGACATCCAACTCCTTGCCGAACATCCCAACGAGCTTCCGGAATATGCCATCACCCAACGCTATGTGGAGCTGCTCGAAAACGACATCCTCAAGCATCCGGCCTACTGGCTCTGGAGCCACAAGAGGTGGAAGTTCAAGTTTTGATTTTTTGCTTATTTGTATTGCTGAGTTGCGTTTTTTTATTACTTTTGTGCGTTTTTTTGCCAAAAATGTACAAAAGTTTTATTTTTTTGTAATCCAGCTATTTACAATATATGATTACCAAACAGGCTTTAGGCAACACGCTTTTCGGCATGGCCGACATTCTACGCGACAAGGTGGAAGATTACAAATCATACATCCTCTCCCTGTTGTTCTTCAAACGTCTTTCCGACAACTATCTGTGGGAAAATGAAAACAGTGTGAAAGAGTTCATCCGGCAGAACAACCGCGAGCCCAACGATGCGGAACGCAAGCTCCTCATCCGCAGGAAACACGATTTCGTGATTCCCGACGGTTGCTTCTGGGAAGACGTGCGCATGGCCACACCTGTGGAAAAGAACAAGAAACTGAACGATGCGGTGAACGGCATTGCCGATGCCAACAAGGATCCCAACGGCAACTTCATCCTGAAGGGCATCATCAACACGGTGCGCTGGAACGAACCCGCACCCGACGGCAGCGGCGGCACCAAGCTCGCCCCCGAAGTGCTCACCAACCTCATCAACTACCTTTCGCCTGTGGATTTGAGCAACCGCAACGCCTCGGTGGATGTGCTCGGCGACGCCTACGAATACCTCATCAAACGCTTTGCCGACGAAAACCGCGGCGGCACTACGGCGGGACAGTTCTACACGCCGCAGGAAGTGGTCGATATCATCGTCCGCTACCTGAAACCCGAAAAAAACGACGCCATCTACGACCCGACCTGCGGCTCCGGCGGCTTCCTCATCAACTCGGCGAAATATGCCAAGGAAAAATACGGCAACCAGAAGAACGTGCGCATTTTCGGACAGGAAAATGTGTGGAACACCTGGGCCATTTGCAACATCAATATGATTCTGCACGGATTGGATGCCAACATCAAGCAGGGCGACACCATCCTTTCGCCCAAGTTTGTGGCCGAAGACAACCCTTTGCAGATCCGCACCTTCGACAAGGTGATGGCCAACTTTCCGTTTTCGCAGGAAAACTGGGCCAAAAACGGCGAGCCCAAGAAAGACCGCAACGGCAAACCGGTGAACAAGAAAGACGGCTCCCCGCAACTGGAATATTCCAAGGAGTTTACCGACAACTACCAGCGCTTAGTGTATGGAATGCCGCCCTATTCCAACGGCGACTTTATGTTCCTGCAGCACATCATCGCCTCGGTGAAGGAGGGCGGAAAGGCCGGCGTGGTGTGTCCGCAGGGCGTGCTGTTTCGCGGACAGCCCGAGAAAACCGAAGAGGAAGACGGACAGAACCGCAAAGCCGATGAGGAATACAACATCCGCCGCGGACTGCTTACCGGCCAACTGAAAGACGGAACCACCATCGGCGCCAACATCATCGACGCCATTGTGGTGCTGCCCAACAACCTGTTTTACGGCACCACCATCCCCGGCTCCATCCTGTTCATCAACAAGAACAAGCCTGAAGCCCGCAAAAACAAGGTGCTGATGGTATATGCCGCCAAAGAGGGCTGGTACCGCGAGGAATCCAACCTGAACATCTTGGAGCCGCAGGACATTCTGCGCATCTCCACCATCCTTGAAAGCTGGGGCGACCTTGATGTGGCCAAACGTTGGATTGCTGAACAGAAAATCCGCCTGAATGCCAACATACAGGACAATCTGCAATTTAAGTTGAGCGAGATTGCCGAAGAAACGGCCGACGCTGTAAGCAAGGCCACCGAGCGGTTGGCCAAAGCGCAAAAGGTAGTGGAAGATAAGATTGCAGCGGAAAAGAAGCCCACGGCAACCGAACAGAAAGCCGTGACCACGGCACAGGCTGCTCTCAGCAAGCTGCAGGCCGACCGGGATGCCCGCGTGGCCGATGTGCAGGGGAAAGCCGAGAAACAGTTGGCCAAGATTAACGAGGTGGAAACCGAACTGCTTACAATGCTGGCCGACCCCGAACTGCGCCGCCGCTACTTCTCGGTGGTGGATATGGACGAGATTGAGGAGAACGAATACAACCTCAACATTCCGCGCTACGTAGATACTTTTGAGCCGGAAGAGGAGATTGACCTTGCCCAGGCCATTGCCGACTACCAGGCCGCCGCCAAAGCCGAAAGCGAAGTGGATTTCTTGCTCAACGCGCTACTGAAAACTTTGAAAGGAGGTGAGTGATGGAAAACAATTATACTAATATGAAGAATTTCTATTTGCTTTATTCTCAAATGGAAACAATCACTCCACAAGTTGTGGAGCAATCTTCACATTCTCAAATCGAAAACTCTGTAAACAGCTTAGGCAACGAACCAGAAACTTTGAAAGGAGGAAAGTGATGGGAGAGTCTTCAAAAATAGGAATTGTATGCGATGATTTTAATACGGTAAAATTAAAATCTGTTCTTGTAAAAAACGATGCTGGAGATTGGGGAAGTAATCCTGATGAAAATGCAATTGGAATAATTAGAAGTACAAACTTCAATAATAACGGAGTGTTAGATCTTTCAGATGTAGCATATAGAACGCTTAATCCCAACAAAAAAGAGGAAAAGAAACTCCATGTTGGAGATATTCTTATTGAACGAAGTGGCGGAAGTGACACACAGCCAGTAGGGAGAGTTGGCTTAATTACAGAAAGAATGCTCAAAGAAGATTTCGCTTTTGCAAATTTCATACAGCGCATATCCGTAAAAAAGGATGAATTTTCACCTGATTATCTGTACTATTGTTTACAACAAATGTACGAAATGGGCATTACGGCAAGTATGCAAGCCCAAACAACGGGAATACGAAATTTGGATTGGAAGCAATATGTAAAAACCATTCTTCCTCAACCCTCTCTTCCCGAGCAGTCTGCCATTGCGCACATACTTTCGACGGTAGATGAGGCGATACGGAGCACTCGCGATACGATAAGCAAGTTGGAGCGGGTAAAGAAATCGCTGATGCAGAACCTGCTTTCGGGCAAGATGAAACCCGACGGCACACTGCGCCCCGCCGCCGAATTTTACGAAGACGAAAAAATGGGGCTGGTACCGAAGGGGTGGAAAAGCATGAAATTGAAGGAAGTGGCATTGCGGCCAGGTGAATATGGTGCTAATGCTTCCGCAATCAAGTATGAAACAGGTAATGCTCGCTTTATTAGAATAACGGATATTAATGATGATGGCACATTATCAGAAGAAGATAAAGCTGGATTAGATAATGAAATAGCACAAAAATATTTACTTAAAGAAGATGATTTTTTGTTCGCAAGAACAGGAGATACAATAGGCAAATCTCTTTTATATAAAGAAAGTATGGGTCCAGCTGCTTTTGCGGGCTACTTGATTAAGTTCACTTTTGACAAACAAAAAATTGTCCCGGAATTGTTTCAACTGATAGCCAATTCAGAAATATTTGAAGCGTTCAAAGTCTCAATGAAAAGAGTTGGAGCAAAACCCAACATTAACTCAAGAGAATATGGCAACTTCAGATTCATCATTCCTACGGATATTAAATCCCAAAAACAAATTGTCAAATCTTTTGAACCAATAACCAAGCAGATAATAAACAACAACAATAAAATCACCAAGCTCGAGCTTCTCAAGAAGTCGCTGATGCAGCAGCTGCTGACGGGGAAGGTGAGGGTGAAATAAGGAAAGGAGAAACAATTTTAATAAAGGATACTTATCGTAAAAATACACAATAGATTATGGCAGGTTCTATAGAATTGAAACGTGCAGTAGCATATAGCTTATTGGCTCAAATTAATAATTCAGGTAGTTTGATTAAAGGCCAGTTGGATATTTTTGTTCCAATTGTAAAAAAAGGATTACACTATATGTGTACCCTGCAACAAAAACCAAAAGGAGAAAGTATTCAAGAAATTAGAGACGTTATTACTGATAAATTTGGGATTGAAATACCAATACCAGTTTTGAGAAATATTCTAAAAATCATCGTTAAGGAGCTTAATACGCAGGATGAAAAATTGCTTACTGTGAACAATGATGATAGTTTTTGGGTTCATGACTATGTTTTTGAAGAATACGATGAAATTATTCAACAAGGTCAAAGTGACTTGAAAAACTTGCAAACCTTATTTGAAAAGTTCTGTGAAATGAACAATGTAAAACAAAACATTGGCATTGTGAAATTCATTGAAAAAAACAAGGTTAGTATATCTTCATATCTCGCAAATAAACCTGTGATAAATGGAAGTGAGTGTACAATAGAGGCGAAATTTGTTGATTATTTCAAAAATATGTCGCCTCAGATATATAGTCAAATTCGCAATATATATTTAGGGTCAATTCTAACAAGTTTTTTAGAGTATCAACCATCAAATGCTCAAATGAATGTTGATTTATTGTTAGATACAAATTTCATCATCAGTTTGATAGATTTAAATACTCCAGAATCCACAAAAATATGCAATAAACTTTTGGAAATCGGAAAGAATATTGGATATTCTTTTCATGTACTACAAGATACCGTTGAGGAAGCAAAAGGTTTGTTAAGGTACAAAGCTGAAAATTTCGACCATTCAATTATTCAAAAATTCGTTAATAGAGAAGATGTTTATAATGCGTGCAATAGATTGAATTATACAAAAACGGATTTAGATAGAATTGCCGATAATATTGAAAAATCCATACAAAAATTAGGTGTTTGCATTGTTCCGCATACTGATACATATAAAAACAAGGCACGTTTTAGCAAAGAATATCAAAAGCTAAAACCATACAGAAATACAGATAAAGCTGCTTTGCATGATGCGATGTGTATTGTTTACGTTAAGGAAAAGCGAAACAATAAATCAGTGCATAAAATAGAGGAGGTTAATTGTTGGTGGGTAAATAATGCGATCTCTCATGATTTTGATAATGATGATATATCTTCAATTTTGTCTGGGAAAATTGGACATAGTTTGCCAGAAATGATAAAAGTTGACGATTTATTGAATATTTTATGGTTAACTTGTCCCAATCTAAACAATGTTGATTTTGATGCGATGGTCGATATGGGATTATCATCGTTAATTGCGTATTCTTTTAATCAAAGTTTGCCAAAGTCCAAAATTATTAAAGAATTAGATGAAAACATTCAAAAGTATAGAAATGAAGATATTACGGATAGTGATGTTCTTCTTCTATCAACAAGAATTGCTAATGGTCAAATAAAAGACATTGAGAAGATTAATGAGTTATCGAAAACCGATGTTCGTGCATTTAATGATAGAATAAAAGCGGAAGCTCAAAAACAAGAAAAAATTGAACAAGAACAATATAATAAACTCGAAGAAATTGTTTCTGAATTTAAAAAAGGACTGGAAGAATTAAAAGAACACAAACGCAAAATTGACGAGAGTGGAGAAAAAAGAGTCCAACAGGCAATTGCAACACATAAGCAAGAAAACGAGGATGTTGTTACTCGACAAAAAGAAGAAATCGAACGTTTAAGGTTGGAGAATATTAGGAAAGAGAATGAACTGAGGGAAATAAAACGCGAAGCATACATACAAAAGAAACTTAGAAAATGGAGATGGAAAACATGGTGGTGGATTATTGGTTTATTTGTTGTACTTGTCTTTGGTATTACATGGATTATAAATGCCTTTGGAAATATTAAAGAGGTAAATAATCTAATTGATGGTTTAATGCAGAATCGAATTATTTCACTGATTGTTTCGCTTGTTGTTTTTGTCGTTGAAATTTTTCTTATCAAAAATGTTTATGATAAACATTGTAATCATTCAAATATAGAAGCATATAAGAGAACTTTACATATTCCTGATGATTTAAAGTCGTTGGAATAAAAAAAATTAACACATTTGCACAAAAATTCTTTCCAATCTCTAAAAAATTGGAAAGAATTGTATAAGATAAATGACTCAAACAGACATCTGTGGGAAACAGATAAAATGATACTTTTGCAGAAAAACGATAGAAACTTACCGATATGACAGACAACAATATCATCATTTACCAAGACGAGAACGAAATTACCAGAGTGTCAGTACGGTACAGTGATGAGGATTTGTGGCTCACACAAAGCCAACTCGCCGAAATCTACGATACTACGCAGGAAAATATTTCAATTCATATTTCCAACATTTATAAGGATGGCGAATTGGATCAAAATCGAACTTATAAGAAATTCTTATTGGTTCGTCAGGAAGGAAAACGTGAAGTTCAGCGCAACATCGACCATTACAATCTGGATATGATTATTGCCCTCGGATATCGTGTGCAATCGCAAGTGGCAACTCGTTTCCGCCGTTGGGCAACTGTGCGTTTGCACGAGTTTATTCAAAAAGGTTTTGCTTTGGATGATGATAGATTGAGGCAAGGCGGCTCTCGCTATTTCCGTGAGTTGCTACAGCGTATCCGCGATATTCGTTCCAGCGAACGCAATTTTTATCAGCAAATTACCGACATCTATGCTACTGCCACCGATTATGATCCTCGTTCCGATAAAACAAAAATGTTTTTCGCCACAGTGCAAAACAAGGTTCATTACGCCGTTCACGAACATACCGCTGCAGAAGTGATATATGAGCGGGTTGACAACCAAAAGCCGATGGTGGGAATGACGAATTTCAAAGGAAACTATATCACCCGCGATGATGTGAAGATTGCCAAGAACTACCTTTCTGAAATCGAATTGCAACGTTTGAACCTCTTGGTTTCGCAATTCCTCGATTTTGCCGAATTTCAGGCTTTGGAACAGAATCCTATGACCATGCAGAACTGGATTGATGCATTGGACAAACAAATTATTTCGCTCAAACGGCAACTGCTGCAAGGTACAGGTACGGTGTCTCATCAGCAGGCCATCGAAAAAGCCGAAAAAGAATTTGAAATATATCGTGCCCGTGAAATGAAGCAACTGGAAAGCGATTTTGATAAAGCCGTCAAGCAACTTACTCAAAACAATACAGATAAAACCATATAATTATGTCCAAACTTTCCGAACTCAAAACCGTGGAGCAACAAGTGACGCAATGGTTCAGCCGGATGGGCTGGGAGTTGCGCACGCCCGAGGAGATGAATAAATTATTGTTTTTGCGAAGCAAACCATTGTACATTGTTCATTATAAATTGTAAATTGAAATGAAAACCTCCATCCGCTTTTACAACGACCATGAAGTGCGTGCTATTTGGGACGAGGAGAAGAGCCAGTGGTTCTTCTCTGCACTCGATATTATCGCTTCCGTTAATCATCAAGGTGACTATGCCAAGGTCCGCAACTATTGGAAATACCTAAAGGCCAAACTAAAGAAAGAAGGCAATGAGTTGGTTAGTGCTACTACCCAACTGAAACTGACCGCTGCCGACGGCAAAAAATATGCAACCGATTGTTTCCCTCAAAACAAGATTGAGGATTTGGTAAAGGCCATTCCCAATAAAAATGCTGCCGACTTTCTCGATTGGTTCACCTACAGCGACAACACCATCGACGGCAAAAGCAAAAAGAAGGCTTACGAATTTATCGAAAGCAACCTGTTGGAAGATAAGGATGTAGGTACGACCAAAGGTCTGCAACAAATCCACGCTTTCCTGTTTGGTGGTTTGTACGACTTTGCGGGACAAATACGCACCAAGACCATTTCGAAAGGCGGCTTCACCTTTTGCCTTGCCCAATATTTGGAACAGGCACTCGCCGCCATCGACAAGATGCCCGAAACCACCTTCGACGAAATCGCCAATAAATATGTGGAGATGAACGTGGCACATCCGTTTATGGAAGGCAACGGCCGCAGCACCCGCATCTGGCTCGATATGATACTGAAAAAACGTCTGAAAAAATGCGTGGACTGGAGCAAAATCAACAAGAACGATTACCTGCAAGCGATGGAAGCGAGTGTCTTCGACAGTTCTGCCATCAAATCGTTGATTAAAAGCGCCTTGACCGACAAGATAGATGACCGAGAACTCTTTATGAAAGGTATAGATTATTCCTATTATTACGAAGAAAATTGACAATGAGTAAACTTTCCGAACTGAAACCCGTAGAGCAGCAAGTGACGCAATGGCTCAGCCGGATGGGCTGGGAGTTGCGCACGCCCGAGGAGATGAAGGCGTACAGCCGTCCGCTGGGAAATCCCGTGGTGGAGAAGATTTTGCGTGAGAAGGTCGCGGAGCTGAATCCCGGCGTTTCGCCAACCGCACGCGATAATGCCATGGGAATTCTGCTCAACCAAATCAAGAATCCCGTGCCCATCGAGGGCAACGAAAAGTTTCTCAACCTGCTGGTTTCGGGGGCCAATGTCACCGATGTCCGGCTCGGCGACATCACCGTCCGCTTTGTGGATTTTCAGCATATCTGGAACAACAGCTTCATCGTCACCAACCAATACACTGTGCGGTCGGCTTTCGAGGTACGCACCGACATTGTGTTGCTGGTCAACGGTATCCCGTTAGTGCCCATCGAGGCTAAGCAATGCGCCAAGCGCGGCACCAACTGGCTTGAAGGCGTGCGGCAGTTTTCCACCTACGCCCAGCGTGCCGACAACCTGTTTATGTGCCACCTCTTCGGTGTGGCCTGCAACGGCCGCATCGCCAAATACGGAATCCTCGGCGCTTCCTCCTCCTATTTCAACGAGTGGAAAGACACCATCCTCGACACCACACAGAAGAATCCCATTCTGGCACCCGACAACAATCTTTGCCAAACCTATCAGGACGAAACCGACGGACTGTGGCATTTCAACGTGGAACGCCTGCCCAACGGCGAGGTGCTGGAAAAGATGAAG
>JAZRYT010000037.1:0-2652 GCA_045600905.1 Bacteroidales bacterium
TTCCGTTAGCGGTTGCGAAAGACCGCGCGCCGCCAATACTTCCTCGTGCTCAATGGTGATGTTTTCTCGAGGCACAGTCGGAAAACTATCCTCAAGCTCTGGGTCTGTAAAGGCGTCTGAAACCACTACGCGTGTAGCCTTTGGATTGGCAAAAGCGAGTTTGCCGTCTTCGATGAAAATGAAATTGTCGGGATCGTCGCCCAAAGAGATGGCGAATGGGGCGGAGGGAATAATATTTGTCTTTGCCATTGTGATATGATTTTAAAATACGCCGGCAAAAATAAGGCAAAGGTGTGCCCAAAGCGGGCACAATCGCGAGAGGGAAGGGGAAATGTTGTCTTATTCGTCAAAGCTCATCAGTCCACCCACTAGTAATCCAACAATGAAAAACACTTTGAGACTGCGAAGCGTCAAACCTTTTTCATCGGATAGTTTTCCTATTACATAAAAAAGGCCAAAACCAATGATTGGAATAACAACCAATTTCATTATCAAAGAGAAAATAACGTAAAACAGATTTCCCCAATTAGCAACAACAGACAACACCAAACTGGCAATAAAACAGACACCTGCCGCTATCCATAGTGCAACAAAAAGATATATGCCAAGGAACTCGTGGGCACCGATGAGCGTTAGGAATAGTGATATCCACGGAAACGCCAATAAACCCAAATCAAGCCAACCTCGAATAACGACCAATTCTCCTTGTCGAACTTTTACTATTGCAAAAGCATAAATGGCTATGGCAAAAGCAAAGCAGATCCAAAATATAGTTTTCTGTTTGTCCGTCCATGGTTCATTCTCGTCATTTTCACAATAATTATCTTTTTGCGCATTCTCCAGATAGTCCATACAGACATACCCCGTGTCTTCATTCACCAACAATGTTCCCCAATTGCCTTCAACGGATATAACACTAACCGTTTCATTTTGGGCAATATGTCCAATGATTTTTCCAGACTTGTCAGCCGAGTTTCGAATATTGAGTTGTGATGCTGTACATCTGTAAGTATCAGCGAAAGCCGTCAAACTGAAGGTCACAACAACTATAACACATAGAATTTTTAATAGTATGTTTTTCATTTTTTAAGATTTTATAAATTAAAAGGTGTGTCATCAAGAGACACACCTTGCATTTAAAACCTTTCGTATTTGGCCAGATTTTCGGCCATAATTTTGGAAATATCATAGCCTGTTTCTATCTCAATCCAAAGCCACTGTCCATTAGGATTGCATTCAAGGAAGACATACTCGCCTTCTGGAGTGACAATAAAGTCGAAACAACCAAAATTGAGTTTCATCCGCTGCAAGAAGGCAAGACAGAACTGACGAATTCTTTCAGGGATTTCAACAATCTCGTGTTTGAGGTTGTAGTCGTAACCTTGCCGCCAATCGATTTTTCCTTTGTCATCATCTTGAATTTGCGAATCAATTTTGCATGCGATAACATCCTGATTAATGACGGTAATCCGCAACTCGTATGCTTTTTCCACATAGTTCTGCACAAAACTGACTGTTTGTGAAAACGCTTCTTCTGGTTGTTGGAGCAAATCAGCACTTGAGACCTTTTGGGAAAAGAAAACATATTCTTGTTCCCCATTGAGATAAACATTTCCGTTGCTGATAGGCTTCAACGACAAATCTTGATGCTGTTTTGCAAGTTGTGTAATAGGAGATTTTTCGTTAGAGAAGCAGGTGTCGGGGACGCACATTCCTAATTGCCGGGCGATGGACAACTGTAACATTTTGGACGAAGCGGGGCGGTCTTCCACAATACTGCCAATGGAATAGACATCTTTGAGGGAGTATCGAATAAAACTTAAGAAGCCATGAGCTTGTTCAATATTATATTTGTTGATTTCTTCATTTTCACTTTTAATCAACAGTTCAGATGGAATCTCTGGTCTCCTTTCCCAAACGGCTGTAATCTGGTGACCAAACATCACCAATCCGTTTTTGATATTTCGAATGAGAAAATCACAATCTTGCGCATTTGCCCACCACGAAAAACGGTAATCCGTGAGCAAGCACTCCGTATTGAGACGAAAGACTGGCACACCCCACTTATTCAAATATTGAATTACGTGGGTGGGGTGCGAGTCTTCTTTGTTACTGAATAGTAAAATCATTACTCTATCTTACATTTTTGCAATCGTCAATTTCATTCGCATGGTCTCTATGAGGATTCGGATTACCGCCACGAGTCGAATGAGACTTTAGGCAACGAGTTCCTATCGTTCGCATTTCATATGAAATTTGTTCACCGTCATTGTACGTAAATGACATATCGTTGGCCTCTTGAATAGGAGTTGGCGTTGTGAAATTCATTAAAAGAGGCATCACATTGCCTTGATTGAATTGGTTATATGTTTGCATAATTTTGGATTTTAAGGGTTTTACAATTAATTTTCTTCTTCCATATAGTCTTCATCGAAATCAGCATCACTTCCTTCGATTTTTATGTCGCGATTGTATTGTGCGAAGATGGCGATGTCGCAAATCAGGCGTTCTAAACCGCAGTCAAGTGCTTTACAAATCATAAGCAGAACAGCGACTTCTTTCGTGGTCAGTTCTTTATCAGCCAAGGCTACTTGGATGCAGGCTTCCATAATAAGTTGTTTGTCTTCTTTGTTTTCTACTGTTTTAGCCACT
>JAZRYT010000038.1:0-14993 GCA_045600905.1 Bacteroidales bacterium
ACCCCTGGGATTTGCTGCCCCCGCGGGCGGCGTACTCCCACTCCGCCTCCGTGGGCAGACGGAACTTCTTCCCCGTCAAATGGTTCAATTTGACGATGAACTCCTGCACTTCGTTCCAGGTCACATTCTCCACCGGCAGGTTGTCGCCCTTGAAGCGCGACGGGTTGCTGCCCATCACCCCCATCCACTGCGCCTGCGTCACCTCGTACTTGCCGATGTAGAAGTCGCTGACCGTGACACTATGGGCCGGCTTCTCGTCACTATCGGCATCGCTTCCCTGCTCGGAGGTCGCCCCCATCGTGAACGTGCCGCCCTGCACATAGACCATCTCCTCTAACATATCTTTATACAAAGAGCCGTAACCGCAGAAATAATGTCCTCTTTCAAATTCGTCATCCTGATGGCAGGCCGAAAGAATGGAGCCAAATATTATAGCTATAAGTATTATGAATAAGTTTCCTATTTGTAAATTATGTCTCATATCGTTTATTTTTTTATGGATGATTTTTTGGGGGTCGGAATGCAGAATCCCACGCCAAGGCTGCCGCCGAAACTGAAAAAATAATTTGAATAAGAATAGACACTGAACGCGGTCGTCCCTTCCAAGGAGAGCACGATGGACTTGATGTGGAACATCAGGCCGGTGGCGACCACGGGGCCATAATACGTGTTATATTTATAGCGGTGCCACCCTTCTGAGGATTGTATCAGATTGGTCCTGTAGTTGAAGCCTATACCGAAGAGGAAGGAGATGAGCTGGTATCGCCTTGCCGTGATGCCGGCCATCGCTTCGATGTAGGAGGATTTGGACTTGCCCGTCAGGTCGTATTCACGCCCATTATGGAAGTCACGGAACATTCCGTTGTAGTTGAAGTTCGTAAGGAAGCTGAAATACCAGCCTACGTTCTTCATCGTTCCCACTTTAAAGCCGACGCCCCACTGCGGCATATTCCACAACTCGGTGTTCACGGTTAGAAATACCGTGTTTGGGATGGCGTTGAGACGAACGTTCTTTTCATTGAGACGAACACTCTTTTCATTGAGACGAGCTTCCTTTTTAGTTGCATAATGTTGTACGGCGCTCACCTTGAAGACGAAGTTTTCGCCCTGCAGCTTGTCGTATTCGGCCAGAACGTCGTACTCGATGCGCTTGCCGGTGCCGGCAGAAACATATATGCCCACGTCACCGGTCACGTGTCGCAAGGTGTCGCCGTAAGTGACACCGCCGTCGGTGGACATATACACGCTCACATCGGACGGCATGTCAAGGTCATACAATATAATTACTTTGTTGCCCTCCTGGTGGAAGGAGACGTTGGTCACGTTCTGCGCGAAAGCCGCCGAAAACGCAAACAACAGGAAAAAGATTGGGAGAAAATGTTTCATTGACGAAAAAACTTAAGAAACTAAGAAATTAAGAAATTAAGGAATAGTACATTATTCATTATTCATTATTAATTATTAATTGAACTTCCATTCCTGCCAGTTGTTGCTGATGGCGGAAGGCGAGATGTTGACGTCCGGGTTCTGGTCTTTGGAGTTCACGCGCAAACTCTGTTTGGCCACTTCCGTGGAGATGTAGTCTTTCAATTCGCCGTAGGTGCAATTGGGGTTCTGTTGCATTTTTTTCAAAAGATAGTAGGTGAACATACCGTGGAATTGTTCACGGAAAGGCAGAGCCACCTGGTCGGCTTGTGTGGCGGAAAAGACCACCAGATTGCCGGTGAGGGCTTCCTTCTTGGGGATGAGTTTCACGCCGCGGGCAGCCAACAATCCGGCATCACGTCCGCCGCCACTGAAGCAGGCGTCCATAAAGACGGTGACGCGGGCACCCGTGCCGGCCAATGTGCGATACAGGTCGTAAAGGTTGAGACCGTTGGTAAGGTTGGCGGCTGAAACATCCACGGGGATGATATACGGCACATTGGTGTTCTCTTGCGGGAAGCCGTGTCCGGCATAGTAGAAGTAGAGTTGTGCGTTGCTTTCCAAATTCACCAGCTTCACCATTTTCGTAATTTCCTGATTCATTCGTCCGGCAGTAGCGTTGGTGAGAAAGACGATGTTGTTTTCGGGAACGCCAAGAACCGAAGCGGCATATTTGCGGAAAGTGGTAGCGTCGTTCACGGCAAAAGCCACATCCGACTCACTATTCAAGCCGGGTTGGTAGCTGTGATAGTCTTCATTTCCAATGATGATGGCAAAGCGATTGCCACTTTTGGGAGCACCCTGCGGAATATTCTTATCGACATCGGAAGAAAGAGTGG
Organism: Bacteroidales bacterium; assembly: GCA_045600905.1. Taxonomy (GTDB): domain Bacteria; phylum Bacteroidota; class Bacteroidia; order Bacteroidales; family WCHB1-69; genus F23-D06. The sequence goes on from JAZRYT010000038.1 coordinate 2,265, forward strand.
CCAACACAATATCCTGTTGCCGCAAATCTTCTGACTTGACATCAATTTTGGCAGGTGCCATCGGCTGGTTCAAAGCCAATTTGATAGTACGGTCTTCAGCATACTTTCCGAATTTTTCTCTTACCTTTATTTGGATGGGAATGTCGGTAGAAGCATAGTTGTTGTTTACAATGAATTTATAGACCACGGATTGCGTGTTGCCGGCCTCCATCGTGTTGAGTGACACGTGTTGTACTTCGGGATTCAGGAGGAACACGTTGTCTGGATATTGCACATCCACCGTCACATTGTCGGCGGTTCCGTACTGCACATTCTGCACTAAAATCTGGAGGTAGAAAGGAGTAACTTTCTTCAGGGTTCCGGCGTTGTCACCGGTGACGGAATAATCCGTAACCTTAACCAAAGGAGAAATAAACGCCCGGGTGGTGACTGAAATCGGATAGACTTCGGTACCGAAGCCATTGGGTTCGTCAATTTTCACCGAAAAAGTCACATTGCCGTCAATGGTATTCATATTCGAAGAAATGGGGAATTTTATCATCTTCGTTTCACCAACTTTTATAACGGGGAGTTGTTGGTTGGAGAACGAGATGCCCTGCGTGGAGCCTTCGGCCTTAATCACGCCAGTCAGGCTGTAGCCATCGCCCATGCCGATGTTTTTCACCGTCATCGTAATAAAGCACTCCTCGTTGGCGTCCAAGGCATTGTCGCCAGTCTTGTCCTCGAAGGAAATATTCCCAATCACTTGTAAAATAGGGGGTTTGATTTCTTTCACAACATTGAGACTTCCTTTTTTCGAGGATCCTTCGTTTTGGGCAGAAATCATTACCGCGTTAAATGCGAGCAGCATTAAAAGAAAAATGTTCTTTTTCATAATTTTTGGTTATTATTTGGTTATATCGAATTTTATCCATTTATAGCATCGTTCGTCCGCCGGGATGTTCAGCAGCCAACGATACACGGTTTGGTAATCAACGCTTTCTGTGAACGGGATGGAGCGTTTGAGCAGGACGATCAAGATCAGGTTGGGTTCCAAAGGAGAGTCGTGGAGCTTATCTGCTGTGAACTCTATTTCACCGTTTAAGTTAAACTCATTGGTGGTCGGCGGAAAGGCGTAGCGCGTTCCCTTTTTGAGCATTATGTCGCGGAAGAAATCCGGATTGGGATAAATCAAGTCGCCGGAATGTGCCTGTTTTGGGGAGGCGTCAAACCAGAACACGCGCAGATATCCGTCCTTGAACGGCAGGATGGAAAACTCTATAGGCGTTTCATTATGGTAAAGTTCCTTGAAGCCATCCGCCCTAAATGAGAATTCCGGGTCGGATTTCTTATCTTCCATCAGCACTTCCGCCACAATCGACACGCGCGCTTCCACCAGGTCGTTGACCATATTGCGCGTCACTTCGGGTTCCCGAACCAAGCGCACTCTGCCGTCCAACTCGATCAAACTCAGTTCATCGGACAGGATGCCCGACATCTCGGTTTGCGCCCCCACGTGCAGTGTGGTGAAAGACGTCACGGATTCCGTAAAGCCCGCTTGCAGAAGCGCATCCTTCTTGGCTTTGAAGAGAGCTTCCTCATAAGTGCTTTCCGTGTGTTTACCCACGGCTGATCCCGTAGCGTGTACGGTTTTTTGCCGTTGCCCGAAGACGGGCAGTAAAAAAATGGTTAAGATAAACAGTGTCAATATTTTTCTCATATTCGTGATGTTCATTCTTGCTACTATCGGTTTTCAACAGCTATTTCCCCGCTCTTCTCCATCGTGCTTCCGTCAGGGAAGGTGAATGCGGCGGACCAGTTCAATTTTTGCTGACCGTCAGCGATTTTCATTTTGTATGCGTTTTTGTTTTCCAGAAGCTCGTCTGCCAAGACCCGGCCGCTGTCGGATGTCACGAGAAGATGTACTTTGCAGGCATCCGTTCTCCAACGGAAGGTCACGGAGGGTTTGTCCGCCGAAATCGTTGTCTGTTTTTGTAAAGGGAAAATCATCTGGGCGTAGTTCTTCTTGAGAACGCTGTCGGCGTAATGCTTTGGCTCTTGAATGGCTGGTAAGAGTCCCTTTTCCAGTTTGTCCTGTTTGATTTTCGTGTTGTCCGTGTTCGATTCTACAGAATCCGAAACGGTCGTTGGCGTATGGGAGGATTGGGACTGTCCCGTTTGTTCCTGTTGGGCAAGCTGTCCTTTGTCATCCTCAGTGTGATGGAAAGCGAACACGCCGACAACGACCAGCACGGCAATGGCAGCGGCGGCCGAGGCGGTCCAAAGCACTCTTTTCCATACGTTTTTATTCTCAATAGATTTTTTTTTGCCTCGTTGCAACTCGACGGCGGCAACCATATTGAGAAAATCATCTAAATGTTCGTCGTTCTCTGCAAGATATTGCAATACGGCTTCTTCCTCTTCAGAAGAGGCCTTCCCGCTCATATATTTGGCCAATAGTTCGTCCGAAATCTGTTCTTTCTTTTTCATCTTTTCCTGTTTTAAATGTAATCCTGAAGATGATTCTTGATGAGTTTCGCAATGGCGCGTCGTTTGATGTTGTACAGATTGTCAACCGTCACCTTGAATTTTTCAGCAACTTCGGAGGGTTCTTCCTCGTTGAGTATCAACGCCTCCAGAATCTGTCGGTCTCTTGGCGGCTTTGTTTTCCGGATGGCATTCTTGATGTCCATCACAATGGTGCTGAAGACGCAGTTCCCTTGCAGAAACGCATTCCGGTCATCTACATCTTCTATAGGAACATTATGGGAGGATTCTATCATCGAACAAGTATAATCTTTGAAAAATCGATAAGATACCACCGAGAACCAGTTGGCAAAAGGAAGTTCCGGATTGTACTTTAGAAGTTTTTCCCAATTGTTCTTACTGACGTAAAGATACAATTCCTGAATGAGATCGGAAAATTCAACGTTCTTGTTTCCTGCGGCTTTCAAAGCATTATAGCGAAGCAATGACTCAAAATGTTCATAAAACACATACTGAATCACAAACTCCTCATTGCGTATAAGTCCCTCAACAATTTGATTGTCCGTGATTGTATTTGACATCAGGTTCCAGATTTTTTTGAAAAGTGCAAAAATAGTATTTTTCTGAAAAGATGCAAATCCTTAAAGCACAAAATAATACAACTATAACTTTATTACAATGGGATTGCTGTCGATAAAACAAACCGATTAAGGTCGGCTGTCATTTTTAATTCCCTTGAATTCGGGGAATTTACCATCATGATATTTCCGTATCGCCCGCAACTATTTTTGACATAGTAATTTTATTTTTATTCTATTCCTCTCTTGTACCTTCGCTAATAATTTTCTTCAATTCTTCCATATCGGGCAAGGCTTTTCGCAGGTCTTCCGGCATATCGGCCGCTGTTTTATAGGTGGCCACGCCATAGGACTTGTATATTACCGCCTTGCGCGCCATTGATGAATTTGTAATGGTTTGAGAAAAGTTGTTTGGTAGTTTATCCCGGTTTTCAAAAGCCTGTTGTTTGATTAACTTTACAAGAGCGTCAACAGATTATTGTCACCCTCTTGTTCTTTTATCACAGAAATTCTTTTCCCCTTATCAGAATATTCTGCTGTTGCCTTTTCGCAGCTCTTCGTCCGTGGGGACCATTTGCGTAATGGTATCGACATTGATGATGACGGGGTGTCCAAAAACTTCGCTTGCCTTCACTTTGGTCTTTTTTGCAACCGTTTTGGGCTGTTCCTTGGGTTCGGCTCCCCCACTCTCCGTTTCGGCAGGTTCCTGCTTTTGGACACGCGTCTGTGGTATGGATTCCTTCCCCGGTTCTGCAACAGCTTTCGGTTCGGTCTTTTCCTCTGTAACCTCCATCGTATCTTGGGCCACCACAACTTCCACAGGATCGGGTTCTGCAACAGGTTGCGGTGCCTGATGTTTGACAACCGCCAATGTGATACCGGCGACCACGGCAAGAGACGCTATCGTAACAGCAGCAATCTGCAAGGCAGACATACCGGTCTTGATACCCGCGCGTTTGGCAAAGCCCTTCCACGCAGAGGGTTTGTATGGATATTGTGCCTGTTCGGCTTTTTCTTTAATAAGTTGGTCAAATTCAGTCATAGACTATATTTCATTATTCCGTTGATAAATCTCCTTTTTGAGTCGGGCGCGGGCGGCGTTGACGTGCCAGGCAGACGTGCCCTCGCTGATGTTCAGCTGTTGCGCAATCTCGGCGTGGGAGAACCCCTCAAACACGAAGAGGTTGAACACCGTGCGTGTTGCCGTGGGCAGCTGCTGTATCAGCGCGACCATATCCTCCGACCGCATTCTTCCTATCGCCGCATTCACGTCAAAACCTACAGCGATTGAGTCTTCAACTTCCTCCAAGTCCGCATAGTTGACGTTGCGGTGGTATTTCCTGCGGTGGTCCAGCGCGGCATTCGCCATCACCCGTTTCATCCACGATTCAAAAGAACCCGTGTTTTCATATTTGTCAAGGTTGGAAAACACTTTCAAGAAACCTTCACTGAGCATATCCTCCGCCTCATCCGTGCTGTCGGCATACCGCAGGCACAGACCAAACATCGGAGAGTAAAAACGCTTGAAGAACGCACGTTGTGCTCGTCGGCTGCCCTCACGACAACCTTCAATCATACGTGTTATCTCATCATTTTCACGTTCACTCATCTTCTATAACGGAATAAATCGTTAAAAACTTGGGTGCAAAGATTTTTTTTTGAGAAAATTCTTTGCAACCCATTATTATTTGTCCCAGTTCACAGTTCACTGCTCACTGCTCACTATTTCACTATCTTAAATCCCAAAGACAAAACAATCATATTCTGTCTCCACATTCCATCAGATTGATTGCTGAGCATAAACTTATTGGCGGAAATATCATAACGTGCGTCCAATGTGAAACGCCAGAAATCCAAGCCGATGCCGACCTGTCCGCCCCACTGCAATTTTTGGGAAACGAAATCCAAAGCATCAATATCTCCGATATTGCTTCCGACCTGGAAACCGATTCTCGGACCGACGAAAATGTGGAATTTGAAATTCTCGTTGTCGATAAAATGATAACCCAGCAGCAACGGGACATCAATAAAATGTTGTTTGAGTCGAATATTGTCACTCACTTCCGTAACGATTTCCCTCAAGTTGGTGCTTCTAAAAGAATAATTCACCTCAGGTTGGAAATAGAAACGGTCACCCAGACGCATAAAGATGCCGGCATCGCCACCATAGAAGAAGTCGGAGCGATCCATATAGTTGGTATAATTGCCAGCCACTTTGATACCTAAAGAGAATTGGGCATTTGCTCTAGGTGCGAAAGCGAATATCAAAACAAAAAGGGAAAGAGTTGTGAAAATTTTCTTCATAGCTTTATAAATTAAAAATATGGTTGATTAACGTGATTTTCGGAAAAATATTACTAATTAATTGCGGATTGATAAAATTAATAGTATAAGTTCGCGGTTCGGCCTCGCCGGAATAGACATCATCGTGGAACACGGTAATCGTCGCCACAGGATTTTGCCAAGTGGCCTGTTCTATCAACAATTCCGCCCGTGGTGATTCAGTTTCCGCAGAAATAACGGGCAGTTCCGTCGCATTATCGGGCAGAATCCACGTATAATCCAATATGCCCTTGTCAAAAGCGAGCATCGTATCGCCATTGATTTGTATCGAGGACAATGCCTTGTTGTAAATCATCTTGATATCGTCAATATAGAGGGCGTCGCCTTTGGAGCCTTTCATCACATAGCGATTGGTGGAAAAACTGAGCAGCAGATAGCTCGGGCGGCGCGTCCACTTGGTGACTGTCGGAATGGGAGCCTGCTCCGCCGTGGCTTTTTGAGGTGACGCGTAGGCTTTAAACGCCTGTTTGTACTGATGCCAGCCGCCTTTGCCCTTATCTTTGATGTACATAATGGCTGAAGCCACATCGGAGGTTTGTCCCACATCCACGAAGTCGCGGAAATCGCAGTCCGTGTGGAGATGGGCTTTGGCCGTAGCGCAGACATCCCCGTTCATTTTGAACTTGGCCCACAAATAGAGCGAATCTGGACGACCGGTGAAGCGGTAGGCATAGCCGCCTGCACGATCGGAATAGCAGTAGTTCTTAGCACTTGACGCACTCATAGCGCCCATATACACACGTCCGGTTGTGAGTGCGCCATTGGCGGCCACCCCGAGAATCTTGTTGCAGCGAATGACACAGGCATACTTTCCCGTATGGCCCGACACACGTTCCAAGGCCGTGGGATTTCCCGACTTGTTGGAAGCCGCGCCCGAAAAGACGCCCGCAGCTTCGTCATACGAGTGCCAACCCTTGGGCGAAGATGTAGAGCTACCCGGCCAATCTTCAAAGCCCGGGTTCGGCGCTTGCGTCTGCGCACGCACACCTACCAGAAAAGCCATACTAAGAAAAAACAACAATACCTTTTTATACATTTGAGACTACGTTTATAGTTTCAGGTTTCAGGTTTAAAGTTTCAAGAATAGGTAATCGCATCTCTACATTTATCCATTTCTACATTTCTACATTTATACGCATTACCGCATCATCTACTCTTCCCAGCCATCGAAGATTTCCGATCCGTAGTAGTTATGTTCGCCTTGGTGGTGGGGTGCCCACACCTGGGCGAAGAACCTGCTGTGTTCGGACAAGTCATCATAATCCCAAGCTGGAGGCAGGCATTCCGGACACCAGTGACCACCCAACAGTATCAGTTTGGGTGTGGCCGTAAAGCGATGTCCTTTGTGGCATTCCCATTCCAATTTTTCTTCAGGATTGCCATTATATTGAGTGGAAATGAGCTTGCCGCCTCGGAATTCGGCAGCTGCCTGCAGTTCTTCAACCGTGAGGTCTTCCAAACGCTTGCTCTCATCGTAGCCGTGGTCTATGTGTACGGCTTGGTCAGCGCCGACAGGTTGCGACAAATCGATATCCTTCCAATCCGGAATATTTGCCCAAGCCTCCTTGGTTCCGTAATAGGCCTTTATGCGGTTTTCGTCATTGTGCTTAATCCACCACTGCGTACCCCATTGTTTCTTATAGGCCATCGGGAGCATAGCGGCCTTGATGATAAACGGAGGAACAATCTTTGCGGCCTTGAAAATCTTGGGCAGTGACTGGCTCATTTTGTCAAAGTATTCCTCAACCGGCATATTGGCGCGGAAATGGAGGTAGTTTTCCAGCACATCGGCATCCAAGTAGTATTGGCCGTGGAAGTTGCGCAAAACGAACCAACGTGCCTTGAAAATCTTTTCGGGCGGCGGACAGTAGCAGGCCTTGAGGATGCGGCACTCGAACTCGTAGTTGGTCATTCGGTAATTCGGGCCGCTACTGATGTTATAGAAGCGGTTCCAGAACTCTTCGGGAACGTCATCACCGCAAATGTTGGCAAGCAGACGGCCGGAATCCTCCACCGTGGCCCATTCCAACATTCCGCGGATAGGGACGTGGAACATAATGGGGTCGAAATTCTTCAGAATTCCCGGATACAGGATGCCGGACTGGCGAAGGCTGACCCAGTGTTTCAGGCCGGACTCCGCGAAAATGCGTTCTGCCGTAATTTTACTAATGCCGTAATGGTCATAGACACTCGTGCAAATCGGGTCGCCCGTGCGTCCCCAATGTACAGGCTCGTTGCGGTCGGAGGTTTGTGCCACCGAGCCGATATAGACGGCGTGGATATCGTCCGCATTGGGTTGCGCCAGAATGGCATTCACCACGTTTTGCGCCGATGTTATATTCACGTGCAGCGTGCGCTTGGGGAAATAGTCCGCTGATGGTGAAACCATTCCGCCGACGTGCAACACGTAGTCGGCACCTGTGACGCCCTTGAGCACATCCTCATATTTGGTAAGGTCGCCCCAAACGATTTTGATTTTATCCTGAATGGGAGCTAATTTTTCAATATTCTTTTTGCTGTGGCGGGCTAAAATCACAATGTTGTACAAATCAGATTTTTTCAAGAGTTCCTGCAAACCGGCCCAGCCCATAATGCCGGTCGCACCTGTTAGAAATACAGTTTTCTTCATATTTTATTATTTCTTCAATACAACTAAGTTATAAATACTATTTAAAAATTTCAGGTACAGGCAAAGCCACGCCCACCCTGTTCACTACTCTCAGTTCACTGCTCACTTTCTTAATATCCGAAAATATCTTCCAACGTCAGACGTTTCACTTGCCCGAACTGTTTGCCGATGGTCTCCAAATCAACTTCACCATCCGTAGCCAAAATCATATAGGTCTTCGGTTGGTTTTTGATATACTTCTCATTGAAATTCTGAATATCCTTCATCGTAAAGCCATCGATAAGATTGTAGAAATCTTTGCGATAATCGTAGTTGAAACCGAGTTTGCGGTTGGCGATATAGGTATTCAGGATGTTCATTTTGGTGATGCGGTTGGCGGCGATGGAACTTTTCGCGCCCTCTTTGGCCAAATCGAAAGCAGCCTGTGATGCCGGCATAGCATTGAAGAGAGAATCAAAAGCAACCAATGCGTCAATAATCTTGTCATTCTGCGTGGCAATGTAGGAATAATTGTACATATAATCGTCTTTTTCTCTCGGAAGCACGAAAGCGGATTGGGCGCTGTAGGCCAAAGAACGTTTTTCACGCATTTCCTGAAAGACGATAGCGTTCATACTGCCGCCAAAATACTGGTTGTACATTCTCACCACAGAAATGACTTTCGGATCCAGTTTGTCAGCACGCATAGAAGTAATCACGCGGGACTGTTTGGCGGGATATGGCGCATAGAAAACCACATTTTCGGAAGTAGCCACACGGTCGAACTTCTTGGCTGGAGTCGGTTCGGCAAAAGTCTTCGGCAACTTATAGTTGGCGGCCAATGATTTCTTCACCGTCTTGATAGAAGCCGGGCCATAATAGAGGATTTCAGGCTGATAGGTCAACAGCTGTCTCAACGCAGCTAAGATTTCCTCACCGGAGAGTTTTTCCAACTGTTCTGCGGTAAATTGATAAGCCACCAACTCCGGACCGAACTCACAATAGGAGCGCAGGCAGTTCATCACACTGTTCTGGGAAGATTTGGCGTTCTTACGGGAAAGGAGAATGTCATCCTTGATATTTTGCAAAGCGGCAGAATCGACTTGTGCATTCTTAAACAAATCCATCATCAGCTTGAAGGCCTTGTCGCGATTGTTGTCGATACCGGACAATGAGATGTAGGTCTCCTTATCGGAAACGGAGATACTATAATTGCAAGCCAGGCTATAGAATTGGTTTTTAATATCTTCAACGGACAATTTGGCTGTACCGAGGTGATTAAGATAACCTGACACATACGGCAGAACGAGATTGTTCATTTCACCGGCCGGGAAAATCATTTTCAGTGTAAAGGTCTGATCTTCATCATTGTGCAGGTAATCGACGGGAACGGTTTTATATTTGTCGAAGGTGATGCTCTTTTGGAAATCCACGAATTCCGGTTTGATGGGATTCACCTTGCGGGCCTTGATGTTGGTGAAAAATTCAGACTCGGCATCACGGTTCATCTGGATAGCGGTAATAGCCGGTTTGGTAACTTTTTCCGTCTCATCAGGTTCACCCTGGCGTTTATAGACGACTACGTAATTGTCTTTTCCAAAATACTTATTGGCAAATTTGACGATATCCTCTTTGGTGATCTTCTTATAGGATTCCAATTCTTGGGAAGCATAATACCAATCAATATTGTTTTCAAAAGCGTTTGCCATCGCATAGGCGCGTGCGCGGTTGCTTTGCAGTTGGCGCATTTCTGAAGCCTCCATATTGTTAATGGCAGCCTGCAACAGAGATTCATCGAACTCTCCCTTTTTCAGCAATTCCACCTGTTGCAGAATAATATCGCGGACTTCTTCCATCTGCTGACCGTCTTTGGGTTCTCCGCCAAACATAAAAGACGAGTTGTCACAAAGATCGTAGATAAACGCATACGCATCTGAAGCGAGATGTTTCTGGTTCACATTGAGGTCCATCATACCGCATTTGCCATTGTATAAAATGCTCTTGGCCATTTCAGCGACATACAAATCGCGACTGTTGGCCGGCAAATCCAAACGGTAGGCCAAATACATAAACTCCTCTTCGTGGCCACGGACTTCGCGAACGACAGGTTGGGTGATCTTTTTTTCCTTGGGTACCACATAATGAGGAACATCTTTCTGCTGCAATTTTCCAAAATGCTTGTCAATGATGGCGATAGCCTCGTCATAATCGAAGTCGCCAGCCAAACAGACAGCCATATTATTAGGAACATAATAGGTGTTAAAGAAATTCTTGATATTGGTCAGCGAAGGATTTTTCAAATGTTCGCAACTGCCCAAAGTAGTCTGTTTTCCGTAGGCATGGTTGGGATACAAAGCGTTGAGAAGAGCCTCCATAGCTTTGCGGCTGTCTTTGGCCAAAGATGTGTTTTTCTCCTCATATACCGTTTCCAGCTCTGTATGGAAAATTCTGAAAATAGGATGGCTGAAGCGGTCGGTTTGGATAATCGCCCAATTCTCCAATTGGTTGGATGGGATGTCTTCAATATAAACCGTATAATCGTTAGAAGTGGCGGCATTGGTTCCTTGCGAGCCGATAAACTTCATCATTTTGTCGTATTCGTTGGGTATGGCATATCCGGAAGCGATATATGACAAACTGTCGATGACGTGATAGATGCTGTCACGCTGGTGCTGGTCGCGGGTGCGGCGATAGACCTCGAATTGCTGTTCTATTTGGTCAAGAAGAGGTTTTTCCGCTTCCCAATTCTGCGTACCGAAATTCGGTGTCCCCTTGAACATAAGATGCTCCAGGTAATGGGCGAGGCCCGTCGTCTCTGCCGGGTCATTCTTACTACCCACGCGCACCGGTATCAGACATTGGATACGCGGGGCATCTTTATAAACGGACAAATACACCTTCAAGCCGTTATCCAACGTGTAGATGCGGACATTCATCGCATCGTGGGAATAGCTGATGTATTCGTATTTTTTCTGGGCTTGTAAAGCATTGGGCAGCAAAAGGCAAACTGCCACCAAAAGGAATAATAGTTTTTTCATACATTAATATTTTAGGGGCGGCAAAAATACGAAAATAACCGTGTTATCATACATATTAACATATTTAATCCATTGTTTTGAAAGCCATTTTCCACAATGGATTATATCAAAATTATTGTGTACGTTTGCACCCTCAAAAAAAACGCGTATGTTATCTCCAAACGCCATTCATTACACCCTCTCCCATCTTCTCCGCGTGGCACTGCCAACGGACAACGAACCGGATTTCCATTTCGAGGTCAAGGACGACACACTCCTGTTGTCTTTTGCCAACGAATATATGCTCGAAATGGCGTTGCTTACAGACGACGAACACACTGGATTTTTAGAGGCAAAGGCCTCCCCTATCCTTATCAAATCAGCAGATGGTGAAATTGACATTCCCCTATTTTCCTCTCAACGTGCGAACAACACCAACGAAATGCGGGCTGTCGGCTCCAAACTGACCATTCCATACGACCTTGTCACGCCGAGTTTTGCTTTCCTATCCAGGGAAGAGGAATACGGAGAACTGCCTCGCGACCAACACAACCGCTTTCTCTACTCCTACAGTTTGGCGCGTTGTTACAACTGCATAGATTTTCCGCTTGTGGATGAATACGCGATGCTCCTCCGACAATGGATATTGGACTTTCTACACCCTGCTATCTACATCAGGCCCAGAGCTTTTCAGTTTATTCCGACTCACGATATAGACCATTTGTACAGATTCAAAAATCCGCTACAGGCATACAAGTCCATTTTCGGTCGGGATTTGCTCATCAACCGCAGTTTGAGCGAAGTCAAAACTTCCCTTCAAGAATATCGGGAATGGAAGAAAGACTCCTTAAACGACCCTTATATATCAGCCATTCAAGAACTTATACGCATTTCACAAGAACACCATCTGAAATCCCGGTTTTTCGTCAAGGCGCAAATCTCGGGCGAACCAGACTGCACATACGATTTTGACAATCCTGGTGTTCGTCACAGCCTTGAAAAAATCAGGCAGGCAGGTATGTTCATCGGACTGCACGGCAGCTTCGAGAGCTATAACCAACCCGAGCGCTTCAATCAGGAAAAAAGCAGATTGGAAAATCTCTGTCAGACTACCATTGATTCCTGCAGACAGCACTTTTTAAGATTCACTCTGCAACGAGATTTGCGTAACTATGCGATTATCCGTCAAGACCGACAGTCCACGATGGAAGTCCACCATCGTAACACCCTGCAGGTTTGGCAGGCGGCCGGCATTTGCCACGACTACACGTTAGGTTATGCCGAGCAAGCCGGATTCCGCTGCGGCACGTGCCATCCCTATCCACTTTATGACTTGGACAACGACTGCCTGACCAACATTATCGAGCATCCGCTCATTGTGATGGACGGCAGTCTTTTCGACTATCTACAGTTAAACGCTGAACAAAGCAATGTTCTCATCAGCAAGCTCATCAAACGCTGTCGCGCCGTCGAAGGAGATTTTATTATGCTGTGGCACAACCACCTGTTAAGTAGAAATTACAGACAACTGTATCAAGATGTTTACCTCCACACACTATCTTCATTATAATTTAAAAATCAAAGACTTATGAAAAACAACAGACTTTTCCTCCTCTTCGCAATAATGGTTTTTGGTGCGACATTTCTTCACGCCCAGGACCAACAGTCCTACAAAGTAATGACGTTCAACATCCGTATGAGCGGCTTTTCTGAGCGC
>JAZRYT010000039.1:0-4932 GCA_045600905.1 Bacteroidales bacterium
CCGGTTGTATCAATGACACCTGCTTTCCCATTCTTTTCAACTATCAATTTGCCACACCAGAACATATCACCTATCCATTCTGTTTCAGAATAGATGTCCCGATAAATCATAGGAACCACCCAATTCATATTCCTATCCACAAAGCCCATCAAGGTATCCTTAGTTACGAATATCAAGTCTGAATTTTTCTGGGTGGAGATATAGGAGTATTCACAGGGAAGGAGAAGTTCGCAGTCCAGATTAATAAGCCCATATTTATAAAAAAATTCTTCGTAACGACCCGGTTTTTTGACAACATACCTTTCCCAAACGGGAATCAATTCATCTGCGTAGAGACGGCCCAAACCGTCATATTCGCGCAAGGCATTGCCGAGGCGTTCCAGTTGCGCCTTGCTTTCCGTAGGCGACAAAGTATGTTTCGGCTGCTGGGAGAAGAGCAGCAGGGGAAGAGATAGCAGGAGAAAAAGTAGGGAATGTTTCACAATGTGTTGAATTAAAATGAGCCGCAAAGATATAGAATAATTCATGATTTCGCCTGACGTATTAACGGAATTATTCCCGAAAGATTCGCATTTAACTAAAACACTGTATTTTATTATTGCGTTTCTTCCGCAATTACTTCATCCGCTCCATAATACCAAGCCACGTCTCCAAAGGTGGCAACTGTATGGTGGAACGCCGTTTATCTATTTCTTGCGGCTTGTATAGTTTGGTATTGAAATCTTTTTGGCCATAATAGGATTTTCCATAAAGTCTGAAATAGACTTCGTCGTACAATTCCGCGTAATCAAACAAATGATAGTTGCCCAATTTCACCTGCTCAAATAACCAAGTGAAAAAAGTTTTATAATCTTTTTTGGTGAGCGTTGCCGCTTTTTGCGAGATAAGGTCTTTGAGATGTCCGTTCCAGGCATCAAAAGTATAACGGGGATAAAAGCCTGTCCTCAACACTTTGACCAGCGTGTCAAACGAGGTGATGGCATTGAGCATTTCATCTCCGTCTTTGGTCATCATTCGCTCGTAATCTGCACGCAGCTCATCGTAGTTGGCTTTAACAGAATTCATTAACAACTGCGGAAGATTCCACTTTTCATCCAGACGTTTCCCACAAAGTACCATTTTCCTGGCTATATTCACAGCCTCAGCCGTGTCGCTTTCAAAAAGATACAATGCCAACACTTCCAAATCTCTTGGAAAGTCATAGTATGGCTGACCCCAATAAAAAACGGTAGAATCTTCTACACTTTTATTTTGCCAATGATTGCCAATAATTCTATACATATTGGTATTGTTCGGATAATAGTTGATGAGGTAGTCCAAGAAATTAGGATGAATGCGTATCGTGTCCACCCCTATAGCCGAAGCATATTGTGAATAAGGAGGTAATCTCATCATCCAACGGCGTTTGTCCAAATTCTGCATATCAATTATAGGATAATAACCAGTGCCTGGTCCAAATCCATTCAGTTGTGAACCATAGATTTGCGGACGACCCTGTATCATCAAATTCCGATCTTCCATATAGGCTAAATCGCTTCTGTCTGCATCATTATTTATGACGGCCTGTCTATATCCTATTAGATATTTTGGCAGAAGTAACTTAGAATGCTGAGCTATCAGCCAGGCATATTTCGCGCCTTCGCGGCCTACCAGTTTCCACGACGGGAAACCATATTTCCCCATCAATGCTTGCAGCTTGACTTCGTTGGTCGAGTCAATGTAATCCATCTGCTTACTGATAACTGCAGTCCACCCAAACCCCCTGAGCTTTTTCCGAATGTCCTGGTCTGCCTGGCCCATCAGAATCAAAGAATCTATAAAAAGCTGACATCTCTGGCTTTCAATAACATTAATCAGAGAATCGACTTCCGGCCAATAACTTCTTTGGCGCAGGCCAATATCTTCGAAAAAACTTTGATTGAGAGATTTTCGATCAAAACCACTCGATTCCGCAAGTTGGTATAGTAGAGACTTTGCTCTGACAGAATCATTGTTCTTCTCAGAAGCAACATAATATTTCCACAAATCGTAGTAATACGTTACCGGCTCAATGGAATCGCATTCTACAAACAGGGAATATGCCTTTTCATAATCAGCATTATTATAAGCTTGATGGGCCCAATATATAAGCGAATCATTTTAGGCTTGTGCCGTTAAGACGAATATCAGACATACGAATAGAAAATATTTTTTCACAATGTGTTGAATTAAAATGAGCTGCAAAGATATGGAATAATTCATGATTTCGCCTGACGTATTAACGGAATTATTCCCGATTTATCACGATATTTTGCAGGAATAATTCCCGATTTTATAGGTATTTTTAACGGAATTATTCCCGAAAGTTTCGTGTTTGTATTATAAAAGTTGTATTTTTGCAACGTTAATCGAAAATGAAAAACAGTTGGATTATAACCAAATCGTCTATTTATATGTTTGATTATCAATATATTTTATCTAAACAATAATTGATTATGCTTTTTAGAAAATACGCTGAACGAATAGAAAATCATTTGAAGACGCGACCTTCCAAGATTTTATTGGTTAATGGGGCACGGCAAATAGGCAAATCATACCTCATTAGATATGTAGGCAAGAAACTTTTCAAAAATTATGTTGAGATAAACTTGAAAGAAGACAAGGAGGGCAAACAACTCTTTGCAAAGGTGAAGAGTACGACAGATTTCTATCTGCAAATCAGCGCCATAGCTGGCAACAGTTTGGACCAGAAGGAGAACACGCTGGTTTTTCTTGATGAGATTCAGAGTTATCCCCATTTGTTGACAATGCTTAAGTTTCTCAATCAGGAGGCACGTTATACTTACATTGCCAGCGGATCCCAATTAGGAGTTGCATTGGCACAAACGCCTTCTGTTCCCCTTGGAAGCATTGCGGTGGAAGAAATGTACCCTCTTGACTTTGAAGAGTTTCTGCTGGCGCTTGGATGTGGCAAGAACGTGATTGAGGCGGCTAAAAAACAATTTTTGCAAGGTGAGTCCGTATCCGAAGCGCTGCATGACTATCTGCTCAGTCAGTTCAAATTGTATCTGCTGATTGGAGGATTACCTGAGGCCATTAACATCTATCTTGAAAGTAACAACATCGCCAAAGTGCGTGATGTCCAAAACGACATCAAAAAAATGTACCGCATTGACGCATCACAGTATGATGAGGAACACAAATTATTGATACGCAGCATCTACGATATGGTACCCTCCAATTTGGAGAACAAGAAAAAGCGTATTTTCGTGAAGAATATTGAAGAGACAAAAGGACATAAGCAATTTTCCGATTATGCTGATGAGTGGGAATATCTGACAAATTCCGGGATCACTTTAGGGGTCAAAGCGATCAGCAATCCGAATTTTCCGCTTTCCGAATCGGAACAGAAAAATCTGCTCAAACTTTACCTAAATGACGTGGGCCTGCTAACTGGTATTTTATACGATACCAACATCAATGCGGTACTACAGGATGAAAACAGCATCAATCTGGGCTCTGTCTATGAATCCGTAGTAGCGCAGGAACTGCATGCGCACGGTTTTGATTTGCATTATTATGATAATAAGAAAAAGGGAGAGGTTGATTTTCTGATAGATGATTTTCAAAATCTCACCATTCTGCCGCTTGAGATAAAGTCGGGCAAAGACTATACCGTTCATAGCGCCCTGGGTAATTTCATCTCCACACCGACATACAACATTCATTCAGCCATCGTCTTCAATAACGGTCAAGAAGTACGCAAGGTCGGAAAAATCATCTATATGCCTATCTATTATGTGATGTTTTTACAACGCGCTGCACAAAAGGAGGAGGAGTTGATTGTGAAACCTATGCCGGTACCGGAAATATAACTATTCCTCCGCTTCCACGGCGACATAGTCCAGCTGGCCGCCCAACGGGGGATTGAGTTTGCAGACCTTCACTTTCACTCGCTGCACGGCAGGATAGTCGGCTTTGACGGCACGAATGATGCGCGTGGCCACGTTTTCCAAAAGATGAGAGGGAGCCATCATCTCCTTCTTTACCGTTTGATACACCAGCGCATAGTTCACCGCATCTTCCACATTGTCGGTGGCGGCAGCCTTCGCACCATCATATTCTAAGGTCAAGTCAACAGAAAAATGTGTACCGATTTTCTGTTCTTCTTCAAAACAGCCGTGGTAGGCATAAAAGTGCATGTTGTTGAGGGTGATGGTCATATCAATGAATAATGAATAATGAATAATGGGTTGTAAAGACGTGGCGTGCCGCGACTCAAAATTAAAATGCCTTATTCCGGTTTGATGAAGGTCATATTCAGTCCGAAATAGGTATAGTGGCAGCGTTTTTTGTTTTGAGCCAGATATTGTTCGCGGTCAATGATTTTCAACATATTGTGGGCATTGTATTTCCACGGGAAGCAATGACGGATGTATTGCACGGAATGGGGTTCTAGGACAAAGCCGGTGCGGGCGAAGGCCTCGCGCCACTGACTTTCATTGCGGATATTCTCGTTGCCCATCAGCACTTCTTTTTTGAGCACGTCATCATATACAGAGATGACACGCTTGCGGCCGCGCTGTTTGAAAAGCATTGCACGCTTCAGAAGGCAACCACCATTTTCTTCAATGAGTATCAACTTACCACCCTTTTTCAGGGCTTTATGAAAGATGCGCAATCCATCTTCCAGTGGCTCAATATGATGCAAAGTGTCTTGCAGAATGATGTAGTCGTATTTCTCTTCCGAAATATCCTGGTCAAAAACATTGGCATACTCGTATGTGAAAAGATTCGTATCCCCAAATTTTCCCCAGAACTGTTTGCGTCTATCTATTTGCTCGGCATAAAACTCCAAGGTCGTACCATAGGTGGACTGACCATTCATAGCCAGATAGAGGCAGGTGGAACCATAACCGCAACCGCAATCCCAGATGGTGGGATTAGCGGTGA
>JAZRYT010000040.1:0-3673 GCA_045600905.1 Bacteroidales bacterium
CAATGAAATAGAACAAACGGACGGCAAACTGTCCGGACGGGTCACCGATGCAAATGGCGAACCAATACCAGGTGCAAACATTTCCGTCAAAGGCACCACTATCGGTACTGTTACAGACTTGGATGGTAATTTTTCCATTGATGTCAGCCCCAATCAGATACTCACCATCAGTTTTATCGGATATGAAACAAAGACAGTCACCGTCTCCAACCAGAAAACATTAAATGTCGTTCTGCAAGAGAATTTAAACCTATTGGACGAGCTTGTTGTAGTTAGCTACGGTACGCAGAAGAAAAGGGATTTGACGGGATCTATTTTCAAAGTAGACGCAAGAGAATTAGAAAATTTCCCTGTTGGACAATTTGCCCAGAAACTCCAAGGACAGGTAGCAGGTGTACAAATTAACCAATCTACAGGACAACCGGGTAAGGGTATGGGATTCCGTATCCGAGGTGCAGCATCTATCAATGGTGGCAGTTCACCTTTATTCGTGGTCGATGGAATCCCTGTCAATATAGACCTAAGCAGTATCAACCCGGATGAAATAGAAACCTTTTCCATCCTGAAAGATGCTTCTGCCACTTCCTTGTATGGATCACGTGCTGCCAATGGTGTCGTATTAATTACAACGAAAAGAGGAAAACAAGGTAAAACTCAAGTGGAAGCAAATGCTTCATTCGGTGTTCAGACTGTTAAGGGGTTAAAGACTCCGGATATTATGAATGGAGAAGAGTTTGCTCAATACAAAAAAGAATACTACGAAGATGCAGCTAAATATGAAGGTTATACCGGAGGGGTTCCTGAACAATATCAAAATCCATCACAATACGGATCTGGCACCAATTGGTACGACTTGCTGACACGCAATGCCGCCACTCAGAATTACAGCATCAGTGTATCAGCCAATAAAGACAAGTTCAATACTGCTATCGTATTAGGCTATTTCCGCCAGGACGGGGTCATGTACAATTCTAATTTCGAACGTTACTCATTACGTGCGAACAATGATTATCAAGTAAACGATCGTCTAAAATTAGGACTAAACATAGCTCCTACCTTGCAAATCAAAAATAACCAGAATACAGACGGTGGTTGGCAGATATTAAGTGCTGCGTTCTTGGCTGATCCAACTGTAAATCCCTACGATGAGAATGGAGAACCTATTCTTTCTCTAAACTCTCCGGGCATGTTCCCTCAACCTAACTGGATACGCGTTTTAAATGAAAAAATAAGCAAATCACAGGATTTGGCATTGTTAAGCAATGCTTATGCGGAACTGGACATTTACAACGGTTTAAAATATAAATTCCAGGCCGGATTCGATTTAGGTGCCAGCAACTTTAGAGGTTTTACTCCTTCCACTGCCGGTGGAGCCATGTTTACTGCTCCCCCTCAGAAAGCAAGCGGACAATACAGCACAAACTTCCACTATAGTTGGACCATCGAAAATATGTTAATGTATAACCATAAATTCGGAGACCACAACATAGATGCACTGGTCGGTTATAGTGCACAAAAATATTCCAATGAATATAATCAACTGACAGCGACTGATTTCCCCAGTGATGATATTTCATGGATGGGTGCCGGTGCCACAAAAAACGGTGACAACAACATCGAGCAATGGGCGTTGGCCTCTGTCATCGCACGCGCGAATTACAGCTTCAAAGACCGCTATTTTCTCCAGGCGACATTCCGCCGGGATGGTTGCTCCCGTTTTGGGGCAGGCAATAAATATGCAAATTTCCCGTCCATTTCTGCCGGATGGATCATATCTGATGAAAACTTCATGAAGCCGGTAACCGATGTTATGAATTACCTGAAAATAAGGGCCAGTTATGGACTGACTGGAAATTACAACATTGGTAATTACCGATATATTGCTGGAGTCAGCACTTATAACTATGTCTTGGGAGGTTCTTTGGCTCCGGGAAAAGGCTTAGGCAATTTAGGGAACGATGCTCTTACCTGGGAAGAAACCAAACAACTGGATTTAGGCGTCGATATCGGTTTCTTAAACGATCGTATCTATTTGATGTATGACTATTATAATAAAAAAGTCAATGGTCTTTTGTATCAGATAGATATCCCAAGAGCTTCGGGCTTTTCCAACATTTATTCCAATATCGGTGATTACAAAGCATGGGGGCATGAAATCACTTTGCAGTCCCGTAATCTTGTCGGCGAATTCAAATGGACTACCAACTTGAACATAGCCTTCAACCGGAATAAAATAACCAAAATGGGAACAAACGACACCCCTAAAGGTGGATATTCCAATCAGGAAGATTTCAACCGTATAGCAGTAGGAGAACCTATCGGTATATTCATGGGATATGTATTTGACGGTGTATATATGACCGAAGAAGAGTTTAATTCCCAGCCCAAACACGCCTCCTCTGAAATAGGAACAGTCCGCATGAAAGACGTTAGTGGTCCAGACGGTGTTCCTGACGGTATAATCGACAACAATGACCGTGTAAAAATCGGTGATCCGAATCCTGATTTCATTTATGGTATGACAAATGAGTTTTCTTGGAAGAACTTTGACCTGAGCATTCTGGTCAGTGGGCAAGTAGGCGGTGACATTATAAATTCAAACTACGAACACACTTTGAATATCGATGGTTGCTTCAATGTATTGAAAAAAGTTGCCAACCGCTGGCGCTCTCCGGAAAATCCTGGTGACGGACTGGTCCCGAGAACAAAAGCCGGCACCACTGAATTATTCCGCTTCAACAATAGCAGTTGGGTGTATGATGCTTCTTACTTGACCATAAAAAATGTCACTCTGGGCTACACAATTCCGATTAATCCGAGCCAATATCTTTCTAAGCTCCGGATATATGTGACAGCGCAGCAATTGGCCACATTCACTAAATACCCGGGTATGAATCCGGAAATAGCCATGAATGAAGATATGGGATGGAGCGGTTTAGGAGTAGATCGTACAACTTATCCGGTTCCAAGAACATTCAGTATTGGATGTAACATTTCATTCTGACAAAAACAAATTATAAGTTTAAAGCGAAAGGTCATGAAAAAGATATTTATTTCTGTTGTCGCATTGCTGACTTTGGTTTCTTGTTCGGAAAATTTTCTGGATCTGACACCCCAATATTATCCTAATGATGCGACATTCTATAAAACTCAGGAGCAATTCACTCAAGCGGTGAATGGAGCCTATTCCGCTCTACGGGGAGTATCAGCAAGACAAGGATATCTGATGGGAGAAATGCGTTCGGACAACACACATTACACCCGTTACAAGGCAGACCGTGGTCTGCACATCTTGTATCGTGAAAATATTGCGGATTTTGTTGTAGATGACCAGAACCAATGGACAAATGAAATGTATTATGCATGTTATACAGGCATTTCAAGAGCCAACACCATTCTGAATCGCATTGAAGGGACAGATTTTCCCGATGATTTTAAAAGCAAAACGATTGGAGAAGCTAAATTCATCCGTGCATTCATGTACTTCCAATTGGTGCAATGCTATGGAGAGGTCCCTTTGCATCTGGAAGAAGTGACGGGGGCGGACAACGCATTCCTGCCTCGTTCATCTGTTAACGATATATATACAGCCATCGTTGACTATGTGAAAGATGCCATAGAGAAGCTACCGGCAGTCAAATTTCCCCAAAATGGTGGTGCAACCAAGGGTGCC
>JAZRYT010000041.1:0-14134 GCA_045600905.1 Bacteroidales bacterium
GCCAAAGATACTACAATAAGAAGACGATGTCAAGTGCAAAATGCTGTGTTGCAAATTGTTGAAAAATTGCAGAAAAAGATGTCCTTTTTGCAACTTAGTATAGGGAATATGCATATTTTCATTTTTGGCATTTTCTTTCCAAGAAACATTTGAGAGGGCGAATTTCGGAGAAAATCGAAAGGAGGACTTCAATTTGCCATAAGAGTTCCCAGCCTCTGTAGGGACGCGATTTATCGCGTCCGCCGTGACGGGTCGCTGACGCTTCGGTTTCACAAATTATCTGTCTTAATGTGTTTTAATTAGGGAAATTTGTGAAGACGCGCCGAAGGCACCAACTGACTTGCGCGGATGAATGTCGATTTTATAGAGAGATTTATGAAAATGTTGCGAGAAGTCTTTGAATATCAGTGTTTTACGTTAACAATTGATTGTTAAATTTTGAAGTTGAATTTCCTAAATCCTTGAAAACCAGATTCGATTTTTTTTCATCGAAAGCGCTTGACAAAGGCCTTCTGATAGCGTATTTTTGCGGCAAACTTTTGATTATGAAAGAACTTGAAAACACTATTCCTGAAAATGACAATATAATTGTGTATCGTCTGACCGAAACCCTTACCGATTTGCAGGTGCGTATAGAGAATGACACTGTTAGGCTTAATCGTCAGCAGTTGGCTTTGCTTTTTGATCGAGATGTGAAAACTATTGGAAAACATATCAACAATTCGTTGAAAGAGGAATTGTTTGGTTTGCCAGTTGTCGCAAATTTTGCGACAACTGCCGCTGATGGGAAAATATATCAGGTTAGTTACTATAACTTGGATATGATTCTTTCAATAGGCTATAGGGTTAAATCGTCAGCAGGCATACAATTATGACAGCGTCTATCTTTTCGGAGCCTATCTCAAAGACTTGGGCAAAAAGTGGTTCGGATTCGCGTTGCTGCAAGATGTTGGCGTGGACGAAATAATGGGGAAAATCAAATCCAGCCGCAGACGCTCTTGTATCCACAAATTACCCTAATTCTAAAATGAAATTTGTCTTAATTTGTCTTAATTAGAGGAATTTGTGAAGGCGCGCCGCAGGCGGAATATCTATTTTTATATTGCGTTATACTGCTAAAAAATCAGGAAATTTATATTGTAATATTTTATAAAACAGTACTTTATTATATTTACAAGTTTGTGTTCCACAAGTTTGTGTTTCACAAGTTTGTGAATTAAGAAAATATATCGTATTTTTGCCGCCGAAAAACGTATGCTATGGAAAAATCCTTTGTTTTTGGAAAGCCTGTCGATTCCGATAATTTCATTGGCCGAGAAGTAGAAGTGGCCAGATTATCAGCCAATTTCCGTGGTGGCATCAATACCATATTGATGTCTCCACGCAGGTGGGGAAAGACATCCTTGGTGAACCGTGTGGCGAACGAGATTGCTTCTCCCAATTTGAAAATTATTCGAATGGACATATTCTCTTGTAGAAGTGAGTATGATTTTTACAATATGTTTGCAGCAGAGATTCTTAAACAAACGGCTTCGCGTTTGGAAGAATGGAAGGAATTGGCCGTCGGATTTATTGAAAGACTAACTCCAAAAATTTCCATTACACCAGATGCAGCAACTGAATATTCTGTGTCGTTGGGCATTACGCCAAAAACCCATTCGCCAGAGGAAATTTTGAACCTTCCTGAAGTGATTGCCCAGAGAAAAGGATACCAAATGGTTGTGTGCATTGATGAATTCCAACAAATAGGTGAGTTCCCGGCCTCACTGAGTGTACAAAAAAAGATGCGCTCGGTGTGGCAACATCAGCAAAATGCATCGTATTGCCTTTATGGCAGCAAGCTCCACCTGATGACGAATTTTTTTCAAAAGAAAAGTTACCCTTTTTACAAATTCGGTGACTTCCTCTATTTAGAAAACATCCCGACGGACAAATGGATACCGTATGTGCAACAGCAGTTCCAAACGGTTGGAAAAAATATTTCGCCAGAGTTGGTTGGTAAACTCTGCGCTACAGTAGATAACCATTCTTCATACGTCCAACAATTAGCTTGGTACACTTTGCTCAACACCCAAACGACAGCCTCAGAAGATAACCTGTCTGCTGCTGTGGAAGAATTAGTGCAACAGAACGAGCCGCTATTTGTGCAACAGACAGAAACACTGACCTCCTATCAGCTGAATTTTCTCCGCGCCGTGCTTCGGGGAGTCAAATCAGGTTTCGGAGCAACTAATATTAGAGAGGAGTACCAGCTTGGCACCACATCCAACATTGTGCGTTTGAAACAGGCATTACTAGAAAAGGAATTGATAGAAATCCATCTCGACGGGGTGTCTATAGCTGATCCAGTGCTGAATATGTGGCTTAGAAAAGTCCTAAACTAATTATTCCCTCTAAAACTTCAATCGTACGCCTCCCAGGAAGTTGATGCCGGCCTGCGGATAGTACCCGGCGTCAGCATAACGGGTGCCGTCGTAATAGTAACTGTAAATCCAGGCGTTGCTCTCATATTGTGCGTTGAACAGATTGCTGACCTGGAAATATAGTCCTAACTCCTTGGCGAATTTTTTGAATTCGAAGGTGTAGCTGATTCGTAAGTTGGTATATGAATACGGTTCCAGACAGCGATCATCATTGCCGGAGTTGTCCAAATACTGTTTGCTCACGAACTTGGAGGTGAGTGAGATGTCAAAATTTCTGAGCGGCGTGAACGTGAAATCGTTGGCCAATACGGCAGCCGGAGAGAAGGCAATCGGTGTGTTGCCCAGCTGCTCCTCTACCTGCCCGCCGTTGTTCCAGTCATCCACATAGTTCACGTAGTCAATGATGCGGTTGTGGCTAAGGCAACCGTTAATATGCCACGTAAAGAAGCGCACGGGTTGGTAGGCTGCCGCGATTTCGATGCCGATGCGGTAACTCTTATCCACATTCGCCATAATGGCCGCCCCCACGCTGTTGATTTCGCCCGTCAGCACCAACTGGTCGCGGTAGTACATACCATAGAGCGTGGTGTTGATTTGGAACTTGCGGTTTTTGACGAGATAGCTGAATTCCCAATCGTACAAGGTTTCGGGAATCGGTTTTTTGACGGAAGGCGCGTCAATGATGTCGGAGCGCGTAGGCTCGCGGTTGGCGGTGGAAAAACTCAGAGTCAAACTGTGGTTCACTTTTTTTCGCGGAATGCGATACTCCATCGAGACTTTGGGGTTGACAAAGTTCCAAACGTAGTTTTGCGCTACGTCAGCGCTGTTCTCATCTGTGCCGCCAATTCTGTAATCAATCATACGGTATTGAAGTTCTCCGAAAATGGCAAAACGTCTGTACAGATAACCCACATTGCCGAAAAATTTCGCTTGAAGTTTGTCTCCAGTTCCATCATACCAGTGGTAGTTGATGGGAAAATCCTGGATGGTTCCGGGCTGTGCCCAAACGACATTGCCGTAATGTTTGCCGTTGTAGTTGTCCACGTCCACGCCGGCGTACCAGTAGAGATTGCTGAGGTCATATGGGGATTGGCCGAATCGGGCCTCGCCGTCATATTGGGCGTGCAGACCGTAATAGTAGTTGTCCAGATATTTCTGTGTGACAAAATCCGCCGTCGTGCGCGTGGTGTCTTGGATGCGCAAGCCAAAATAAGCAGGCTCGCGGTCGTCTTTGTATTCCTGGTAGTAGCCGAGTCCGCGGGTGAGGTGGGCGGTGAGGCTGAGATTGTGGTTGCGCGTGAAAGCATCGTTCATCCAGTGCTTTACATATTCGAGTTGGTAATGGGTCTGCGTGTAGTTGTCTTTTTCATCGGTATAATAGCAGCGCTCGCCGTTGTCGGTGAAATATTCGCCGCAGCTGTTGTATGTGCGGTTCGTGGCAAGCGAGTCGTAGGGCACGCCGTTCCAGGCGAGGCCCGTGTGTTCGGTGCCGTAGAGCAGGTTGAAGCGCAAAGTCCCAAAATCGCGATTGGGATTTTTCTCGCTCAAGAATCTGTATTGTGCCGTGAAGAACACGGAGTTGAGTCGTGCGGACGAGCGGTCGATGAAACCGTCGCTGCGGATGTCGGAGAAGGATGCCAATGCGGAGAATCGTTTGCCGAGCAGTCCGGTGCCGGCGCTGACGGTGTTGTGGAAGGTGTTGAAGGAGCCGACAGCGCTATGGGCTGAGGCGAAGGGAGTGCTTGGAATGCTGCGGGTGCGGAAGTTGATGCGGGAGCCGAAGGAGATGGCTCCGGGTTGGGTGTTGGCACCGCTCTGCACCTGCAATTCCTCAATATAGGAGCCTATATCCGGTAAGTTGACCAACCACGAGCCTTGCGATTCGGCATCGTTGACCGTCACGCCGTTGAGGGTGACGTTGATGCGCGTTTGGTCGATGCCGCGGATACGCATATACGTGTAGCCGAGGCCCGTGCCCGCGTCGGAGGTCGTCACCATTGAAGGCATCAGCTCCAGCAGGTTGTTGACACTCCCGTTACCCTGCTGCTGCTGAATCTGCATGGCCGATATCGTAGTCGTATTGCTGGAAGACTGCACCATCGGCGGCGTATAGATGATGTCCACTTGCGGGATTTCACCGTGCTGCACCGTGTCCGTTTGCCCGTATGAAGTCAGACAGCAAAAGATTATCGAAATGCAAAGCAAAACACCTTGAAACCCTGAATGGTTGTCGGACGCAATAAATTGCATCCCTACGTCCTTGAAACTTGAAACTTGAAACTTGAAACTCCAAAGCATACTCTAACAGTTTTATTGTGTTAATAAAATACTGAAAGAGGGAAAATGAAAAAAGAAGCTGTTTTCTCCCTACGGCGGCATTATCCGCATCAGGTTCAACGGGTCTGATCTCAGCCAAAAAGGCACCCCTTTCAAACGGCGGCAAAAGTACTATTTTATCGTCTGCATGTGAAATTTTGAATCGAAAAAAATTTTTTTTATTTTTGCCGTCTTTTAAAAAAGTAAAGTATCACATATAATTTCGAAATTTTCACTATGGATGTAACTATTAATCAACAAGAAAACAAGACGCTTGTAGTACTTAAAGGTCGTCTTGACACAACAAATGCAAACCAATTTCAACAAGATATTGCTCCGCTTATGGAGGGGGAGACTCCCAATATTGAAATTGATTGTACCGATATGGAATACACCTCGTCTCAGGGATTGAGACTTTTTTTGACTTTGCAGAAAAGTGTATTGGCTCGAAAAGGAGAAATGAAACTAATCAACATGAGGCCACAAGTCAAAGAAGTTTTTGACATCACAGGATTTTCCAACATTATCACTATTGTATAAAGTTAAGTTCTTGGCACGATTCCTAACGAGTCAACCCCAACATATCGATATGAACACATATCGTAATAACCTTAAATATGAAATACAAATTTATCCTTAATGGTCGGAAAGAGTTGGAAGACATGCGCAAAGACATTTTAACGCAGTTGGAAGACATTGAAAAAAACTCGGCATTATCCTATGACATAGATACATACGTAACAACTGGCATGGGCGATGCGACCCGCTTTGTATATGTCTATTGCGACCTTCACCCGAATGAGGAGGTCTGTTTTGTCGCCTGCGGAGGAAACGGAACCATTAACGAAGTCGCCTCAGGATTAGTGGGATTCAAAAACAAATCCTTAGGTGTTCTTGCATACGGATTATGCAATGATTTCTCCCATTACTATTCGGAATATAATTTCCAAAATGTGGCTGCTCTGCTGAAAGGCACACCGACTCAAATCGACATCATGAAGGCGAATGACAACTACTTTATCAACGTATGCAATATCGGATTTAATTCGGTAGTATGCAGCGGCGCTATGAGAATGGAAGACGCCAAGTTCATAAAGCCCTACTATTTAGGAATTGCCATTGCTATTCTGACAGCCCGTTTCAACAATATCTCTATCATTGCCGACGGTGAGAAAATTGGAGGACGCAAATTGCTGACTTGTGAGTTGTCAAACGGAAAGTATATTGGCGGAGAATTCACCTGCGCACCTAAAGCACTTACTGATGACGGCCTCATTGATGTGACATTCACTAAGCCAATGCCTCTTTTGACTTTTATCAAAACTCTACCCTTTTATTCGGCAGGAACATTCCTGGAGCACCCGAAATATAGCAAGAAATTCATCTATCGGCAAGTTCGTCGTGTAGAAGTGAAATCCAAACGTCTCATCGAACTTTGCCTTGATGGGGAAATGCTTCCGGGTAAAAACTTCGTCATTGAAATCTTGCCTAAAGCTATTACATTAATTTTACCATCCAAATAAAAAACAATTCAAATATTCAAGCACTTTGTATAATGAACAGAACTTTTAACCCCATTTACGATAAAAGCAGCGAAATCATAGAGCATATTATGCGTTCACCTGAAATGCCTACCGATGAAGGCCTGCTTTTCAAAATCAGACTTTCTGTAGAAGAAGTCGTCGAAAACATTGTCCGTTACGCGTATGAAAATGGATTAGGTTGGTTGGAAACTAATGTGGAACGTAATCCCAAAACCACCCTGACCATTATATTGAAAGATGCCGGCGTACCTTTCAATCCCCTGGCTAAAGAAGATCCGGATCTGACTCTCAGCGCCGAAGATCGTCCTATTGGCGGATTGGGCATTTTCCTTTGTAAGCAACTGATGGACAATGTGACTTACAAGTACGTTGACGGTTGCAACGTACTCACTATTCAAAAGGAGGTTGAGTAATGAAGCGCTCTCGATCTGTGGCTACCCGCTTGAGCGGCCGCATCTTGCTCGCATCCAGCTTTTTTTATATCATAGCCATCGTATTAATTTCAATTGCCACTTTCAACTCTATTGAAGATGAGGCATCCAGCAATGCCATCCACATATTGGATGTATCTACCCTTCAAGTCGAAAATGAATTGTCTGAAGTCGAATCTGCCTTAGGAAATACCTATTGGCAAGTGATGGAAAACATTAAAGATACAAATCGGTTGTATCATATTTCTTCTCAAACCGTTAAATACAATTCTAAAATTATCGGTTGTGCTGTTGCTATTGACTCCTCGTTTTCGGGAAAACTATTCTGCTCACCTTTTTCTTATGAAAATTTTGACGGCCAAGTCTTAACCAAAAATTTAGGTGACGACAAATACAATTACTATGAAATGGACTGGTATTATGAACCTTTCCATAAAAAAATATCCAATTGGTGTGAACCATATTACGATGAAGGCGGCAGCAAATGGCTGATGACGACATACGGCATTCCTTTGAAAATGGACAATGGCGAAATCATCGGCGTGCTTACCGCCGACCTGTCTTTACAGGAACTCTCGGAATCGCTTGCCCGAATCAAACCCTATCCTCATGCCTATGTCATCCTTCTGGATAAAGAAGGCAAAGTATTGGTGGATGGTAGGAAATCAATGTCGAAAGAATCTAACAAAATTAATTCGGATGACATTAAGAGTGATTTGAAAAAGGCAATGCTTACAGGAAAATCCGGCACGATGAAGTTTCAAGAAAACAATGATTATGTGTTTGTACCATTCGGTCCAATCTCAAACGGTTGGTCCATTGCATTGGTGTGCCCATACCGAGAAATCTTTTTTCATACGATACAGATGAACAACATTTTCTTGATTGTCTCCATCGTCGCCATGCTTATGCTTTTCATATTCTGTATGCGGATTATTCGAAAACACCTCGAACCGGTCACCCAGCTTTCCGTTTCCGCATTGAATATGGCCAAAGGTAAGTTTGATGCGCAACTTCCTGATATCCAGACGGAAGACGAGCTTCGTAAACTACATGACTCAATGGCCTATATGCAGAAGTCCATCACATCCTATATATCGGAGTTGAAAACGACGACGGCATCTAACGAACGGATGGAGAGTGAACTGAATATCGCACGGAAAATCCAAATGGGTATGGTACCCCATAAATTTCCCGACTATCTGTATGCCATCCTTAATCCAGCTAAAGAGGTTGGTGGTGACTTGTATGACTTTTACAGAAAAGAAGACAAACTTTATTTTGCTATTGGTGATGTCTCAGGAAAAGGCGTGCCGGCAGCTCTCATTATGGCAATTGCCCGCGCGGCATTCCGCTTTATTTCAGGCATGCAACTCCATTCGGACGAGGTGGTGACGAAAATCAACAATAGCCTTACTCAGGGCAATGACACCAATATGTTCGTTACGTTCTTTACAGCGTGTTTAGACTTGAATACGGGGGAAATGGAATTCTGCAATGCAGGACATAATCCAATGCTTGTGATACCTCCCAAGAACTCAGAAAACAAGCCATATCTTTTGAAAGCCTTGCCTAATCTGACAATAGGTATTATGATGGATTTCCCATATCAGGCTGAACGAGTCGTTCTAGAAAAGGGAACGAAAATCATCCTTTATTCAGACGGAGTTACAGAAGCTGAAAATATACAAAAAGAACTTTTCGGCGAAGAACGACTGTTGAATTGGGCGGGAAATTCCAATGTGGATATAATGTCCGCTCAAGAGTTGGTTGACGATTTGTTAGGAACGGTACGCGAGTTCACAAAGGAGGCGGAACAAAATGATGACATAACTATTTTGGGAATAGATTTGGTATGAGATTTTGTTCTTGTTTAAGTGTGGATGAAAGTTTTTGAGTACAATATTATTACAGTAAGAGAATTTGATAATAATATATTAGGAATATGGAAGATTACGGATTAGACTTGCATTGCCAAATGATTTTGGATGAATATCGCGAAAATCAGAGTGCTTTTGAACTTTTGCAGAACGAGGTTCGCAGTATCTTGACGAAATTGGTCGAAGAAAATGGAATTTATGTTACTGCTATAGAATCCCGAGTGAAGAGTGAAAAAAGTCTGGCTGGCAAATTGGAAAGGAAAGGCTACAAATACAAAACACTGGAAGATATTACCGATATTTTGGGAGCCAGAGTAGTTGCCTTCTATATGGAGGAGGTTGACAAGATAGCTGTGCTAGTGGAAAAGACTTTCGAAGTTGACTGGGAAAATTCAGTGGATAAGAGTAAAATGTTGGAGTTGGATAGGTTCGGATATATGTCATTGCACTATATATGCAAAATTCCCCGCTCATTATATTATAATCCCGATTTCCCGCAAATAAACGATTTTTCTTTCGAAATACAGATGCGTACGGCGCTACAGCACGTTTGGGCTGTACTTGACCACGATACCGGCTACAAGTCGGGCGTTGAGGTGCCGAAAGAACATTTGCGAAGCATCAACCGTCTGGCTGGTTTGCTGGAGTTGGCGGATGAACAGTTCTCAAGAATCCGTTCTGAAATCACCGAATATCGAAGACAAGTTCAGGCACTTGTGGCAAGCGGCAATTTTGAGGAGGTGAATCTGGATGGCGATACTTTCAGGAGCTATCTGGAACTGCATCCTTTTAAAAAACTCATCACGAAAATCGCTTCTGTGAATCAGGCGGAAATCTACCAAGATACGATGATTCCCTATCTTCCCGTGCTGATAAATATGGGGATGCGAACTTTGGGAGATGTGGAGAAAATGAAGAAGGACTACTTCGAGTCCGCTTATCAGTTGGCAATCCATCAGCTGGCAGGAACGGATTTGGACATCATAGCCCAATCGGTTTCTTTGCAGAACCTGTGCATTGTCTATATTTTGAAAAAAGGAGGCGGCGAGAATGATTTGGTGAAGTTGTTTGAACTGTTGAATGGGCCAAGCAACTATAATCTTACAAGAGCAAAACGCACATTAGAACAAATTCAAAAATTAAATATCTTATAATATAATACAATATAATATAATATAATATGGGAAACAAGTATATAGATTCCACTTTATTGGATAAAGCAATAATCTTCGCTGTAAAGGCACATACAAATACGGAAAGACGAGGGAAAGGTTTCCCATATATTGTCCATCCATTGGAAGCTTTGGAGATTGTGGCGACAATCACGCCGGATCAGGAAATACTGGCTGCAGCCGTGCTTCACGATACGGTGGAAGATACGGACGTCACGTTGGAACAACTTCGCGCTGAATTTGGCGATAGAGTGGCGAAACTAGTTGAAGAAGAGAGCGATTCAAACATACCCGGTTTTTCGGATGATATGAGTTGGCACGAAAGAAAGCAAATGGCTTTGGATAGGCTGAGAGTGTCAGAACGGGATTCTAAAATCGTTGCTATGGGAGATAAGCTCAGTAATATGCGCGCAATGGCACGAGACTATAGAGAGATAGGAGATAAACTATGGGAACGATTTCATGCGCCTAATGGGAAAAGTGATCATTGTTGGCGCTATCACGCCTTGGCAGAGGCTTTCTCCGATTTGTCGGGAACGGAAGCATATAAAGAATTTGCCGAATTGGTAAATGAAATTTTCCCATTAAATAAATAAGTGTTGCCCTTATGAGTTTTGTAGTAGATCTAGCTGTCATCCTTATCGCAGTCGGGATTTTCACAGTACTTTTCAAGGCATTGAAGCAACCGCTGATTCTTGGCTATATTGTGGCTGGCTTTTTGGTGGGACCCCATTTGGGTTTGGTCCCATTGACTAGTACCGAAGGCGTTCACCAATGGTCCGAAATCGGTATTATATTCTTGCTTTTTGCATTAGGCCTTGAATTTAGTTTTAAAAAACTATTGAAAGTAGGAAGCAGTGCCTTGATTACGGCGGGCGTGAAATGTGTGGGTATGATGCTCGTGGGGCTCATCCTCGGTCGGGCGATGGGATGGACTTCAATGGAAAGCATATTTCTCGGCGGGCTTCTGTCGATGTCTTCAACAACCATTATCATTAAGGCTTATGATGATATGGGCTTGAAAGATAGTTCGCATGCCACCTTGCTGTTCGGCTCCCTTGTCTTTGAAGATCTTATTGCGGTTTTGCTGATGGTTCTGCTCTCAACATTGGCCGTCAGTAATAAATTCGCTGGTGGGGAAATGGCAATGGGTCTGTTGAAATTGGGTTTCTACATAATACTATGGTTCTTGATAGGTATTTACTTGATACCCACTCTTTTGAAATGGGCACACAAATATCTTAATGATGAAATACTGCTGCTGACGGCTATAGGCCTATGCTTTTTAATGGTGACGTTAGCCGAATTGGCTGGCTTCTCTTCTGCATTGGGTGCCTTTGTGATGGGCTCGATATTGGCAGAAACGGTGGAAGGCGAACGTGTGGAACATTCGTTGGTGGGAGTGAAAAACCTCTTCGGCGCAATCTTCTTCGTCTCCGTGGGTATGATGGTAGATCCAGCTGTGATAGGACAACATTGGGCTCCTATCCTAATTATCACTGTAGTGGCGATGTTGGGAATCCTGATCTTTTCAACCTCAGGAGCCTTGTTGGCGGGACAAGGTCTTGTAAATGCCGTACACACGGGCTTCAGCTTGGCTCAGTTGGGTGAATTTGCCTTTATCATCGCAGGCCTCGGCTGTTCACTCGGCGTTATGCGCGATTTTATTTACCCCGTTGTTGTTGCTGTCTCTGTGATTACAACATTTACAACACCGTATATGATAAAAGCCGCAGACCCAGTAAGCAATTTCCTGATAAAGCATTTGCCAGATAGGTTCGTTAAGGCAGTGGCTCCTTCTAAAGATGCTCAAATGAAATCATCCTCTGCTGAAAAAAGCGAATGGATGAAGCTAATTAAAGGTTATATGTTGAGGCTGGTGTTGTATGGTGTCATGATTTCTGCAGTTATCATCGGCTCTAAATGGGCTTTCCATAAATTTGCAGACCAATTGCTGCCAAATTTCGGCGAAAATTTGCGGGTTTGGATTGGCTTCTCTGTGGCAATGGTTATTATGTTGCCATTCTTGTTCGGGTTGTGCGCTGAAGGAAAATCGGTCAAACAGACTAAATTGTTCTTGCTCAAAGAACGCCGCTTTAACAGATGGGCCTTGATGTCGCTCTCTATTATTAAAATCATGCTTGCCGTTTGTGCAGTCGTTATACTGTGCTCTTCATTCTTTGAACAAGCGGAATTTTTGATTTTACTGATTTCCATCCCAGCGGTAATCCTGCTGGTCCTCTGGTCACGTCGCTCTGTGCACAATTTCACGAAAATGGAGGACCATTTCTTCTTCAATCTGAATGAGAAAGAGGAAATGGAAAAAGCCGCCAATCCTATCAGCACTATGGTGAATGAAAATTTTGAAGGGAAAGATATGGTTGTGGATGATGTTGAAATCTCGTCTGATTTTCCATACGTGGGAAAAACTTTGCGCGAAATGCCGTTTAGACACTCAGTGGATGTCAGTGTGATTAAAATAGTTCGCGGTACAACCTCAATCCCGGTCCCGTCTGGCAATACAATTATTTATCCTCACGATATTCTTGTAGTGGTGGGCGCTCAAGACCAAATAAAGCAATTCCGCAGCGTAATTGAAAAGGCCATGCAGAATGTTTTGGCACCTAAATCTGAGGAAAATGTGGATGAAAGAATCGTGGTGGAAAAAAGTGTATTGGGTGAGACGTCTTTCTTGACCAATAAGACTTTGAGACAGGTGAGTATGAAATCCGCTGGCTGTATGATTGTTGGAATTATGCGTGGAGAACAATTCGTTTCAAACCCCAAACCGGATTTCAAATTGTTGTCGGATGATTGTGTATGGGTGGCCGGTGGCGAAAAAAATGTGGCATTCTATCTGCGGTAAGCTATGAATGTTATGCTGTCTTAATAAATTAATTGAAAATGTACCTAAACGAAGAACTTTTTGTTGATTTTTTGAATGTCAAAGATATTCTTTGGACAGGGATTTTCTTTTCCAAGGCGCATTTTACAAAAAACGGTTTGGATTTCACGCAAGAAATATTCCAACATTATCTGCATGATTGGAATATGATGATTATCAATGACCAAAAGAAGTACGATATTCGTATGAGTTTCCGCAAACCGGTTATGCAGTACGATTTGTCTATGGCTACCAAAATAAATAAGTCGTTGAAATCCATTCAAGTTGTCAAAAACAATATAGCCAGCAAGTATGTCTTGTCTGACGAACAGATTGTCGAATATGTCTCAACATTGGAGTATCCTAAGAGTGTGGAATACGCTTTGTCGTTCTTTGTCGAATCTTTTGATAATGCTTCCAAAGTGGCTGCAATATGGGTGGTCGTAGTGAAAACAGAGACAAGTGAGGTGGTGCTGTGTGAGAAATTTCTGAAAACCCCTCACGGATTCGGCACTCGAAATTATTGGGCGAGGACATTCTATAACGTGTTGTTCGACATTAAGTCTTCTTCCTTCCTGCGTTGGGAAAACATGGTCCAACCGCCGGCGGAGACTATAAGAATCGAGGATATTCCAAGTATTTTAGGATAAAAATGAGCGCATTTAAAGCATACGATTTTCGCGGAACCTTTGGCAAAGATTTCGATTTGGACACCGTTTATAAATTCGGTTATTTCCTGCCATCATTGTTGAATACAGACAAAGTGCTTGTCGGGCGAGATATGCGCGTGTCTTCCCCGCAGATGTTTGAAGCACTGGCTAACGGCATTACGGATGCCGGTGCCGATGTTTACGATATGGGCCTGACGACCACGCCGATGGTCTATTATTTCACCGCGCAGCATCACTTTGACGCCTCCGTGATGATTACCGCGTCACACAATCCCAAAGAGCATAACGGACTGAAAGTTTCCCGCACTAATGCGTTGCCCGTCGGTTATGACACCGGACTCGGCGAAATCGAGCGCCGAATTTCAGCCAACGAGCCCGTCACGCCGGCAGCCGCCAAAGGCAAAATTGTGCCTTATGACGTAAAAGCCGAATATCTGGAATTCCAATCCAAATTTCACCACGACCTCTCCAACCTCAGCATGGTAATGGACTGTTGCAACGGCATGGCCTCCATCTTGGTGAAGGAGATTTACGGCGAGCAGCCCACCTATTTGTTTGACACCTTGGACGGCACGTTCCCGAACCACGAGGCCAACCCATTGGAACCGGAGAACATCGTCGCCCTGCAGCAGAAAGTGCGCGAGACAAAAGCCGACATCGGCGTCATCTTCGATGGCGATGCCGACCGCGTGATGTTTGTCGATGAAAACGGCGACTTTATCGCTCCCGACCTGATGATTGCCGTTATGGGCCACTACTTCATTGAAGAAAAAGGCTACCAGGGCAAAGTCATCCAAGACATCCGCACATCCA
>JAZRYT010000042.1:0-42715 GCA_045600905.1 Bacteroidales bacterium
TGCTCTCTCAAACCATCTCCTCCGATGCCCTCAATCTCGACGTCAGCAACCTCGAAAGAGGCGTCTATCTCCTCAAGCTGGAGACTTCCAACGGTCTACTAGTCAAAAAGGTGATATTGAACTAACCGTTACAAAAGAAACCGTATAAACTGTCCATACGAAGCCCTTTTTCTGAAAGCCTCGCGAAGAGCCCCCAAAAGCCTCTTCCGAGGCAAGGAAAGGGGAAAAAAAACAAGAAATAGCGTGGAGTTGTAAATTCTCAAAATCCGTTTTTAAACCAAACCGAAGGTCTGGGTCCGATAGTGGTGCCAAACCATGCCATAGGAATTCTGACTGCTCATTTATTCTCGAAAGTTAAAAATACTAAAAATCTCTTCTGATATGTAACGACAATCATCAGTCAATCATACAGGTATGCAAAAATGCGAAAAAAAAATTTCTATGAAATATAATTTTTTGCTATTCCTTGCGTTAATAGGTAGAATTTTTTTAAATAAACTGGAATAGTAGCTTGCAATATTGCAAAATACTGACGAACAATAGTAAACAAGATAATAACTGAAAACGACCGCTTTATGGATTTAAGTAAAATCTTAGTCATCTCTGGCAAACCCGATTTGTATGAACTTGTCTCCCAGACCAAAACTGGGGCTATCGTAGAATCTTTGGCAACCAAGAAACGTTGCCCCGTCTTTAGAAATGATAGAATCAGTTCCTTGAACGAAATCAGCATGTTCACCATCGAAGACGATAAACCCCTCATGGATATTCTTCAGGACATTTATCGTAAAGAGGAAGGCAAGGAAATACCCTTCGACTTCAAGAAAGCTTCCTCCAAGGAACTCTTCGACTATTTTGAACAAATTCTTCCCAACTATGACGCCGACAGGATTTATAATTCCGACGTAAAGAAACTCTATACCTGGTACAACCTCTTGCTCCAGGCAGGAAAGATCGACCTCGAAAAGCCCGAGGACGCACCCGAAACCGAAACTCAAACTGCAGAATAATAGTAATCCTATTCCCCCATAAGAGAGACGAACACCCCTGCTCGTCTCTCTTTTTTTGTAGAGATTTTTTTTGTATAGACTTTTTTGGTATAGACCTGCATGTCAGCAGTACGGTATAGCACGCCAATCAGTTGTTACATTCAGCCAAACCTCATTTGCAAACAACTCCCCAAAGAGACAATAAATCCAGTCCACATCAACAACCTTTCCGACATTCCATGTCGTAATTTTGTCGTTAACTTGTCGCTTTTGTCGTCAATTTGTCGTTAACTACCCCCTTTTTGTCGGTAACTTTTTCCCGAACCTCCTCAATGAAAATAATCAAAATACTGATTATCAACAGCTAAAGAAAAATCCTTTAACAACAGAAACACCATTTACCGACAAAACGACACAAAAAACATTATTTTCTTGTCGTAAATGACATTTCTTGTCGCAAAGCAGGAGTAAAATCATGAAAAAAAGTGACCTCAACTTGGTCCTAACTCACACCATTTTGGTCCTAACTGAGGTGTACTTAAAATCAGTCTTCAACATATTGAAAACTTATTTTTATTTACAACAAAAGCCCCAATCGTTCAGATTGAGGCTTTTATAGTAATATGGGTTATATACTTTACTATTTCAGGCGGCGGAACTGGCAGGTAAAGTGACGCATAAGTTCAGCTTCCCAGGTAATTTCGAGGCCTCGGGTAATGGTGTTACGACGGTCGTATACATTTTTGAGAGCGGCAGCAATAACATCCATGTGGTTGTTGGTGTAGACGCGACGGGGAATGCAGAGACGGACGAAATCGAGACCACCAAAACGGTTTTCGCGGGTCACGGGGTCGCGGTCAGCGAGAACGTAACCAATTTCGCATGCGCGGATACCGGCTTCGAGATAGAGCTCGCAGGTAAGTGTCTGTGCGGGGAATTCTTCTTTTGGAATGTTGGTCAACACTTTGTCGGCGTCAACGAAGATGGCGTGACCACCGGCAGGGCGCTGGTAAGGGATGCCATATTCATCGAGTTTGGAAGCAAGGTAAGCCACCTGTTTGACGCGGGTTTCGATCATGCCGAACTCCAGGTTTTCGCGCAAACCGACTGCCAGAGCATCCATGTCGCGACCATTCATACCGCCATAGGTAAGGAAGCCTTCGAAAGGAATGCAGAATCTTTTTGCACCTTCGTACCAGTCTTCTCTTCTGGTAGCGATGAAGCCGCCCATGTTGACGAGGCCGTCTTTCTTAGCGGACATGGTCATGCTGTCTGCATAGCTGAACATCTCTTTTGCGATTTCAGCGATGGTCTTGTTTTCGTAGCCTTTTTCACGAGTCTTGATGAAGTAGGCGTTCTCGATGAATCGAGCGGAGTCCATGTTGACGGGCACACCGTATTTGTGGCAGAGTGCGCAAGTCTCGCGGATGTTTTCCATGGAGACGGGTTGTCCTCCGACGGTGTTGTTGGTCACGGTGAGAACCATGAAAGGAACGTTGCCCTGGTTTTCTTTCAGGACTTTCTCGAGTTTTTCGAGACCTACATTACCCTTGAAGGGGACTTCGAGTTGGGTGTCGTGAGCTTCGTCACAGGTAACATCGATAGCGAATGCCTTACGGCTTTCGATATGACCCTTTGTTGTATCGAAATGAGCGTTACCAGGGATAACCATACCCGGTTTAACGAGATATGAGAACAAAACGTTTTCAGCTGCACGTCCCTGGTGTGTCGGGATGACATACGGGAAACCAGTGATTTCATTCACGGCATCTTTGAAATGGAAGAAAGAACGAGCACCAGCATAGCTTTCATCGCCCATCATCATAGCACTCCACTGTTTGTCGCTCATTGCGCCAGTACCGGAGTCAGTACAAAGGTCGATATAAACTTGTTCTGATTTCAACATAAAGATGTTGTTGTGGGCTTCTTCGAGCCATTTTTCGCGCTCAGCGCGTGTGGATTTCTTAATGGGTTCAACCATTTTGATTTTCCACGCTTCTGCAAAAGGTAATTCCATAATCTGTGTGTTTTAATTTGTTATATAATTATTTTAATTCTTTCGTAGTGTTCTTATCGAAATCCTTGGTCTTCGTCAACTTTTCGTTTTCATCATAGAAGAACCACGTGCCAACACGTTTGCCAGCCTTATATTTACCGGTATAACGGACATTCCCGTTTTCATAATAGACAGCGTACTGTCCATCCTCTTTGCCATTGACATAATAGGCTTTTGTTTGTACGTTCCCATTTTCGTGGTAAGCATACCACAAACCGTCGCGAGCGTCTTTGGCGACATTACCATCCACATATTTCTTTTTACCCGGATAATAATGTGTCTCATGAACTTTGTTCTTCGTAGGGTTGCCAAGACTATCGATTTCATAATAGAAAATATCACGGGGGTTGTCCTCATCGTAAGAAACCAATACTTTCTTGAAATAAAGAGAGTCTGCAAAATCTATCGGGGGAAAGATGTGGAGTGAGTCCAAAAGGCTTTTTGACTGTTCCTCCAACTTTACTTCCGCACTGTTCTTATATTTATGCACACCGAAAACAATCACGGCAGCCAATATTAAGGCAAGAACGACAAAAGCGATAAATGTACCGTAGGATTTCTTCTCCGGCTTGGAGTTCTTTATATTTTCATCCATTATTTACCTCCTTTTTTCTTTTTCTTGAACGGTTTGTTCAAATCATCCAACACCTCTTGAGTGATATCCTTCGTCGGATCGGCGCAGATGACTTGTCCGCCGGCACCATAGCTTACGACGTAGGAAGCGTTATGTCGGCCATTCGCACGTTGGCAAGCGGCTTTCAAAGAATCCGCGATTTGTGATAAGGCTGCGGCATAGCGGGCCTCGAGGGATTCCAATGCTGCAGAATAATCGCTTTGCAGTTGGGCACTTTCCTGTTGCAAAGACTGTTCTGCATATTGAGCCTGCTGGGGTGTGAGCTGACCGGACTGCATATTGCGTTGGTAATTGGCCAGCTTCGTTTCAAGGGCTTTCTGTCTGTTCTGGAAAAGCACGGTCTGTTTCTGTTTTTCCGCATCAATACTGTCTGTCAGCAAACTGACCATCTCATATTTTTCATTGATGGTGTCAATGTTGACATAAATCACATCACCATTCCCAGGTTTGGCCGGATTGGTCTCAACAGCGGACACAGGGGTTCCGTTATCACAGAAATGCAGAATAAAAAGCGCTATAACGGCAAGCAGAAGCACGCCGTCGAAGATCAGATGACCTATGCAGCATTTTCTTTTATTACCGCAACCTCTCTCCATTTTAGAATTTCCAGTATCGACTGACTCTTTGCCAGTAGGTGATGTTGTTTCTTCTGTTCTTGTTTGTTCTGCTGTTTCGTTCTTGATTTTAGACTCCGCAGCAACAAAACCCGGCACCATTTCATCTGGGACCACACTTTCTACCGGGTTAATTAAATATCTTGATTCTTCCATTTAATGTTTTGATTATTAGTTAAACACTATTAGTTTTTCCAAAATATGCCACTAGTTTCCGACATCGGACAAATATTTGATACGCATGATTCTGATTTCATCCAAATCATATTCGTCTTCGCCCAATTCTTGAAGTGCCAATTCGGCGGAATCCGATTCGGCGGAGGCAAAGTAATCGAGGATTTCCTCCTGATGGTAGTCTTCAATTTCCTCATCAATATAATAGGTAATATCGATTTTAGTTCCGGAAGCGACAATCATCTCCATTTCGGTAAGGAGCTCGTTGATATCCAATCCTTTGGCGCGCGCAATGTCTTCAAATCCGACTTTCCTGTCTATACTTTGGATGATGAACACTTTGATTGCGGACTTCTTCACGACAGACTTCACCACAAAGTCTTGCGGGCGTTCGATTTCGTTTTCTTCCACATAATCCCGAATCAAATCAATAAAACGACGTCCGTATTTTTGGGCTTTTCCAGCACCGACACCTGCGATATGGGTCATTTCCTCCATAGTTGTCGGATATTGGATACACATATCTTCCAGAGAAGGGTCTTGGAAGATCACAAACGGTGGAAGATTTTCCTCCTTAGAGATCGTCTTTCTAAGATCCTTGAGCATACTATAGAGCGTGGAGTCAAAGGCATCCTCAACGGGGCTGCCGCCCACATTCTCCATTGCTTCTTCCTCTTCTTCTTCCTCGTCCTTGGCCGTTTCCGGTTTGATAGCCATAATGGAATAAGGATTCAGCATATATTTTTCACCCTTTTCGGTCAATTTCAGCAGACCATAATTTTCAACATCCTTGGCAATCAGATTTTCAAAGATGGACAGTCTGATAATGTTCGACCAAAACTTCGCATCAAATTCCTCGCCTTCACCGAATTGTTTGAGTTTGTCGTGTTTGAACTTAACAATAGAGCTGGTCTTATTTCCAGTAAGGATGTCGATAATCTGGTCTTCCTTGAACTGTTGCTTTACAGTTTGAACACCTTCCAATGCCAAAGAGACTTGTTCTGAAGCATTCATCTTAGGTTTAGGATGATTACAATTGTCACAGTTATGGCAATTCTCTTCCAAATAGTCTTCGCCAAAATAGTGTAAGAGGTGTTTTCTTCTGCAGCTTGTAGATTCCGCGTAAGAAGCCGTTTCAGCCAGTAACTGCTTTACAATCTCCTGTTCGGCAACGGATTTTTTAGTGGAGAATTTCTCCAATTTGTGCAGATCCTTATAATCGTAGAAAGCCAGACAAATGCCTTCTCCGTCGTCACGGCCGGCACGGCCTGTTTCCTGATAGTAGCTTTCCAAGCTCTTAGGCATATCGTAGTGAATGACGAAACGCACATCAGGCTTATCTATACCCATACCGAAGGCGATGGTAGCCACGATAATGTCTGCCTTCTCCATCAAGAAGTCATCTTGGTTTTGAACTCTTGTTTTAGAATCCAGACCGGCATGATATGGAAGGGCGCGAATCTTATTAGCCTGTAGGAATTCGGCCAATTCCTCAACCTTCTTACGACTCAAGCAATAGATGATACCGGATTTGCCGCTATGTTTTTTGATAAAACGAACAATTTCCTTGTCAATATCTTTTGTCTTTTCACGAATTTCATAATACAGATTCGGGCGGTTGAATGAAGAAATATACACATCGGCCTTATCCATTCCGAGGTTCTTCTGGATATCGCTTTGGACTTTTGGAGTGGCCGTGGCCGTCAACGCCATAACGGGAACTTTCTTTCCAATTTTGTCGATAATGGCGCGTATTCTTCGGTATTCCGGACGGAAGTCGTGTCCCCATTCTGAGATACAGTGGGCTTCGTCAATTGCATAGAAAGAAATGTTTATATCCTGGAAAAATTTCACATTTTCCTCCTTGGTCAGGGATTCAGGAGCAACATACAGCAATTTCGTTTTTCCGGAAATGAGGTTCTGCTTCACCTCGTTGATCTCAACTTTAGTCAAAGATGAATTCAAATAGTGGGCGATACCCATATCCGTACCGAAATTCCTAATCGCGTCAACCTGGTTCTTCATCAAAGCAATCAACGGAGAAATAATAATTGCCGTTCCATCCTTCATCAAGGCAGGCAATTGGTAGCATAAAGATTTACCACCACCTGTAGGCATTATCACAAAGCAATCCTTGCCTTTAAGTAAGGACTTGATAATTTTCAATTGATTGCCTTTGAATTTGTCAAAACCGAATACGGTTTTCAACGTTTGATGAATTTCCTTATCAGTAAAATTTTTCATTCCCATATAGATTTTCAAGTTGTTGATTGTAGCTCTAATAAGAAGCTCAAAGCATTTTTTTTAAGGAAGACAAAAATAAAAAAAACTTTGAACTTAGCAAACAAATATCGTCAATAGCCAATATTTTTTTTAAAAACCTAATACACAGCATCTTTGATCAAATATCTAGAGACGTATGATTTTGCGCCGCTTTCCAAGGTGTAAAAAGGCTTTTTAAAACCGACGGATCGCATTTTCCGCATTTCAGCCTGCGTGTAATATTGGTATTTTTCTCTTATATCTTCGGGTATATCAACGAATTCTATGTTAGGCTCCAGTCCCATAGCATTAAAAGTAGAAGCAGCCAAAGTATAGAAAGATTGGGCGCGCCCTGTGCCAAGATTGTAAATTCCACTTTGAGGGAGATGCTTCATATACCAATATATAACGCGCACAACATCTTTGACATAAACAAAGTCCCGCAATTGCCAACCATCTTCAAAATCAGGTCGGTGTGAGCGGAACAACTTGACTTTCCCTGTTTCACGAATTTGATTGAAAGAATGGAAAATCACGGAAGCCATACGTCCTTTGTGATATTCATTAGGCCCATACACATTAAAGAACTTGAATGCGTACCAGCAAGGAGGAGTTTTTGTTTGTTTCAGCACCCACTTGTCAATTTCATTTTTGGATTTGCCATAGGGATTCAGCGGTTGCAACTTGTAAGCCAGCATTTCTTCATCCTTATATCCAAATTCGCCGGCGCCATACGTCGCTGCCGATGAAGCATAAACCAACGGAATACTGTGCTTGGCCGCGAAGCTCCAAACTCTTTGGGTATAGGACACATTAAGCTCTTCAAAAACAGAATAGTCGAATTCGGTTGTATCGGTGCGAGCACCCAAATGGATGATAAAATCAATATGTTGGACATTCTTTTCAGCCCACTGGAAGAAAACATCTCGCTGAATTTTATCGACATACGACTTTCCTTCCCAATTGCGGCGTTTCGCATCTTTCGAGAAATCATCTACCAAAATCAAATCGGTCAGACCCATTTCGTTCAACTTAGCAGTCATACAACTTCCGATAAAACCAGCAGCTCCAGTAATAACAATCATAGCATAAAAATTAGGTTTGCAAACGTACACAAAAAATTTGGATTTCAAGCTTAAAAAAATAAAAAAAGGGCACTTGAAGTGCCCTTTTGGTTTATTATGAAAAGTTGGTTTTTTACAGACTAGAATTCCCAGAGATCGCTTTCAAAAGTACGGAGTCTTTCCGTAATTTTTTCAGATTCGATACGTTGGTCACGTGAATTGGAAATATACTCTTGGATTTCTCTGTCATAGACATTAGCTTCCTTGTAAATAAGGGATGAGAAATCACGATTCCAAGTCAG
Source organism: Bacteroidales bacterium (assembly GCA_045600905.1). GTDB lineage: Bacteria > Bacteroidota > Bacteroidia > Bacteroidales > WCHB1-69 > F23-D06. The sequence continues at coordinate 8,096 of JAZRYT010000042.1, forward strand.
AAGATCGTCAAAGGAAACGCGTTGAGCATTGTTTTTGACATTATATACTTCCTGTTTGGCAAGGTAAGGTCTCAATTCACTATAATAAATGAATCCCATCGTTGTCTTAGTCATTTGTTGAGGAACATCTTCTTCATCCTCGTTTTCCTCGTCATCATACGATGAATAGGTAGGTTTTTCATATTCAATGATGGGTTGGAGTGTGATTATCTGATATTTGAAACGAGATTCTTGCTTGTCGAAATACCATATTTCCTTAATATTATAGGAAATCACTTGATTGGCTTCAAATTCAACAACAACATCCTGTGTTTCTCCAGTTTCTTCACCTGTCTCAATATCAAGAACAGGTTGTGGATACGTACGGGACAAACTGCCTCTGACAGATTCTCTATCGTACGGCATTGTACACATATCATCGCTGTAAACAGGAAGCACATTATCTGTTTTTTCGGGATGCATAATATCAACCGCGTCGAAAATTGTTTGAGCAAGACTACGCCAAGTACCGCGCACTTCCGTTGGGAAATACAACGGGTGGTTAACCTTTTCTCTCAAATCAATCGTTCTCCAGATTGTGTAATAATACATCACATCTGCTTGACGGATGGGAGCATAAGGAATAGGATCGGAATCCGCATTAACTTCAACCTGCTCCCAAGGGAATTCTGCCGGCGCGCGGTTAATAGGTTGCGCCATTGTACTACCATCCTCAGTTTCATCTTCTTGAGCGAAGGTAAAGGAAAAGGCACATAATGCTAATAATAATAAACCAAACTTTTTCATAATATAAATCTTTTAATATTATCTAATACGAATCGTAAATCCTTCCAACGTACGGGTACCCGCATCAGAGGAAACTTTAATGTTTTCGAAAGTCACTACTGTGCCTGGCGAAGCCTTGGAAATTTTAGATTTAACTTGCTCGCTAAGAGCACCACCTTGTACAGATATCGGGGCGTCTTCCATACCTTTGCTATTGAAAATGACTTGATAAGAATTGACTTTCCATCTCAGTTCATAGACGAAATCTTCGGGCATTTTGGCAACAACAACAGGGTTAGCCGTAATTTCAGCTTTGGAGCGTTTTCCACTACGAATACCAGCACCCAAAACAGCTTTAGGATCTGGAACTTTCTTTACACGGAAAGCCGTAGAACCCATAGCCTTGCTACCTGCATCACCGGTTTTAGCACTAACAGTGGCATTAACGGTTTGTCCGATCTGAGAAACAGGAACTGTAACATTATACTTACCAGCACCTTGTGAAGAAACAGAACAACCCGGGAAAGAAACGCTCAATTTATCAGGAGAAATCGGAGCGGAAACAGATACTGGGTTAGCGATACCGGCATAGAGTACATTCATCTTATCAGCAGCAATAGTTGCAGAAGGTTTGAGTACTGTATATTTGTCGCTAAAGCCATAATATTTCGGTTGGCCGCTAGGATCCATAATCTTAATCAAACCAGCATATCTTTTTTCGCCGATATCGCCGGCAGCGATTTTCAATTTAACAAGACCGTTTTCACCTTCAAGTTTTGTAGCTCCGCCAAGGTTAGCTTCAGTCAAAGTATCGGCACCCATTTTATAGTAAACTTCGGGAGTAGCTTTTGTATCGTAAGCGGCTACAATAATATCAGCTTCGTAGCTGTCACCAGAGAATACCATTTGAGATTTAGGAATAGCACGACCAGCTACATGGTCAAACTTAAAGTCTTCAGCATTGATGGAAGCTTTCAAATAGTTCAACATAGTAGCTTCAGCATTTCTAACCTCACCTACAGTTTTATTCAACAGGGTAACGGCAGCTGCAGAGATGATGTGGTCAAAATTATGTTGTTCCCAACTTTGCTCTGCACCATCTTTTTTAAATTTCGCATTAACATCCAGACCTAAAGCAGACTCCAAATTTTTTCTATCCTCAGGCTTAGCGAGTTTCAAAATGTTAGCTTTATACTTATTAATACGATCTTTAAGTTCAGTTGCATGTTTCTTATTGATCATAAAGTCTGTAGGAATATCAAAGTTATCCTTCTTTGTAATAGTAGAAACTGTTTTAGAAACTTTTACTTTCTTACCATCAATTTTCACTTCTGCCAGAGAATCACCATCAACTGCGAAAATAAGGTCACGACGCATTTGTTCAATATATTTGACCAATCCGTCAGTCTCTTTTTTCAACTGTTGGGCATTTGTATAAGCATCGTGGATCTTAGCCTCACCGAGGATGGATTTTTGAGCATCGAACCAAGAATAGACATTACCATTTTGGTAAGCAGCATTTTGCGTGGAAGTAACCAATGTGTCATCAACGACTACAAAAGCATTCAAAATATCAGCAGATACGTTCAATGCCAACATAGCGGTGTACACCAAGTACATCATCTGAATCATTTTCTGTCTCGGGGTCTCCGGACAATTTGTTGCACCCATTTTCTAAATTTTTAGTTTAATTAGTAAATAGTGAGATGATTATACTTTATGTTATTTGTTAGGGTTAACACCCATAGCAGCCAACATATTACCATAGACCTTGCTCAAAGCAGCGATATTGTTTGTAAGTTTGTCCATTTCTGCCTTGTAAGTAGTGGTCTGTTCGTAAGCATTAGCCATTTGGTTGATAGCGGCAGTTGCTTTTTTCAAACTTTCAGTATAAGCAACAGAAGCGTTGCTGTCGGTTTCGAGGGAAGCAGCAACCTTATCATATTTGAGAGAAAGGTTACGTACAGATTCGGCAGCTTTTGTCATATTGCCTACGAAAGCGTCAGTTGCAACAGCAGCGTCAGAAACACCAGCAAGCTTTTTAGCGTTTTCGCCGAGGTTTCTCATACCAGAAGCCAAACTTTCAATCAATTCAGGTCCAATCTTAGCTTCTTCAAACATCTTATCAAGTTGTTGCGTTGTAGAAGTGGTAACGGCAGCTTTTTTTCTTTCGCGTTTTGTAGGTTCAGCTGGTTCTTCAGCAATTGCGAGTTCTGGGTAAACCAATGCCCAATTGTACTCAACATGTAAAGGCTCGAAAGCGGAGAAGAAGAAAATCAAGACTTCGGTACCCATACCGAGGATAAGCATAATGTTAGCGCCAGGCAAGTGCAAAATTTTGAACAATGCACCGAAAATGACGACTGCAGCACCCCAGCCATACAATTTAGCCATAAATTTTTTGTACCCATTAGATCTTACTAATCTGTCAATTGCATTCATTTTGAAAATTTAGTTTAAGTTAATGATTTGTGTTATTAATTGTTTTTGAAAAAATTTCTAGTAAACATGAGAAGCGCTGCTGCTTGAGTTATCACCTCTTTGACGACCCATATAGGATTGTACATTACGGAAGCCCACGTAGGATTTACAGGTATCCTGGTATTCGAAAGTTCTGGCAGCAACTGTTGTATAGTAGCTGACATCTTTCCAGGAACCACCGCGAATGACCTTTCTCTTCTTTGCAGGAGAATCTTCTTTCTTTGCATAATAAATGTAAACGGGGTTCATGTCGTGGGTGAAATAGGTAGCGGATTTATCGAATGCATCTTCACACCATTCTGCCACATTACCACTCATATCAAACAAGCCCCAATCATTGGGATGGTAATGTGCGACAATACTAGGATAGAAATTATCGTCAGCGATATAGTTACCTCTTTGTGGTTTGAAATTGCTAAGGAAACAACCGTTACTATTGGTAGTATAAGGACCACCCCAAGGATAGGATCCCAGGGAATTACCACCACGAGCACCCCATTCCCATTCAGCTTCCGTCGGAAGTCTGAACTCTTGTTCGTTAGCATACTCTTTAGATGCTAACCAGCTCAAACGAAGTTGTGTTCTCCAATGGGAAAAGGCTTTGGCCTGTTTCCAACTAATACCGACTACTGGATAATTATCATATTGGGGGTTAGAGAAGTAGTTCAAAAGGACGGGTTCGTTGTAGGAGTAAACGAAGTCGTGTGCCCAGCAAAGGGTATCTGGGTAAATGTTGACGACCTCGTGTCTGATAAAACGTTGGTAACCTGTACCAAGGCTACTGGGACGATTGGCGTACAAGCCACCATAATCTACGCCTTCTTTATCAAATTCCTTTGTGGCAGCGCCGAAATTATCAGGATCTTTAGGATCTCTCCAATTACGGTAATCATACCACCAATATTCATAATTATACATGGAAACATTGGTCGTATTTGGACGATAATGATAAAAGCGGGTATTAACCTTATTGAACAACGGAGACAAAGCAGCTTGTACTTCTTCGTTGTCGGAATCCCAAGGGATTTCTTCTTTCCAGTTGATCAACTTAGGTTCCATGATTTCGCCTTCGTTTTCGCCTTTGGTATATTTCTGATAGTGACCATACTTTTCAGCTTCGGTAATCTCGGCATCACCGAGAAGTACGTGCGCGAGAGAATCACGGACCCAATATACGAACTGGCGGTACTCATTGTTCGTGATTTCGGTTTCATCCATCCAGAAGGCTGCTACCGTAACATTTCTAGATTGTTGTGTTAATGCAAACGGCACATCTTGGTCGCCACCGCCCATCACATAATGGCCAGTCGGGACATAGACCATACCGAATGGTTCCAAATCCAAAAATTCCGGACGGTCTTTCACTCCTACTAATTGACCGTCGCCACCATTTTTACAGGACACGAACAAAACTAATGTCACTGCCAATAGAATAATTACCCTTTTCATATTTATTGATTTTATTATTATTTCAAACGCAGATTTACTAACGCAAATATCAAATTTTTATTTTCCTAGTATTGATTTTTATAAATGGAACGGGTTGATCCATACCCTGAAAAGATTTCGGGTTTGTATATATCAAAGCAATATCGCACCATAACTTCAAAATCACCAAAACTGCGATTTGCTCTGTAAGCCAATTTGTTAGCGGTGATGCCGTAAGAGACACCGGCTTCAAGGCCTTTCAAATAAATATTTGAAGAATTGTAGAACGGACGGGCACCGAAGACGAGAGAGACGGCGTCATTCCATCTATATCCAAGACCTCCCCAGAACACGCCATTATAACGAGCAAGCATCATAATGTCCCATTGCACTGTTGACAAATCAGTCTTCAACATTGTCTGAGGCATAACCTCCCAGTTGGGGTTTGCAGGAACTATCCACGTATAACCTCCATGGAAGTAGAGCTGCATATTTCTTTGAGAACCATGTTCTCCTGAAAGTCTCAATTTCTGGTCTTTATCCAGTGGAGCTGCCAATTGGGTAACACCGACACCAGCATACCATTGGTCTGTTTTATACATCAAACCGAGACTGAAATCCAAGTCCAATGTTGATTCATCCAGCTGATCCAACGTCGGGTCACCACTCTCAATAGGATGCAAACCGCTACTACTGATTGCCTGATTGAAAATGGAAACTTGCGCACCAATTCCAAGATGGCCACCACCTATGCGCAACTTGTAGGAATATCCCAATTTCGCACCGGTGTTCTTATAAAAACCAAGTTCATCTCTAATAAAAGTAATGCCAAAAGCGCTGTGGATTTTTTTCAAATAGGTTTCAACAGAAAGATAAACATCCTGCGGACCTGTTTTATCAGCAGAGTCGGAGCCGTTTACGACATCCTTCCATCCCATATATTTATTGTCATAGAGTGCTGTAAAACATAAGGTGTTTTGTTGTTCACCAATGCCTCCTGGGTTATAATAGGAAGTTGCCCACGGAAAAAGCGTAAATTGCGCATCATCCTGAGCATATCCTGCAAAGCATATTGACATTGCAAAAAACAATATAAAACCTATTTTTTCTACACGAACTTTCATCGCATTCAAGAATTAGAATTAACAATAACAATCTGCTAGTTAATGTATTACATACCTATTAGTCCAAAAAGTCTTTTACAGACGAATATACTTTTACGGCCTTTTTGAAAAAAAGTTACATAGCACATTGAAGCTAACAAATTTTAAAGCGCCAAAAATACTATAATTTCTTATTGTTTCGTATCGTTTATGGATTTTTTTTTCACAAAACGGCAATTTTATCATAACAACCTACAACACAACTGATTGCATGTTTTTATCAAAAAAAAAGACGCACAACGTCCTGTTCACAAAGTCAGAATTGTGCTTTCAATGTCAAATTACCTGTATGGACCGCTTTGTGTCCTTGTGAAGCCCGTCCTTCGTACATTAACGACAACTGCAAAAAATCCGTAACAGACAACTGGTATGACAAATTCCATACGGCGTTATTTCCCAAAGCCAAACCATTCAGCATTTGATACGAAACGCTTCCGTTATCTCCGATTTTCCCATTTATCAAAACATATTTGCATGATGTCAATATGGCTCCGCGCCTAGCCATCCGGCAGTCAAATGAAATCTCGACATTCTGAATTTTGATTTTCTCCTCTCCCAATCGGTTGTTTTTTTGTTCGTATGAGTACGTCAATCCTCCCATATACTTATGTTGGAATTGCAGTTGGGCTTTTCCAGCGACCTTATTGCTCTCAATCCGGAAATTCCTATTTGACATAAATTCAGACTCATTAAGCACCCGAGAGAAGACATATTCGGCTTGCAGGGAAAAGCAGTCTGCAACTCTGCTTTTTAATACGACCTGCTGCAAATCGACATTACTCTTTTCATATCCGTAATATAAAAGGTTTTTGTTCTGCGACTTTTGGACCACGTAGTCAAAGGCGAATTTGGATGAGCTGTTGTTAAAGGAAAACGTATTATTCAAAATCAACGACTTGCCCACCAGATTTGTATCGTTCATATTTGAATAAAATGGATTGAAACAGAGATTTAAATGTTTCACCTGACAACGCAAGGACCCCACATCCGTGAAACGCGCCAAAAACTTCCTGAAACCCGATTTGTTAGCCCAAATCGCTGCCGGTCTGATTTGAACACTTTGGACAAATCGATTGCTGAAGACGTTAACATATTCCGTACTATTCAGCCATACTTTTATATAATCCGCCTCATCTACAAAAGCAGCCATTTCAAACTCATCGAGTTCTTCAATTCCATTATGATTATAGTCATTCCATATATGTGTTCCCTGCCCTTTGGCCACTTTCAAAAATGTGAAGTTTTTTTTCTGTTCCATACCGCTTCCCATCTCATAATAGGTATTTAACACAATAACATTGCGGAAAAAGCGGCCCGTATATTCCAAACTACCTAAAAACAAATGTTCCCTACCCATACTGACCTCATTCTGCATTTGTTCTTGACACCGATACGTGGCACGAACAGCGAAATGTTGGTTGCGGACCTTCTCAATCTGGAATAACGCACTGGCCTCGTGAATCAATTTATTCATCTTCAGACGGGCTTCTTCAGGAAGGAACTCTATTCTATTCTTATAAGACAGATTATACTGATACGCCGAAGAATCTCCATTCTTAACATATAGAACAGCCTCATTAAAAGCATAACTGTTCAATCGGAGAGTGTCAAGGATTCTATCTTCGAACACGTTATACTCCATTTTGTCGGAAAATCCTAACTGAACTTTTCGAAAATTGCGAGATATATTTCCAGAAAAGGATAAGAAATTGCTTTTTTCCACAGAATCCCTAGTATTCAAATATGACAAACCTGCATCAAGGTCAACATTTCTCCAATGATTCCGCGTCATTAATTCTTGACGGATTGCTGACATTGAGCCCAATCGAGACAACCAATTCACCGAATATTGAGACCTGCTCGTTTTGTCGTTGAACATCGCGACAACGGCATGCAGAATCTGCTCGGAAAAATCCGTCGAATAATCATCCGACAAATTATAGTTCCTTGCGAATTCCACTTCGCGGAAACTTTCTATAGGGTGGAAATTCTTATGGACGAATTGCCAGTCAACCGCCGTTTGCAAGAACCACGGGCAATCTTCGTTCCACGTTTTGAGTTTTTGATTATGACTGACATTTAACAGATAGGCAAATCCGACATTATTCGCATCCTCCATTTTTGAGAAAGTATTCTGATCGGAATTTGAGATCGCCAATTCTGATTTCACAAAGGAACGCTGACCGAATTGGTATTCAGCCTGCACAGAAGCCATTTGCACCAACTTAGGCGTAGAAAGCCGCATTACGGGACTATAATCTCCGGCCATCTCCCCATTTTCCGGTGCGACCCAACCGAACACCCTACCATTCGCCGTACTTCGCAGCAGAACGTAGGAGCCCTTATGCGGACCCATATAAGTAAAACTCAAAGCATAAAGTTGTTTGGATTCATCTGTAGAATATTCATATATAGACTGATACGACATTCCGTCAACAATTGTGTCTTTTCGACAATAGAGGATTCTGTTCGGAGTATATTCTGCAGAATCAGCATAGTCGTAATACGCATTCTGCTCTTGATCACCCAATTGTGACAGAAAGAACTTCTGTTCCATATCCAACTCAGGTTGAATAGATTGATTTTTCAAATCCTGTTCCTGAAAAAAATTGACTTTCAAGTCTATATTTCGTTTTCTACCAATCTTGAATTCATTATAGGTATAAAGGGCATATCGAACAAAGTGTCTGTCAGAATACTCGAACTCGACAAAGACACGTTTCTCTGAAGTCATCATACGAGCGGGAGTGAACGTTATTTCCGCGGTATTATAATCAATCGTATAGTCATTCTCCTGACCACGAAGCAGAAGTTCCCCATCCAGATATACCCGTTCGGAACCAGCGACGATGACTATTGATGTTTCATTGTTTTCACCATAAAGTCGATATGGTCCCTGAACCCTGTCCTGAATCACCAGGCGCTGACGCACGAACTTTCCTTTTGTGACACCTCCTCCGATTTGATTTCTCATTGCAAGGCGGTTCATATTTATTAAATTCGTTCTCGCACTCATACCCAACAAATTGCGTGATACAGAAATGAAATTTGAATTGGGGGAATGGACTTCAACATCTCCAGCTTTTATCTCAGCAATGCTATCATAATATAATGTAATAAATATATTATTGATACTTGAAACATACTGCGTATTCCCCTCTGGTTGAATTGGAATGTTTTTGTCTGATATAGCCGCCATAATTCCAATATGTTCTGATAGTTTGCCCGAAAGTTGGAGATTTAAAGCGGAGTTCAGCACCAAATCCTGATTATTACCCAGACTAACACCTCTGGAAATGGATCCGGAACTCAGCAGGCTGTTGTCTTCATTCAAATCAGAAACCGGTTTGATATCGACGACCATTCCTTCATCACGATGTCGTTTCGGTTCAATCAGCGACAGTTCCCTGTGCCGAACAGGACGTGAAAAATCCATAGGATACACTATATAATGATACACCAACACTTTGCCCAGCAAGGACGAATCTTTCAAGTACAACTTGGCGGCCATAGGATCCAAAAAGTATTGTCCGTAGTCAACATCTTCCAGCACAAAAGAAGAAGGAACAATCGAAAGAGAATCTATTCTAACACAAAGGGAATCGACTTTGAAACTGCCTATTCTATAAGGCCCCACAGTTTGACAGTTTACTTTACAAACTATCAATAAAGCAGTTATCACGAAAATACAGAAGTATAATTTGTGTTTCATCCGCGACAAATGGAGGTCCGATTTTAATTAGATTTTTTAATAACTTACAATTGGCAAATTTCGTATTTTTGCGCGCAAAAAAAAATTTTTTATGGAAAAGATCGAGAGTACTATTTTAAAAGATACCCGTTCCGGATTTGGTGCCGGATTATTAGAAGCTGGAAAACGTAATCCCAATGTGTTTGCATTGACTGGAGATGTTACAGGAAGTGTCAAAATGGGAGATTTCAAATCCGCATTCCCCGACCGTTTCATTCAAGTCGGCATTGCAGAAGCCAATATGGTTGGCATTTCCGCAGGCTTGGCATTAAGCGGAAAGATTCCTTTTGCATCCGCATTTGCAGGATTCATCACCGGACGTGTATATGACCAAATTCGTATGACAGTTGCTTATTCCAACCTCAACGTGAAAATCTGCGCCTCACACGCCGGACTTACCGTTGGCGAAGACGGTGCCACCCACGAAATGATGGAAGACCTCGGATTGATGAAAATGCTCCCCAACATGGTTGTTATCAACCCTTGCGACTACAACCAGACAAAAATGGCGACAATCGCGGCTGCCGAATATAACGGACCTGTTTATCTTCGTTTCGGACGTCCCGCCGTACCGAACTTCACTCCAGAAGACAAGCCTTTTGTTATTGGCAAGGCCATCACTATGAACGAAGGTACCGATGTGACTATTTTTGCGACTGGTCATTTGGTATATCCTTCTATTCAAGCCGCATACGCTTTAGCAGAGCAAGGCGTTTCAGCAGAAGTCATCGACATCACCACCGTAAAGCCTCTCGATGAAGAAGCCGTTTTGCAAAGTGTAGCCAAGACGAAATGTGTAGTGACGGCCGAAGAGCATCTGATGAATGGCGGTATGGGCGACTCTATCTGCCAGCTTTTAGGCAGAAAAATGCCGGCTCCCGTAGAAATGGTTGCTGTAAACGACAAATTTGGCGAAAGCGGCACGCCTGACCAACTGATGAGCGCATACGGCCTTGACAAAGAACATATTATTGACGCCTGCAAGAAAGTTATCGCACGCAAATAAGACGTTGACCAATGCCAGAGCCAACCGACGAATTCATCCTATCCCTATTTTCCAACAGCAAGACCAAAGAACAGGCGTTCGAACTTCTGTTGAAAAAATACCAGCGGACAATTTACTATAATGCCCGTCGCATCGTCACGTCCCACGAAGATGCTGATGACGTGACACAAAACGTTTGTGTCAAAATCTGGCGACATCTAGACAAATTCCGCGGAGATTCCAGTTTGAAGACCTGGATCACCAAAATCTGCGTCAACGAATCGCTCTCCTTTGTCGAGAAGAAGAAAAAACTCCTTAATCTATCCGATGACACTTATACGGATTTCATGGTGGTCACTCAGCCTGAAACCAACTTTATTTCTCCTAACGAAATCGAGCATCTTCTTCAGGAAGCGATTCTAAGGCTCCCGCCCAAACAGCGGGCAGTATTCTCAATGCGGTATTACGACGAAACTCCCTACGCAGAAATGTCTAAAATTTTCGACACCTCTGAAAGCGCCCTCAAAGCTTCATATCACTTTGCAATGGAAAAAATCAAAAAAAATATTTCCGAGCATTTAACCTTTTAGAATTTTAATAGTCTAGCAATAGTTTTTTTGAATTTCGAATTATGATAGACATAGAAAACTTAAGCAGGCATGAAGACTACGTCATTCCTGATGGATATTTCGAACAACTGCCAAATCAAGTGATGAATTCCATTCGCAAAGATCGCGCTCGCAAACGCAATCTAGCCATCACATCCATCGCAGCCGTAGCCCTTTTGGTCATTTGCAGCACACTCGTACTAAATTTCAAGAAAGATGAAGCTGCAGTCGAAAAAGAAATAGTCATCGAGACATCCAACGAAGAGGGATCATTAGAAGATCAAATGGCCGACTACTATAGTTCAGAACTAGCACAAATGGATTATTACAACTATTAATATATGAGTATGAAACGAATAATCATTGTTTTCTCCATCATCTTTATAGGTCTGTCATCTGTATTTGCCCAAAAACCAGATGCGAACAAAATGGTTCAAGACCGCCTCAACTTTATGAAAACAAACCTGAAGTTGACGGCAACGGAAAGCAAAGTTTTCTGGGGCGCGTACGAACAGTATATCCGTTCGGAAGTGAAATGTTTTGAAAATTACAGATCCAATTTGGAGAAAAAAGGAATCAAAAAAGGATGTCCCGATTGTGATGGGAAAGGGGCCTGCGACAATTTGACGGATGCGCAAATATCCTATATGTTCGACCAAAAATTCGAATTGCGCAAAAACCTGCTAAATCTCGAAACAAGTTTCTACAAAAAAATCAAAGGAACGCTGACACCAAAACATTTGCAGGAGTTCTACAAAAACGAAGAACGATATAAAAGAAGTCTGGTGAAAAACAAAAACACGGCGGTGCAAGCGAAAAATCCTGTGGCCACGCCTACAAAGCCTAGAAGATAAGCCCAAACGACTGCTCAAAAGCAGTCGTTTTTTATATGCAATTAAAAAAAATTCAATGTGTTGGGGAATATCAAAAAAAGTGTATTTTTGCGCGCCCAAAAAATAAGGGGTAAAAACATTAAAAATTAAAAGTTTAACAAATCAAATTGTATGCCTACAATTCAACAATTAGTAAGAAAAGGAAGAAAAAGACTGACTTCACAAAGTAAGTCAAGGGCATTAGATGCCTGCCCGCAAAGACGCGGCGTATGTTTGAGAGTTTACACAACAACTCCGAAAAAACCGAATTCAGCAATGCGTAAAGTTGCCAGAGTAAGAATGACCAACGGTAAGGAAGTGAATGCTTACATTCCGGGCGAAGGACACAACTTGCAGGAACACTCCATCGTATTAGTACGTGGAGGTCGTGTGAAAGACCTTCCTGGTGTAAGATACCACATCGTACGTGGCGCATTAGACTCCGCAGGCGTGGATGGCCGTCTCCAAGGACGTTCCAAGTATGGTGCCAAGAGACCGAAAAAAGCCGCAAAATAGTCTTATTCACCTAAAGAAGTAAATTGAACGCCGCGATTGGCGATTCAAGAGTAAATAATCATTATTGAAGATACAAGAACATGAGAAATTCACATGCAAAAAAAAGGATCATTCTTCCGGATCCAAAATTCAATGACGAACTGGTAACAAAATTCGTCAACAATATTATGTTGAAAGGCAAGAAAAACCTCGCTTTCGAGATTTTCTATAAAGCCATCGACATCGTTGAAGAAAAAACAAAAGAAAATGGTATCGAAGTATGGAAAAAGGCATTGGAAAATGTCACTCCTAGCGTCGAAGTAAAAAGTAAACGTGTCGGTGGTACTACCCTCCCCGTTCCTGAGGAAATCAAACCGGGTAGAAAACAATCAATCGGTATGAAGAGCTTGATCTCCTTCGCCCGCAAACGCCACGAACAAACAATGGCTGACAAGTTGGCTCAAGAGATCATGGCTGCCTACAAATCTGAAGGTGCTGCTTTCAAGAAGAAAGAAGAAATCCACAGAATGGCCGAAGCCAACAAGGCATTCGCTCATATGCGTTCATAATGAACTTTTTATATTCATAATATTTTCGGACAAAAAGGATAACGAACGATGGCTGAAGATCTGTTGAACATACGCAATATCGGCATTATGGCCCATATTGATGCCGGCAAAACGACAACCACGGAAAGAATCCTTTACTACACCGGGAAAAATTACAAAATCGGCGAAGTAGATGAGGGTACTGCCACCATGGACTGGATGGTGCAGGAACAGGAAAGAGGTATAACGATAACAAGCGCCGCAACCACAGTGATGTGGAAACACCAGTCGAAAGACTACAAGATCAATATAATCGACACCCCAGGTCACGTCGATTTCACGGTCGAAGTAGAACGTTCTTTGAGAATACTGGATGGAGCTGTAGCAATTTTCTGCGCCGTTGGCGGCGTAGAAGCCCAATCGGAAACAGTTTGGCGCCAAGCCAACAAATACAACGTCTCCCGTATATGCTACGTCAACAAGATGGACCGCTCGGGTGCGAACTTCTATGCTGTAGTGGATCAAATCCGCGAAAAGCTGAAAGCCAATCCCCTGCCCCTTCAACTCCCTATCGGAGCAGAAGACTCGTTCATCGGCGTAGTGGATCTGCTAGAAATGAAAGCATATCAATGGGACGAAAATGACCAAGGCACCACATACGAGGAAATAGCCATCCCTCAGGATATGGCAGATGAAGTTGAGGAATACCGCACAAAACTGCTGGAAACCCTCGCCGAATTTGACGAATCCATGATGGAGAAATATTTTGACGATGCAGACAGCATCACTCTTGACGAACTGGTTTCCGCCATTCGAACAGCCACATTGGAGCGAAAGATTCAACCCGTCCTTTGTGGGTCTTCGTTCAAGAACAAAGGCGTACAAAAGTTGCTCGACGCAATTGTGATGTACCTTCCCTCCCCTATGGATATGCCCGCCATCAGCGGAATCAACCCCAAGACCGAGGAAGAGGAAAGTCGCAAAGCTGACGTAACCGCACCTTTTGCAGCCTTGGCCTTCAAAATTGCAACCGACCCGTACGTTGGAAAACTGACCTTTATAAAAGTATATTCCGGCGAACTCAAAACCGGCGAGAACATTTACAATGTGATTAGCGGCAAAAAGGAAAGGGTCTCCAAAATTTTGCAAATGCACTCCAACAAGCAACAACCTATGGAATCTGCAACAGCAGGAAATATCGTTGCATTAGTCGGCATGAAAGAGATACATACCGGAGACAGCCTTACCGACGACAAACATCCGATAATATTGGAAAACATTGTCTTCCCCGAGCCTGTCATCCAAATCGCAATCGAGCCGAAAACGAAGGATGACGAAGATAAAATGATGCTTGCTTTGGAAAAATTGTCCGATGAAGACCCGACTTTCGTGGTGAAAGAAGATTCAGAGTCCGGACAAATCCTTATCAGCGGAATGGGAGAATTGCACTTGGAAATCCTTTTGGACCGCCTCAAACGCGAGTTCAATGTGGATTGCAACCACGGGAAGCCTAGAGTTGCCTACAAGGAGGCATTGGCAAGCCCTGTACAATTCCACTCCGCTTACAAGCGCCAAAACGGAGGCAAAGGTTCATTTGCAGTTATGGATTTTCGAATCAATCCATTGCCGTATGACGCCAAAGGTCTCCAATTTAAAAGCGAAGTCAAAGGCGGCGTAATTCCTAAAGAATACCTCGCTGGCGCTGAAAAGGGTTTCAAAGTGGCTATGTCAAACGGAAAATACGGTTTCCCCGTGTTGGTAATGGATGTGACCGTCACAGATGGAGAAACACATCCGGCAGATTCAGATGCGCTGGCATTCGAAATCTGCGCCAAAATCGGATTCAGAGATGCACTGCAGCAAACTGACACCGCAATTTTGGAACCGATCATGCACGTGGAAATCACCACACCGGATGAGTATATCGGCAATGTCACAGGCGACTTGAACAGACGACGTTCCGTATTGGAACAGATAGATGCCAAAGTCGGATTCCAAGTAATCACCGCCCAAGTACCATTGGCAGAAATGTTCGGATATGTCACCTCGCTACGCTCTATCAGCCAAGGACGCGCCACCTTCAGTATGGAATTCCTGAAATATGCTGAAGTTCCGGCAGAAGTCAAAGACTATATTATGAATGTTGGAAGATTTATATTATAGAAATAAAGTTAATAACGTTATATAACAATTAAAATTAAAAACAGTGAGTCACAGAATTAGAATTAAATTAAAATCATTCGACCACACCTTAGTTGACAAGTCTGCTGAAAAAATCGTCAAGACCGTCAACAGCGTGAAGGACGACAAGGTTGTATTGGTGGGCCCGATTCCATTGCCAACACATACCAAGATTTTTACCGTAAACCGTTCTACTTTTGTAAACAAGAAATCCAGAGAGCAATTCGAACTCTCCACATACAAAAGATTGTTGGACATCTACGGTACAACCACCAAGACTATTGATGCATTAATGAAACTCGAATTGCCGAGCGGCGTTGACGTAGAAATCAAAGTCTGATGATGTAACAAAATTTTTGTAGAAACGTATATATATATGTTTTTACAAAAGTCGGGGCGTTAGCTCAGTTGGCTAGAGCGTTTGACTGGCAGTCAAGAGGTCGTGAGTTCGATTCTCATACGCTCCACAAAAAAAAAAATCACTTATCATTGATAAGTGATTTTTTTTTAGAATGCTACCCCAATCTAAAATGCCACGCCAATTCTGAAACCAGCAGTAAAGGCCATCCAACTGTCCTTAGGAAATAACATAAAGCTATGGAAATAATTATAGCCGTTGCCTGTTCCAAAAGCAGGGCCCAATCCTGTATAGACATCAAAAACAAACCACTTCAGCAACAATTGATATCCACATTCAGCCATTAACGCCACTTGCCTCGTATGACTATATTCCAAAGGAACAAGAGGATTATCCACATTGGCATTTTTAGAAGCATAGTCGAAATCGGCGAAAACAAGTTCCGGCTTCACATAAAATCCAGCCAAAGGAGAATTGGCTTTTTTCATCGGTATAAGATTCCATTTATAAGCCGCTTTAATTAAATATCCTTTTGAATCCAAATGATGCAGGAAATCATACCCCCAACCAATAACGCCCAACGTAAGCTCCGCACTCATATTATCACCAAAAGCTCTCTCATACGTAAATCTAGCAGATCCGCTACCTATAGAGAGAAGCGTTACTTTAATATCATTTTTACGAACCTTACCTGCGTTTGTAACGTCCTGTGCAAAGCAAAAATCAGCTGAAAAGCACATAAAAAGAACAATAAAAAGGGGGAAGAATACTTTTTTCATTTTAAGAAATCAAAATTAATATGCAAATTTTTATTTGCCGCAAAAGTATATAAAAATCAAGTAAATAAATATCATCTGATAGCGAGTTCCTAACAATGGAATCGGAATAAATCCAGCGACTTTTCTACAACAAAAGCGTACCAATTTGGAAAATCAAAAAGGCAGACAACCAAGCTAAAATCAGCGAATGAACAACCGTAAAGGCAGCCCAACCGCGCCCGATTTCACGACAAAGGGTGGCTATCGTTGCAATACACGGGAAATACAGCAGTACGAAAACCATAAAAGCCCAACTCACCGCCGGAGTAAACACAGGTTGTCCTATCCTTGGACCGTAAGTATATACTTCGCTTCTAATTACTTCCGATAATGCTTCCGTACTTTCATCTGGTGCGTGATACAGAATGCCCATTGTGCTAACAATAGCCTCTTTGGCCGGTAATCCCGTTAGGATGCAGACATTCATCTTCCAATCAAAACCAAGGGGACGCATAACAGGTTCCATTCCACGTCCCACCATTGCCAAATACGATTTTTCCTTGTACTTTCCGTTCTCGGTTTGCCCTGCTGGAAAATATTCCAAAGCCCAAATTATTACGGAGGCAGCAAGAATCACAGTTGAAATCTTCTTCAAGTAATCCGACGTCCTTTCCCAAATGTGCGCACCCGTATTCCTGATGGTCGGTTTCCTAAAGGGAGGCAGCGTTGAGACGTAATCCGACTGTTCCTGACGAAAATACTTCGTCCTCTTCATCACGACGGCAAACATAATAGAAAAGAGGATTCCAATCACATATATGGAAATCATAACGAGCGCCTTATGCTTGGCGAAAAAGGCCGCTACAAAAAGCATATAGACGGGCAATCGGGCGGAACACGACATAAATGGTATCATCAACATTGTCAAAGTCCTGTCCTTCTTGTTTTCAATAGAGCGAGCCGCCATAATTGCCGGGACATTGCAGCCAAATCCTATCAACATTGGAATAAACGAGCGCCCGTGCAAACCGATTTTGTGCATCAGCTTATCCAGCACAAAGGCAGCACGGGACATATAGCCGGAGTCCTCCAACAGAGATAGGAAGAAGAAAAGAATTATAATGTTCGGAAGGAATGCCAGCACAGCCCCTACTCCTTGCACAACGCCATCAATAAGCATACTGCTGAACCAATTCTCCCTCAACTCCTGATGTAGGAAATCGGCCAAAGCGGTTATGCCGTTATCTATCCACTGCTGGGGATAGGAACCCAGGGCAAATGTCGCCTCAAAAACCAAAAACAATATCAAGACCAGCAACGGTATTCCCAGCCATTTGCTTGTCAATAGGGCATCCAGGTTTTCCAGAAACGTGTGATCGGAGTCGTCATCGCTATGCACAAGGGTTTCGATTAAAGCACCGTGTACAAAGCCTTTCCGGGCATTGTCAATCAACACTGCGGGAACTTTGCCAAAGCTTCTTTGCAGATTGGAGGATTCTTTGCGCGTCACACCGATAATTTCATCCGCAAAATCCTTGAGCAACGGACGAACTTCTTCGCAATCCTCCAACAACCTGATGGCCAAATATCGTTGGTCAAAATCACGGAAATCGGACTTGTCCAAAATGACCTTCTCGATATTTGCAATACTATTCTCCAAATCCTGACCATACGGCACGTGCGTATGCTTTATGCCGGTTTTCCGGACATAAGCATCCACGATTCTCGCCAGCAACTCATTTATCCCTTCTCCTGATTTCGCATCTAACGGGGACGCGCTGAAGCCCATCATTTCACCCAGCTGGTCATACTTGACGGAATGACCCGTTTTTAGTAATTCATCATAGTGATTCAGGACCACAACCAACGGCAAGTGCATATCAATCAACTGGGACGTAAGCTGAAGACTTTTCTCCAACTGCATAGAATCCACCACATTCAACACCAAATCCGGCTGTCTGTGGCGAATAAAAGCCGCAACCCCTTTGGCCATACTTCTAACATCGGCCTCAGGGGATGCCTCTTGAACATTAATGAAGCTGATTTTTTTATCCAAATATGCGGCAGAACCCGTCTCTCTGTTAAAAGCCCCTTGGTTTTCCAACTGCTTGAATAATGTCGTACGACCACAATGAGGCATACCAACCACAGCGACCAGAATTTCTTCCGTTACTGTTTCCGGCTCACAATGCAGCTTCGCCGAGCAACTTTCACATCGCCCATTACAGGTAGATACTTGATTATCCATATTTTAGCAATTACTATACGATTTATAATCGAACAAGCAAAAGAACACAAAACAAAGGATATCGTTTATCCCCAAAAATAATGAAAAAGAGAGGGTTGGCTCACAATTCAAAAAGAGAAGAACAGACAATTACTCTAAAGCATCTTCTCGACACACTGCCAAAGTCTATCGGCCGTCTGCTGCCAACTGAACAAATCTTTCCTATTTCGGCCTTTGGCTATCAGATTGGAGCGTAATTCATCGTCCGTCCATAAAGATTCCATCGCGTAGGAAATTTGAGGCACGCTGTAAGGATCGACTAAAACAGCCGCATCGCCAGCGACCTCGGGCATTGAAGTGGCATTCGACGTGATGACAGCAGTCTCCGCATTAAAGGCCTCCACTATCGGAATACCGAAACCTTCGAAGAAAGACGCATACACCAACGCACGGGCCGACGCATACAATCGCGCCAACACTTCTATGGGCTGACGTCCAAGCATAATCACATCTTTCCGGAATCTCATTGCATTATAGGCGTCTTCTATTTCTCCCTGCCACCATTTTTTATCACCTACAACCACAAGTCTGGCATCCGATGGCTTCTTTGTCTTGAAATCGTCAAAGGCGCGAAATATATTGGCCAGATTTTTCCGTTTGTGTATCAAACCGACAAACAGGAAATAATCTTTGCCATCCGTAAATTCGTTTTTAACGGCAACCTGTTCTTCTTCGGAAAGTGGATGGAAGCATTCATTGCAGCCATTATAGACAACATCTATCTTTTCCTCTGGAACATCATACAATTGATGGATGTCCTGACGAGTATATTCTGAAACGGTGGCTATCCTGTCTGAATTTTGGGCAAAGCGATGGAAAAAACGTCTGTAATAACGTAATACGACAGGTTTTATAAAATCGGGATGATGCTCGAAGTTCAAATCGTGAATGACATCTAAGACTTTTATGTCTTTCAGATGCAACGGTATCCATCCATCTGTGGAAAGGAAGATGTCCGGCTGGATTTTACGCAACTGGTATGGAATACCGAATTCAAAAAAAAGATACCACAGATATGGATGTCTTGCCGGCGGATAGCAAACAATCGGGGTGACATTAGGTGCATACACGAATGATTCATCGTATGGGCGGTCAAACAAAAAATAGAACTGGTGTTCCGGATGTTGTAGGACAATTCGACGAAGACTTTCTTCTGAAAACCAACCAATCCCCTCCAACTTCCCTTTGAGAAGCAAACGAGTATTGACAGCGATTTTCATACTACAGACTATTCTCCGTTATTACTATTACAAGCACGTATATCCTTAACATTCAATTGAATGTTAACCGTATTGTTCCATACGTTTTCTTCTACGTGATATAACAGGTCGAATTTCCTATTTTCCTTTATCAAAGGAAGTTTATCTTTCATATTGAAGGCTATGACATCCAGCAACTGAACCGAGCGGTCCGGATACAGGACACGACATTTGAGGTGTTTATCCCCGACAATCCGGCCATTGCCATCATCGACAACGCCATTTGATTGGAAGACGGGTTCCATATTTCCGGGTCCGAATGGAGCGAAGCGCTTCAAATTGTTCATGAAATTATGCGTGATTTCTGAAAGATCCAGAGCCATATCCACGGCTATTTCAGGAACGGTGGCTGTTTCTTCCAAGTTGTCAGAGACATATTGTTCGAACTTCTCGATAAATTCTTCCAGATTCTCCTCTTTCATAGAAAGTCCGGCAGCGAACTTATGGCCGCCGAAATGTTCCAACAGGTCCGAGCAGGAATCGATACCGTCGTAAATATTGAATTCCTTGACGGAACGGGCAGACCCCGTAATCAGGCCGTCAGACGATTTGGTAAGGACGATGGTTGGCTTGTAAAATTCCTCTACCAGGCGTGAGGCCACGATACCGATAATGCCTTTAAACCAGTTGGGATTATAAATCACGATACTCTTGCGGTTGACATATTCGTGGGAATCCTTAATCATGTGGATGGCTTCCTCTGTCGCATTCCGGTCTTGTTCCTTGCGCTGCTCATTTTGCGTATTGATGCGCTTGCCGATATCAGCGGATTTATCTTCATCTTCCACAATGAACAATCGGACGGATTCTCGGCCGCTCTTCATTCTTCCGGCAGCATTGATACGCGGGCCGACGTAGAACACCAGGTCGGATATGGAAATAACGCGGGAGAAAATAGTCTCCTCCTTGAACGGATAATGCAGTTTGATACCAGCCTGATCCAAAATGGACTTGATTCCCATACGAGGGAACTTATTGATGATTTCCAAACCGAAATGAGCGAGGATTCTGTTTTCACCGGTAATCGCCACAATATCGGAAGCGATACTGATGGCCACCAGATCCATTCTTGAAAGCCAGAGTTGGTCTGGCAGTTTATATTGCTGGCAATAGCCCTGGATAAGTTTGAAGCCGACGCCGCAACCGGAAAGTTCCTTATACGGATAAGGGCAGTCTTTGCGTTTGGGGTCCAGGATAGCTACCGCATTCGGAAGTTCGTCGCCTTCCAAATGGTGGTCGCAAATGATAACATCTATTCCATACTGATTGGCCAAAGCGACTTTGTCATTGGCCTTTATACCACAGTCCAGGGAAATAAGAAGATTCACATTGTTGTCACGACAATACTCGATGCCTTGGTCCGAGATACCATAACCTTCCGCATAGCGGTCGGGAATGTAGTATTCAACCAAGTCCTTGCAGTCAGAACCGATAATTTCGCACAAAAAGGAGTAGAGCAAAGCCACGGCAGAAGTCCCGTCAACATCATAATCTCCATAAACAAGGATTTTCTCATTGTTCATCACGGCGCGGGAAAGACGTTTGACGGCCTTATCCATATCCTTCATTAAAAACGGATCATGGAGTTTGGAAATGTCGGGATTAAAAAAATCGGCGGCCGCTTCAGGAGTGTCAATACCCCTCTGAAGCAGCAATGCAGCTAGCGGTTTTTCTATTGAGAGTTGAGCTGCGAACTTCTCGATCACCGCATCATCTGGAAGTTCATTGCTTATCCACCGTTTATTCATAATGATAAAATTTTACAAGCCCGCAAAAGTAGTCAATATATTTGAAAAAAGCAACTGCTAATTTTCAAATATTATATTTTCATTTTTTTATCTATGTCATCCACATAGAGTTTCATCTTTTTATCCGTATCATAAAGATTGCTGATGGTGCGGCAAGCGTGCAAGACAGTCGCATGGTCTTTGTTTCCACAATAAGCACCAATCAGGGACAATGGGAGTTTCGTGTATTTCTTTGCGAAATACATACTTAGCTGACGCGCCTGGACAATCTCACGCTTACGGGTTTTGGCATTGATTGTGTCTGTCGATATCTTGAAATAATCGCAGATAATCTTTTGGATGTACTCAATGGAAATTTCCTTGGCATTGGTTTTCACATACTTGTCAACCATTTCCTTGGCCAATTCAACCGTGATGGCACGATGATTCAGGGAGGATTGCGCCAGAATAGCAATCATCGCGCCTTCCAGCTCACGAGTGTTGGAGGTGATGCGAAGAGCCAGATAGTCAACAACCTCTTTAGGGAAAGTAATACCGTTATTTTCCAGCTTCTTATTGATGATAGCCACTCTCGTTTCCAAATCGGGAACCGTCAAATCGGCCGTCAGACCCCACTTGAATCGGTTCAGCAGACGAGGCTCAAAGCCGGAAATATCTACAGGGGACTTGTCCGAAGTGATAATGATCTGCTTACCTCTCTGATGCAAAGAGTTAAAGATATGGAAGAAGGCCTCCTGCGTTTTCCCCTTTCCTCCGGAAATAAACTGGATATCGTCGATAATCAACATATCCACAGATTGGTAGAACCAGATGAAGTCGTTGACGTTGCGATTCTTAACAGCTTCGATATATTGTTGGTAGAACGTATCCGAACTTACATACACGACAGTCTTGTCCGGGAAATTGACTTTCGTCTGAATACCGATGGCATTGACCAAGTGCGTTTTCCCCAAACCGACTTCGGAATAAATGAACAGAGGATTGAATGACGTTTTGCCCGGATCCTTGGATATTGCCCAACCAGCGGAACGCGCCAAACGGTTGCAGTCGCCCTCCACATAGTTGTCAAAAGTCAGTGTATCAACTAGATTGGATGGAATTTTATGCTTTTGGATACCTGGGAGAACAAAAGGATCTGGAATGTCGCGATTGGACGTTTGGAACACATCAATCGGAGCCAACGTCGGGGGATTGCTGACGGCGGGACGATGATGGGAAGGCAAAGTGATGGATTGTGATTGCGCCGGATCCTGCTTCTGTTCCATAACCACCTTGTAGGTTAATTTCCCGGACTGGCCCAGTTCCTTCTTTATAACGCTTCTCAACACATTCACATAATGTTCTTCCAAAAACTCATAATACAGATGGCTTGGCAATTGAATCACCAAGGTATCACCTTCCAACGAAACAGGAACAATCGGAGTGAACCATGTTTCATAAGCCTGTTCACCCACAATATCGCGAATTGTCACCAAGCAATTTTCCCACACCTGAATATGGTCTTTTGTAATTTTATTCATCATACGCCAATACTAATAATGGGGATGTCTTTCATTCCCAATCAATTAACAATTTCCTCTCATTCAATTTTCGAGGGTGCAAAAATGAACAAAAAAAAGTTTAAAAAAAAGACTTTTTTCGCTTGTTTTTTAAAAAAAATAGTGTATGAAAAACTTACAACACAAGATGCAAATACAGCATAACTTTGTCTATTTCAACAAATTACCATATTCATTATGCTTACCAATATCCATCCATTCATCCTTTTGATGAAGGAAGCCATATATGTTGAAAGATGACAAATTCTGCAAATAGAACGGCGTCATCGACAACTTTTCAACCGTGGGAATTTGCTCCACGACCTTGCGATTGACGATGTGAATTCCACTGAAGGCGCAGTCAACCGGATGTTCGGAAGGCACCGGGCTGATGGTTTCCCCCGTACGCACATTTTTCCAACCGCACAGACGCATTGTCGGCTCGTCAAAGACAAAATATCGGGCCGTTTCCCTTTTTTTCACTGCCAAAGTGACGTCTGCCTGATGAGCCAGATGGAAAGCCATCATATTATTCAAATCTATGGAACTGACAATGTCCACGTTATACAAGAGCAGCCTCTCGCTTTCGCCCAGAAAGGGTTCGGCGAATTTCAATCCGCCGGCGGTATCGCGCAGATAGGCCCGTTCGTCTGACACGCGCACTCGGGCATTGAAATCGTGTTCGGACAGGAACGCAATGATTTGATCCGGAAAATGGTGCACGTTCACAATGATATCGCGAATGCCCGCATCCACGATTTTGGTAATCACGTGTTCCAAAAGCGGCTTGTCCTGATAGCGCACCAAAGCCTTCGGACGGGAAGCCGTCAGAGGGTACAGCCGCGTGCCGAGACCTGCTGCAAAGACAAAAGCAGTTACCTTTTCCATTCTTGAATTTTGAGGGCGCGAAAGTAGCAAAAAACAAGTTTCCACCGCCACTTTTCCATTTTTTCATAAAAAAAACATCGCAATCTACTGTCATTCAACACATCACCATCACAAAGCGACTTCATTCCGTTCACTGTTCACAGCTCTCCAACAACTATAAACTATTCATTGGTGATAAAACGAATCCACGCCTTTCCAGACACGATTCCCTTTTTTCTATTTTTGCCCTTGGCAAAATATTCACCTCACCTACCGGTGAAACCAACAAATTCAGCATCGTATGACCGACAACTACCGCCTATTGGGGGCAAAAAAGAGACTTATTGAAGAACTTCGCAACAAAGGCATCACGGACGAGAACGTCCTTATGGCTTTTGACAAAGTGGAGCGTCATCGTTTTGTGGAATCATTTCTTTGGGACCGAGCCTACGACGATGTGGCCTTGAAACTGCTCAACGGGCAAACCATCTCACATCCCTACACAGTAGCATTCCAATCTCAACTGCTCAACATACAAAACGGGGACAAGGTTCTGGAAATCGGAACCGGTTCTGGATTCCAAGCCGCCATTTTAAGTGCGATGGGCGCGCGTGTCTATTCCATCGAACGACAGGAAATCCTATACCAACGTACCAGCAAACTCCTCGCCGAGCTCGACAGCCGCATCATCACCTACTATGGCGACGGTTTCAAAGGAATGCCGCGCTTTGCGCCCTATAACAAGGTAATCGTCACCTGCGGAGCGCCCAATGTGCCTTTGTCCCTGATGGACCAACTGGTCGTTGGCGGCACGATGGTCATCCCCGTCGGTGACGAATCTCACACTATGAAAAGGTTAACGAAAATCGACGACAACCATTTCGACGAAGAGGTTTTCGGAAACTTCGTGTTCGTCCCGATGTTGAAAGATATCGTTAGCAAATAAACACGAACTTACCGTCTTCCACAGAATCCACCATAATGGTGCTGTCCTGATTTATGTCATTGGCCAAAATAATCTTGGACAATTCGTTCATTATCTGTTTCTGAATGACCCTCTTCAGAGGTCTTGCGCCATAAACGGGGTCATAGCCCAATTCCAAAAGCAAGTCCATAGCATAACGGCTGAATTCCAATTTGATATTCCGTTGTCCGAGCAGTTCTTCCAATTGCGACAATTGTAGTTTGATGATTTCCTTGATTTCTCTTTTAGAAAGCGGTTGGAACATCACGATTTCGTCAATACGGTTGATAAACTCGGGTTTCAAAGTCTTCTTCATCAAGTCCGTCACCTCAGCCTTGGTGCGTTCAAAGACTTCAATGTCGGAATAGTTGGCTCTGTCGGCATAGTTTTCCTGAATCACGTTGGAGCCGAGATTAGACGTCATTATAATGATAGTATTCTTGAAATCGGCCACCCTACCCTTGTTATCTGTCAGACGGCCATCGTCCAGAACTTGGAGCAGGACATTGAACACGTCGGGGTGTGCTTTTTCGATTTCATCGAACAGGATGACGGAATAGGGTTTGCGGCGCACTTTTTCGGTCAGTTGCCCGCCTTCGTCGTACCCCACATATCCCGGAGGTGAGCCTATGAGTCGGGACACGGAGTAGGACTCCTGAAATTCGCTCATATCGAAACGAATCATCGCATCCTCGGTATTGAACAGATATTCGGCAAGGGCTTTTGCCAGTTCGGTTTTTCCCACACCGGTCGTGCCCATAAAGATGAAGGAGCCTATAGGGCGTTTGGCATCCTGCAATCCGGCGCGGCTTCTGCGGATGGCATCGGACACAGCGCCGATAGCCTCATCCTGGCCTACCACACGTTTGTGCAGTTCCTCCTCCAGATGCAGCAGTTTGGATTTCTCACTCTGCATCATCTTGGTCGCGGGGATGCCTGTCCAGCGGGCCACCACTTCGGCAATATCGTCGGCACCGACCTTTTCGTCAATCATCGCCTCATCAGCCTGCAATGCGGCCAGCTCCTGCTGCAGTCTTTCTATTTCATCCTCATCGTTTTTAATCAGGCCGTAGCGGAGTTCCGCCACACGACCGTAGTTGCCCTGGCGTTCTTCATCGGCAGCTTCTATTTTGTACTTCTCGATTTCATCCTTGCAGTGCTGGATTTTGTCCATAATATCCTTTTCACTGCGCCATTTGGTAGAAATCTCGTTGCGTTTTTCCTGCAATTCCGCAATTTTCTGGCTCAAAGTTTCCACTTTCGCCTTATCATTTTCGCGCTTGATAGCCTCGCGTTCGATTTCCAACTGGCTGATTTTGTGTTCCACCTCATCGAGTTCTTCCGGCACGGAATTGATTTCCAATTTGAGTTTGGCGGCAGCCTCGTCAATCAGGTCTATAGCCTTGTCCGGCAGGAAACGGTCACCGATGTACCTCTGGGAAAGTTCCACGGCGGCAATAATGGCCTCATCCAAGATCTGCACCTGATGGTGGTTCTCGTATCTTTCCTTCAATCCGCGCAAAATGGAAATGGCGGAATACTTGTCGGGTTCTTCAATTTTGACAGGTTGGAAACGTCTTTCCAGGGCTTTGTCTTTTTCAAAGTACTTCTGATATTCATCCAACGTCGTGGCCCCGATGGAGCGGAGTTCGCCGCGGGCCAACGCCGGCTTAAGGATGTTGGCGGCATCCATTGCGCCGTCACCGGAAGCGCCGGCACCGACCAAAGTATGGATTTCATCTATAAAGAGGATGATTTCGCCATTGGAGCTGATGACTTCGTTAATAACGCCCTTGAGGCGTTCCTCAAATTCGCCTTTGTACTTGGCACCCGCAATCAGCGCGCCCATATCCAGGGAATAGAGCTTTTTGGTTTTCAGATTCTCGGGAATGTCGCCGCTGACCAATCTCTGTGCAAGTCCTTCAGCGATAGCCGTCTTTCCGACGCCGGCTTCCCCAATGAGAATAGGGTTGTTTTTGGTACGGCGCGACAGGATTTGCAACACGCGGCGGATTTCCTCATCACGGCCGATCACGGGGTCCAGTTTGCCCTTGCGCGCCATATCGTTCAGATTCTTGGCATACTTGTTCAACGCATTATAGGTTTCCTCATTTGATGCGGAGGTCACCTTGCTGCCCTTATGAAGCTCTTCGATAGCGCTTTTCAAACCCTTCTCAGTCATTCCGGCATCCTTCAAAAGCTGCGAAGACTTGTCATTCGCACTGAAAATACCGTACAACAGATGTTCCAGGGAAACGAACTCGTCACCGGCATCCTGGCAGAAGATGATGGCCTTCTGCACGGCGGTCTGTGTGCTTCCGGCCAAATAGGACTCGCCACCGGACACTTTGGGCAGGCGGCCGATTTCGCGGTCAACGACAGAAGCGATGACTTTCGGACTGCATCCCTGTTTTTTCAACAGAAACGGTATCACGTTATCATCCACTTCCAACATAGATTTCAGTATATGGAGGGTTTCTATCTGTTGGTTCTGATTACGCATCGCAATCATCTGCGCATTGGAAATCACCTCCTGGGTTTTAATGGTTAGATTGTTTGGATTCATTTTGTTTTTTCCTTTCTTTTTAAAAACGGGGGCATTCATATCAACAACTTTGCCACGAAAGGGAGACTGACAAAATGTCATAACGGGGTTGCCGGCGACGCTTGGGTAACCGCGGAGGACGCAGAAACCGCAAAGGTTTTGCGCCTGCGGCGCAAGTTCACACATTAAAATAATTAAAATGATTAAAATAAGTTCCTCCGACACATTGTCAATTGTTCATTGTAAATTGAAAAAGGGTCTCGCACCACCCGGATACTGAGGCTCTGGTAAAGCCCTTTATTAAGGTAGTACAAAACCCATGTCGCTAATGAAAAATGAACAAATTAGTTGGACATTGTTCATTATTCATTGTACATTGTACATTGTTAATTAATCCTCCCTTCCCCCATACACAAGCACACCGCCGTGTTCCAACGCATATTGGCGAATAGACTTTGCGGTCAACGTATTGCTCTTGTAGGTAAGCGCCGCCCTAATGGTTGGATAAGTGACTTCCAGTGCGAATAGCATCTGCTTGCGCAGACCGTGTTCTATTACTATTTGTTTGACAAATGCCATAGTATATGTAATTTTAATAATATTCTTATTCTCCTTTCGGCAGCTGGCGGAGAGACGGGAAGAGTCCCCGTCTCTCGTTCCTCACTGCCTTTATTCCACATTTTGCAACGTGAAACTCGACTCTATTTCTTTGGTTCCTGCCTTACTGTGTTCTCTATGCTCATCGTACCACAAAATGGTTTCAGGCAGGGTTATGTCTCTTGGCTTTTCGTAATTATTTTGTTTTCAAGTTTCTCAAAGGCAGGGTGAGGACCACCCCACCTTTGAGGGAGAACTTGTCCCTAACGTTTTTTATCCGATCAGGGGATCTATACACTTTCAACGTTCCACAAGAAAGAAAGCAGAACGCCGTTTTTCGTATTTGTTCGCACTGGGCGAAAGGAGAGAAAAGGGAAACGAAGACATTATGTTAATAAACCAAGTATCCATCTCCGTTTCCCACCTCAATTATTCATTGTTCATTGTTAGTTGTCTGCGTTGCGCACGCAACGGACAGGTGCAATGTACTTATAGCCTGAACCACTATAGTTATCCTTAGTATAGGAGGTTGAATCTTTCGTAAATCTTATTAACTTCATATCATTACTTGATGTACCCCAAAAAACGGCACCGTTACCAAATAAGAAGTCGAGAGGTATAATATTAAAATTAGTTGCATTATTCTGACTTACCTCATTTCCAATTGCGCAAGGAACACTACTTGTTCCCCAAGCTTCGGATTTGGATGCCAAAGCCTTTGCATAATTGGAAGATGAACTGCCGCACTGATAATTTGGTTGACTACCCACAAAAGTGAAAAGAGTTTCCCATTCACTAATAGTTGGGGTATGCCACCCATTAGGACATATATTATCGAGTTCGTTGAGTCTATAATACACGTTAGTTCCATCAACGAAGATTCCATCGTTTGTAGTTACACTGTTAGTTTGTGTTATTTCACCTCCTGATGAATAATACGTTGTTCTGAGGTTTTCTGCCATCCAGCATTGGGTGCCGAGGGCTACGATTTGATATTCGTTCTGCATAACGTCCTTGACGGTTGTGAAACCTTTACAGGCGTTCTCAGGGTCACCAGTAGGAGTGTCACCGCCACCAGGAGTGTCAGGCTCTTCCGGACTGACTGTGTCACGCACACAACGGACGGAAATAGGAATCTTGTAAGAACCACCATATGTATAGTCTACCTGAGAAGCGGAGACTGAAGAACCTGAAAATGCGATATGCTTGTTACCAGATGATGACACCCCCCAAAATCCTGCTTCACCCATGCCATCAGGTATAATATTAAAATAAGTCTTATTATTCTGACTTACATTATTTCCAATTGCGCAAGAAACATCACTTGTCCCCCAATCACTGGATGTGGATGCCAAAGCCTTTGCATAATTGAAAGATGAACCGTCACACTGATAATCTGGTTGACTACCCACGTATGTGAAAAGAGTATCCCATTCGTCAACAGTTGGGGTATGCCACCCTGTAGGACAAATATCATTGAGGACACCAACTCCATATAATACGTCACCGTCACCACCAACAATGATAGCATTTTCTACAATATAAGTCGTATTACTCACTTCCTGTATAGAAAGAGAATTTGATCTATACTTTGTAGTTCTGAGGTTTTCTGCCATCCAGCATTGGCTACCGATGGCGACGGTTGGGTAGGTGTTGCCCGCAACGTCAGAGACGTATGTTTGACCTTTACAAGCCTTCGTAGAATCGTCGCTACCAGGGATTGGGGAGAAAGGTTCTTCCGGACTGGCTGTGTTGCGCACACAACGCACAGCAGACAAATTGTCAAGTCCATAATGGA
Organism: Bacteroidales bacterium; assembly: GCA_045600905.1. Lineage (GTDB taxonomy): Bacteria > Bacteroidota > Bacteroidia > Bacteroidales > WCHB1-69 > F23-D06. The sequence goes on from JAZRYT010000042.1 coordinate 38,092, forward strand.
CATCACTTAATATTGTGACATTAGAATTAGAAGCGAATGCAACGACATTTGAAGTTGTTGAAGAACCAAAATCACACCAATATTGTGCAAATCCACCATCATTTGTTGAATAAGGAGACACGCTAAAACCTGTTTTATTGTTGTTGACATTACTAAATATTAAGCATCCACTTGAAGAATTATTAGTACCCCAATCTGGCGATGTAGAACATAATGCTTGTCCCGAACAGGAATATGTATTAGCCGCATAATTAGTAAGATTGGTCCAATCGCTGTTAGAGGGAACCTTCCATCCATTGGGACAGATAGAGTTAGTGATACGACCTTTATATATAAATGAGTGAGAGTCTTGCGTAGTATAATTTTCACTTTCTATGCTATTACCATTAGCATATTTTTTGGTTCTAAGATCTTCTTTCAGCCAGCATACGTCGTTGATTTGGACGACATCGTACCAGTTGCCTTCGCCGTCTTTTACGGAGTCGATACGGTTATTACCAGATTCATTATCAGCTACAACACCATAACACCAGGTGTGCCATTGAGCGTGAAGCGTCACATTGCCGTCGGTGGTAATGCTGTCTTCTTTGTCATAGCTCGTGCCGCTACCATCATAAGCGCTGTTCCAACCAATGAATTCCCAGTTGCCGTCGTGAGTGAAATTATTTGTTGCAAGTTTCGTTTTCTCACCACGTATTACAACCTGTTCATCCATAGAACCAGATGTTCCTCCGTTAGGGACAAAGGTAATGGTATCGCAAATAACCACAACCGTAACGATCGTGTCGGCAACGTCATTATACGCACATACCACAGTGTATGTGCCGGCATCGGTATAGTGTACAGTCAACGTATTAGTAACAGAAGAGCTGTCGGTTCCGTTCACAGTCCAGGAAAAACCGTTACCAGAGGAAGTACCCGTAGCTCCAGCGGTGTAAATAACGGTAACGTCAACATTGCTGCCTGCACGGATGGGGCCATCACCTTCATCGCCGCCGGATGAAATGTTAATTTCAACATTCAAAGTGGTGGCATTAACTGTCACGGTGTCTTGCTTTTCTCCGTTGTCGGCAATAACATCTAAGTAATAAGTGGTATTCTTAGTCAAACCGGTTACCTTCAAATCAAAGTCGCCTGGTTCTGAAAGTTCTACGTCTGCCGTTGCAACAGGTGTTTCGCCAGAATGAATTTCAGAGGTGTAGGCATTGACGGTCACGGTGGTAGGCGTGCTGCCGCCCATATCGGTCAATTGGCCTGTAACTTTGATTTCGGTGTTGCCAATCGCGGTGGCTGACACATCTGAAAGTTGAGGATCAGCATATACGGTTTTCACTTCTTTCACCTCAGAAGTGGTGGTGCCTTTCAGGTTGGTAGCGGCCACGGTCACGTAATATTGGGTGCCGCGTTGCAAATCATTGAAAGTATAGGTTGCTTCCGTAGAAGTTTGGCAAGTGGCATCGCTCATATCTGCAGAAGTGGAGATACAGAAGTTGTATTCGGTAATGGTGGCGCCGCCGTCGTCAAAGTCAGCGGTTGCCGTCAAGGAAGTTTCAGTTTTATCAGCAAAAGTCATAGAAGTGTAATCTGGAACACTCGCACCGCGCAGGCGTTGCAATGAGTCGCGCAAACCGTCGATTTCAGTGCGCAGAGCCGTGAATTGTCTTTGGATGCTGTCGAAAACAGTCAGCAAATCGCAGGCGTTCACGGCGAGGTTGTTGCAGTTAACGCTTGTAGTTGTATCCAGGTTAAAGCCGGAAGGAACGGTAACCGTACCAGAGAACGTGTTGTTGCCAGAGAACGTGTTGTCGGCTGCCAACTTCGCATAATCATTAGCATCAGAAAGTTGGGCTACAGTTGAAGGGATGCTCCCTGCCAATGTGGCTTCGGTTACGAGAATGAAATTAGACGGATTTTCGGACAGCGCATTAGTGTTGTTGATGTCGGTAGCATAATTACCGTTGATGAAAGCAATGGGACCATTAGCCATTACAGCAGCGGCATTAGTACCATCGGAATAACCCAGCGCACCCATAACAACTGGATTGCCGCTCTGATTCACGGTACCGATGACGGCAGCCTGTCCCAAAGTGGGATCTTTACCAGCCAAGAAAGCGGTCATTGAGGGATTAAGGTCGTCGTCTTTGGCCGTCAAGGCGGAAGTTTTTGTCACAGTGTCCGCTGATCTATTGATGATATAAACGGCAGCTTCGTCGTTAGAAAGAGTACCCCAGTTGAAGATTTTGAAGCCATAATTTTTGGTAAGATGGAGTTTGGCATCTTCTTGACTCAAGTTGTAGATGGTATCGAAATTCGTGAGTTTCAGAAGGTCGATATTTGTAGTATTAGTCGCAATATTGCTTTGGTTAGTTTGGATGTCGCTTTGGTTAGTTTGGATATTGCTTTGCATTGTTGTTATCACCGTGCTGTCGCTCGTCAGGAATTGGGCGTCGTTGTCGAACTGGCTCATACTGGTGGGGCGGTTGGTCAGGTCGGAGTAGCTGCCGGAGGTGGCCACACGCGCGAGTGGGAGCTTGGTACCGAACAGGTTCACGACAGTGGTGCTGTCCGCGTTACCGCCAACAAGCAGTGGCACTTCGCTACCCAATATCAGGGTGTCCGTTTTGACGGTTGCATAGAGGAAATAATTATCCGTCTTACTCCAGCTGACATTGTTATACTCTGTTTCCCCCAACGAGGTTCCTTTGCCTAACGTAACGGTAATTCTGCCGAGATTGTCGGTCGTAGCGGAGTGAGTTTCCTTAAAGATGGTATCATTCGTATTTTTCACCACTTTTAAGGTACAAGTGACGGCCCTGCTTTGGATTAGGGTACCCTGATTGTTCCTCACTTCATAGACGTAGTGGGTATTCATCGGTTTCTGCGCCATCGCAAGTACAGCGCTGAAACAAACCAACATTAACAATAGTATCTTTTTCATCTTCTTATGGATTATTTTAATATTCAATTAGTTGTTGCCTTTCGTAAAGTAAATCACTTGAATTTTATCGCCTTCGTGCAGGGGTGTGTTGCCATTCTTGGCCGGCAGGTAGGTTACTGTGGAACCGGAGACGGAGATGACGGAGTCGTCACCCTCTTTGTTGGTGCCAATCAGCATATTGTTAATGAACAGCTGCACCGTGAAGTTGGTATCCACGCTTGTTTCGAGAGTAAACTGCATCTGTCCCTCATTAGCCACGAATCGTTTAATTTCCTGTTTGAGGCTGATATTTATGGCACTGGGTTCGCTTTGGTTTGCGGTAAAATATCCGACGGTATCGCCATTGAACTTGATAATAAGTTCGGCGTTGTTGACGGTAGGAATGGTCGGCAGGTCGCTCAAATCGTTGTAGCTGCCGGACGGTTTGTCGCTCAAATCGTTGTAGCTGCCGGACGTGGCAACGGCGGCGAGACCTGTTGTCGGAGTGTAGTTTTCTGCGAGGTTGGCGCTGTCCGTCTTGAAGCGCGCCTCCAAGGATGACAGGTCGGCTGACGTGCTGCCAAGGCTTTCGCGGATGGCTGCGGCCGTGTCGATGATGCCCTTGTAGTTGGCCAAGATGCGCGTGTTGTGCTTGGCCAGCGTGTCATTCATGTTCTTGATGATTGTGCTGTCGCTCGTCAAGTAGTGGCGGGCATTCATATCTGCCGTCGTTGAATATTTATTCAGCGTGTCGTTGATATTGGTCTTCGTGTAGTAGTTGTCCTTCAGGTTGGCACTGTCCGCTTTGAAGCGCGTCTCCAAGGATGACAGGTCGGCTGACGTGCTGCCAAGGCTTGCGCGGATGGCTGCCGCCGTGTCCTTAATAGCCTGCGTGTTAGTAGCAATGTTCGTTTGGTTTGTCGCAACACGAGTATTCAAATTTTCGATTGTCGTTTCTACATTAGTCAATCTCAAATTTTGAGTTGTAACTGAAGACTGAATATTAGCAATCCGTTGATCAAAAGTGCTCAGATTTGTTTCATCTAAGGTTAATCTTGTTGCGAGTGCGTCAATCAGTTGTTTCAAGTCAGCGCTATCGCGAGTCAGTCTAATGCTGTCAGCCACGATGCGGGAAGCGAGGTTATTGGAGAGTTGGACCATTATCAGGCTGTCGTTGTAGATGCGGAAAGCCAATGCAGAGCTGTCTTCATGGATATTGCGAGCATTTATTCGGATGCTGTCGAGCATATTCTGGATGCCGTCACATACCATTATTGTATCGCAAATATGGGCATGGAAGGTATCCACGCGGGATTTCAGGATACTGTCATTCGTTTCATTCATTGCCAAGAGTGTGCTGACCTCTTGGAGACGGCTGTCCATTTCCATTTGTAGATTATGTACATCCTGTCCGATGTCTTGAGTCGCACCACTGATGGCGCTGGTCATTTCGCTGCGGACATTGTTGTTCACACGGGTAATGCTGTCAAGGACGCTGCTGTTCATCTGGGACATATCGTTGCGGATGTTGCGGGCAGTGTCAACCAAGGCTTCGCGGACGTGGTCGTTCACGCGGGTAATGCTGTCAAGCAGCCCGTCGTTTGTTGTTCCAATGAGATTGCGCAACGCCAACGCCGTGTCTGCTAAGTGGTCGGCGAGCGTGTCAAAGTTGGCCTTCAGCGTGCTGTCTGTAATGTGCAAACTACC
>JAZRYT010000043.1:0-17257 GCA_045600905.1 Bacteroidales bacterium
GCAGAAGGCGAAGCCAAAGGCAGAGAGGAGGGGAGAATTGAAGGTGAGGCCAAGACCAAACTAGCTATGGCGAAATTGTTGTTAGAGCAAGGAGTCGATATAGAAATCATAATCAAGACTACCGGCTTGACGGCGGAGGAAATACGAATAGAGAGATAAGAAGTTAAGATGTTACAGTAATTGCCTCTTTAAAATTAACCCTGTCTTAGATTGTGTTTTCCAATCAGTCGGTACGTCTTCATACCACCGATGAGGTTGTAAACTTCCTCAAAGCCGGATTGCATAAGGATGCGGGAAGCTATGTAGCCGCGCAAGCCGACCTCGCAGAAGATGATGGTTTTCTTGTCGGGGTCGATGTCTTCCAAAAATTCGCGGAGTTCATCCACGGGGTAGTTTTCTGCACCCTCGATAGAGCCCGATTTGTACTCCTCAATGGCGCGAACGTCAATGAGGTTGATATCTTCACCCTTGTCAAGTATTTCGTCCAATTCTGCGGCCTGTATGGGGTTCATCAGATGGGCGAAGATGTTCTCGGCTACCATACCCGCAAACATTATCGGACTTTTGGCGGAGCCGAAAGGTGGTGCGTAAGCGTGTTCGCTGTTCACCAGGTCGAAAATGGTGCCTTGATGTTTGAGCAATAGGGAGATTACGTCGATTTGCTTATCTACGTTTTGTGTGCCTACGGCTTGAGCGCCAAGCAATAGGCCGTCTTCAGGTGAGAAGTTGAGCTTCAGATGGATGGGGCTGCCGCCGGGGTAGTAGGTGGCGTGCGCTGCCGGATGCGTGATAACGGTTTGGAAGGGAATTCCCTCCTTCTGGAGGGCGTTTTCATTTAATCCGGTACAGGCCGCCGTCAATGCAAAGATTTTGGCAATGGCGGTGGTAACGGACCCCTGATATTTCACACTTTCGGGATAGACCATATTCATAGCGGCTGTGCGTGCCTGCAAATTGGCGGGTCCGGCTAAGAAGTTGCAATAGTGCTTTCCTGTAATGGGATGTGGAAATTCGATGGCATCGCCCACGGCAAAAATGCATTCGTCGGAGGTTTGCAGATATTCGTTTACGCTGATGCCTTTGGCCTCACCGATTTCCAGTCCGGCTGCAGCTGCCAATTGCGTATTGGGACGCACACCGATGCTGAGAATAGCGAGGTTGCAGGGCAGTTCGCTGCCGTCTTCCAAGACAACGGTGAGTTGTTCGTCATTTCCTTTGAAGGAGGCCAGTCCGTTGCCGGTAATAACTTTCACACCTTGTTCGGTCAGGTGCTGTTGCACAATGGCGACCATAGGCCAATCCAAAGGGGTGAGCACGTGCTGGGCTTTTTCCACAACGGTTATCTGGTAGCCGATTTTGTGCAGGTTCTCGGCCATTTCCAAGCCTATGAAGCCCCCGCCGATAATGACGGCAGCGGCATTTTCCGTCATCTTGTCTGCGGCTTGTGCCTTGATGCGGTCACAGTCTGCCACATTGCGCAAGGTGAAGATGTTGGGCAGCTCAATACCGGGCACGGGCGGAATGATAGGTTCTGCGCCCGGCGAAAGCAACAATATGTCGTATTTTTCCTCGTAAGCTTTGCCATTGCGCAGGTTCTTCACACTAACGGTCTTCTTTTCTCTGTTGATGGCTGTCACCTCGTTCAAGGTACGCACATCTACATCGAAACGGTTGCCAAAGGAAACAGGCGTCTGTACAAACAGTTTTTTGCGATCTTCAATGGTGTTGCCGATGTAGTAGGGTAGCCCGCAGTTGGCGTATGAGATATATTCCCCTTTTTCAAAAAGGACGATTTCAGCGTCTTCACAAAGTCTTTTGAGTCTGGCTGCTGCCGATGCACCGCCGGCCACACCACCGATAATTACGTATTTCATATTGTTAGTGTTTTATTTCTTTACAAATCGTTTGGTGATAATACCCTCTTTGGTTGTAATACGGGCCAAATATAAACCGGGAGCTTTATCATTGAGCGTGATAATGATGTTGTTAGTAGTAGGTATGATGCTGCAAATATTTTGTCCTAAAATATCGAATATCTCGACTTTGACAACGGGAACGGGGCACTGGATTCTAATGGCATCATTCATCGGATTAGGATAAAGAGATATGTTTTGGGCCAAATAATCGTGATCACGGATTCCGGTAGTGTCAGCTTCCGCTGTAGTGGTGAATGTGCCGATTAGGGGTACTGTGCTGGTTGACGTGCTGGAGCATACGGCATAAATTCTAACCATATAGGTGGCGGAAGGCAATAGATTGGTAAAGGTGTGATGGGTGTTGTTTACAAATATTGTGTCCCAGCTGCCGCCCATTTTTCTGTAGGCAAGCTTCCAACTGTCTGCGGTATTGCTTTCCTGCATCCATTGAATATCGGCAGAATGACTGCTGATATTGTCAGCAGAGAAGGAATATGGTGACGGGCAGGGTGCTTCCAAAGTAGTAATGGTTCCCGTGTAGGAAACCCATTGACTGGCATCATTGGAACCGCAGTCTGCTTTAACGCGAACACTATAGGTGGTGGAACCGGCCAAACCGGTGATAGTATAGGGTTTGGTGGTGACGGCCACATCTGTCCATGTGGATGCGGTAGATGGTTTGTAACTGATTGTCCAGTTCGTTTCCTCACCACCGGCATTCCAATTCACAATAAAGGAATTGGCGGTTATGCTGCTGACGGTCACACCGGTTGGAGCAGGACAGGAAGACGTGGTGGTAAAGTTACTGGCGAAAGAGGCAGGGCTGGTTGTTGTGTCGTTTTCATCGCAAATAGCCTTCACGTACATAGTGTAGGAAGTCTCTTCACTGAGGTTGTTCAACAGATAGGGAGGTGTGACATTGGCTACCATTGTCCAAGAGGAAGCAGTAGTAGTTCTATAGTAAAGATTCCAACTGGTGGCATTGCCGATTTCCGTCCAGTTGATCATAGCAGATTCAGGTGTGATGTTGTAAGCATAAAGGTTTACAGGAGCGGCGCAGCTGATAAAGTCCAAAGAAACATTATCTACGGCGGCAGCTGGGTCATTTTCAACACTTCCGTCGTTATGCCACATAAAATAGAGGCGTTTTACACTGGCGTTGGAATTGCCGGGAAGAACAATTGAAAACGTCTGGAAGGAGGAACTTTGATTCAAGGTGGAGGCGAGCAGTTCTGCATCATCGGGAACGGTCAAAATGGATCCAGCAGTAATAGAAGCTGGATTGCCAAGATAGACGTTCATATAGTCGTAGGAACTTTCACCTACGCATCTCCAATCGAAAGAGAGCACGTAACCATCCAAATTGGCAGGCATATAGATGTCGCGGCAAGCCCAAATATAGCAGTTGTCGCTGGTATAGTTGTTATGTTGGCCGTTGTCGTCGGATACGTAAAGAGCGTGACTTCCGCCATTGTTGACAGCGGTGCCAACAACCCATTTATTACTGCAGGTTCCGTTCAGTAAAATCCATTGGTCTGCAGGGTCTTCAAAAGTGCACAGATACGGCATCGAGGCGTATGATTGAGAGGTTATAAAGCGGATTTGTCGCCAGTTGCTCGTCACATCATCACAATTGGAACGAACATATACCGTGTAATCAGTAGAGGCGTTTAGATAGTCTGCGTCAAAGAAGGGGTCATATACGTAGTTGATGGTGCAGGTGTCCAAATTGACACTGTCGGTGGTGGGGATGATGATGACATCCCAGGCATATTCTTCCCTGCCGGGTGTCCAAGAGATGTGTGCGCTGGCAGAATCGATGTCGGAAACCGCCAAATTGCCAACAGGCATACAGGACGGAATATAGTTGACAGCTATGTCATCAATATAGAAAAGGCTGGCGTATCCGATAGGTGCGCGCAATGCAATGTAATGTCCGTTGCCATGATAATTTCGAGTAAGAATTTCAACATCTTCTGGAAGGGAGGTTTGCGACAAACGTACAGTGCATATAGTTGTAAAAGAAGAAGCGTCCGAAGGATTTTCCATAATGCCGACTTCCATAAAATAGGAGGTGCTGCTGCTATGGGCCTTAAAGGTAATGAGCAGACTGTCCATAGCAATGTCGTTGTCCAAACGAGGAAGAACACCGATACTGTAATAGCTGCTGCCACCATTGTATAAATATAGCGCATTGCTGCCGGAAGTGGCGTATGAACTGCTTGTTACGTATGGATATGGAGTGGAGTAGGTATGGATTCTATTCCAACAAGCGGGAATTGAATTATTGGAACTGCTGGTGGAATCAAAATTTTCCATATAGGGAAGCGAGCTAACATAGTCGCAGTCAGTAGTAAAGGAAACATTTGCAAAGTTGCTGGTGGAATCATCGCAAAGGCTTCGCATCCGAACCAAATAAGTGGTTGAGGAGGCAATATTCTCAAAGTCGTAAGAAGTAGAGGTTTGTGTGCCTGCGGAAGTCCAGTTGGCATCGTTTTCGATTTTATATTCAAGATCCCAAGAGGTTTCCTGATAGCCCGGCACCCAAGATAAATGAGCACTGTGTGGTGTGACATTGGATACGGCAACCATTGGCGGCACGCAGGTACTGACTTGGTCGCAGATGCCTCCGAATATCACGTTTGCCCGGGATGTGCTGGCGATACCTGTTACGGTCATATTGTAAATGTCGTAGGCGCTGCCATCGTTATAGACGTATCGTGATGAACCGTTGGGATTGTTGTGGCAGTAGAAGCTGTTGGCTGTGGAGTATGAACCCGTAAGGTCAACAAAAAGGACAGCCAGGTTACGAGTGCCATCGTAATGGAATATGGTATCGAAATTTAAAGTGTTCCATCCTGTCGTCCAAGTGATGGCGCCGGAATAAACCAAAACTGCGGAGTCAGCAGATAGCCAGGAAGTGGCCACAGAGTTCTCCGTGGTGTGCATCAAGTAGATCTTGCACTCTCTGTTGGGCGTGTTGACGGTGGCGCAGTTGAAACTGATGGAGTGTAAGTCATTAGGACCATTTAATTCCGAAGCCAAATACACTTGCTGGGTGTAGCTGTAATTATAGAAACAGTAGGAAGGGAAGTAGGTGGTTGTATTAGTTTCATTTCCGATAGGAATATCGCCGCCGGATAAACATTTGGAGGTGAAAGAGGAGAACAACGTGTCACCACTGCCGTTGTCACAAGAGATGAAAATTCGGACATCGTATGTGGTCAATTGTTCCAAATCAGAAAGGAGGATGAAGTTGTTGGGAGTGGTAACGGTTTGCCAGTTTTCCATTCCCTGAATAGAGTATTCAATGTTGTAGATAACGGATTCATCCGCAAGTTCATTCGTGTTCCACGCAAGATGGGCAGCCGAACCGGAGGTGGAAACCACTTTGAATCCGACGGGCATACCGCAACCGGCTATCAAATTGACTTCAACGTCATCGATATAGACGCTGTTACTGTAATCGCCGGGCGCGCGGAAAGCTATATATTGGCCATTTCCAGTGTAGTTGTTGAAGTAAGTGACGAAGGGATACCACGTGTCGTTGTTGGCGTATGAAGTGGCGTCTATGCTTTTAATGGCAGTGAAAGTGGCGGCATCGTAAGGATTGCTCATCACGCCGATTTCCAAATGACCGTATGTGGATGATGTTTTGAGCGCTTTGAACTTTAATTGCAATGTATTCAAAGGAAGACTTGAATCAAAAGCAGGCAGTATGGCATACGCGGAAGCGTCCGTATTGGAAACTAATAAAAGTGAATTATCCGCTGTATCACTTTCAGAAATATTCGTTATACTGATATTGCTGTTAGGAATGGTATAAGAAGACCAACAATCCGGCAGATTATCTTCTCCCATATCGTTGAAAGTGGTCTGATAAGGAAGTTGTGCTATAGGCAGGCAGCTGGTTTTAAAAGAAAATGTTCGCCAAATGCTGTCATTGCCCGAACAATTTCCACGCAGATATACTGTGTAGTTTGTATTATCGGTAAGATATTCTAGGGAATAAGATGTTCCCGTAATGTATAACGGGGATTCATATTCTATGGAGCTGCCTTCGGGTACCACGACCATCACGAAGTCCAAATTGTCATTACGGGCTTCCCAACGTAAGTCAGCACTGTTATCAGTAATGTTTTCCAAACGGATATTGGTGGGCAGCGGGCATTCGATGGAGTCTCCAATCATAAAGCGGATATTGCTGCGCACAGAAGCCACCGTGCCGGAATAGGAGTTTGTTTCAGGCGTAAGAGGTGCGGTGGAACTTTGATAATAGAGGGTTTTCGAGGTAGCCGTGTGGGCGTAGAAGGTGTTGTTGGTGGAAGTGGTCAAATGACCGGTATTGTCTAATACGGCCATTACGAGGTTGCTGCTTCCGTCCCATTCGAAAGGTTGGTTCAAGGGTACGTTCAACCAGTGATTAGGCCCTTCATTGTTCAAATTCAATGTGCCGTCATATACCAACGTCATAGAAGAAAGCGGCTCCCAATCCGTGTAGTTGGCAAAAGTGTTTTTTTCTGTATTGCCTAAATAGATTTTGAGATTTCTATTTTGAGGAGTATTATAGAAATATTGGAAGGAAAGACAGTTGATATATCCGGATATGCGGTTGATTTCCGATGCGGAAAAGATTTGTTGGCTGTATGAATAAGAAGAGTAGGTAGATGTCGGCACGCGGTAGGATTCTGTGTTGCCATTGCTGACGAACACGCTGTCCATACAGTCCACGCAGGGATTATCGCCCATAGTGACGTATGTGTTTACTGGATCGGATTCGCAGCCGTTTCGATATACGGCGGTGACTCCGTAATAATAGGCCCCGTTAGCCACATTGTCTAAGAACGAATAGGATGTGATAGGTGTGTTGTTTAGTAAGGAGTTGTTTCGATAGACATTATAGCCGTTAACAATATGGTCGGATTCTGTCACGGTGCCGAGGATGATCCACGTGTATCCGGCCACGCCGCCGGATGTGAGGGTTTGCCAGGAGCCTCCTAAAGAAATAAGCTCGCCATTATTGGAAGTGGTTCCCGAACTGGCGCACAGCGGGTAGGCTTCTCCCGTGCTGGTGGTGACGCATTGAACGCCAATCCACAATTCCTGGCCGGGATTGATGGCAACCGCGCTATCTAGCAGAATGGTGTTTAGTGTGTTGATGGTCAGTTCTTCCGAAATGACCTTGCTATAGACCAAGGAGCCTGCGTTGTAAGAGGAACCGTGACTGCCTCCGCGCCAAACTTTGATGGTATAAGTGCAGAAATCACTTTCCTCACCCGGCATAAAGCTAACGGCGGTAAGGTAGTGATTGGTGAAATCGCTAAGACTTGAGGTCTCAAAGCGGATGGCACCTGTTAGATTGACAGGACCCGCGGAGAGGCCTACGCGCGTGCCTAAAGTGGTTGACGTCGACAGTGCTATTGTTTGCGTGGTCAGGTCATTGGGGGCCTCCCAATTCAAGTTGACGTTTTGCCAGTTAGGATAATGTAGGGCAGCCGTCAAGTTGTTGGGCGAAATACAATTGTTCTGGGCGGAAATGCTGAATATACAGCAAATACACCCCAATAGGGTGGTAGCAAATTTTTTCATATCATTTCATTTTAAAATATTTTACTCGGCATCAGCGCGGCCGTGGCAGTTTTTGTATTTCTTGCCGCTTCCGCAAGGACAGGGATCATTACGTCCGACCTTCTTTTCCACGCGAATCGGCTGACTGCCTTTGCCGCCTTGCGCCACCTGGCGTCCGCCGCCGGCAACTTCCTGACGGCCCGTACTCAGCTTTTTGGCATCTGACTGCGGCAATTGCGCCTCACGTACCTGCTGCTGACTCTCTTCTGCCATAGGGATTCTTCCCTTGTTCAAGAAGGAAACAATTTCTTGGCTGATGCGAACCAATAACTGGTCAAACAGATTGAATGATTCCAATTTATAAATCAAAAGAGGATCCTTCTGCTCATAGGAAGCATTCTGTACGCTCTCCTTTAAGTCATCCATAGCGCGCAGATGTTCTTTCCACGCATTGTCAATGACGGCCAAAGTGATGCTCTTTTCAAAAGACAAACCGACTTCACGACCCTTGGTTTCATAACATTTCTTCAGTGGAGCCACCACGTTGATGTTTCTGTTGCCGTCTGTGAAAGGTATGGCAATGTTCAAGAAACGGTCGCCGTGTTCGAGATACACTCTTTCCATAACAGGATAAGCCTGCTCGCTGATCTGGTTAAGTTTGTTTTTATAATGTTCATATACAATCGGGTAAAGTTCTTTTACCAGTTTGTTTGGACGTTCTTGCAAGAAGAATCCCTCTTCAAAGGGGGATTCAATGCCGAAGGTTTTAATCATCGTCATATTGAAGCCTTCGAAATCCTTGGCTTCCCAGTAGTCGGTGACGGTGGTTTCGCATACGTCTTCAAACATTTGGGAAATGTCGATAGCTAAGCGGTCGCCGAACAAGGCGTTGCGACGTTTGCGATAGATGGTGGAACGTTGCTTGTTCATAACGTCATCGTATTCCAGCAAACGTTTACGGATACCGAAGTTGTTTTCTTCGACTTTCTTCTGGGCGCGCTCGATGGATTTGGAAATCATACTGTGTTGGATGACGTCGCCGTCTTGATGGCCCATTTGGTCCATTACTTTGGCGATACGGTCAGAGCCGAACAAACGCATCAGGTCGTCTTCCAAAGAGACAAAGAATTGGGAGCTGCCCGGGTCTCCTTGACGACCGGAACGACCACGCAGCTGTCTGTCGACACGACGGGAGTCGTGACGCTCGGTGCCGATGATGGCCAAACCGCCATTCTCACGCACGGCGGGTGTAAGCTTGATATCGGTACCACGACCTGCCATATTGGTGGCGATGGTTACTGTGCCTTCGCGACCGGCTTCTGCCACAATGTCAGCCTCCTTCTTGTGCAACTTGGCATTCAATACGTTATGTTGGATGCGGCGGGAAGTAAGGATGCGGGACAGCAATTCGGAAGTCTCCACGGAGGTGGTACCTACCAAAACAGGTCTGCCGGCTTCGTGCAAACGGATGATTTCGTTGACCACGGCGGCATATTTCTCACGTTTGGTCTTATAGACTAAATCTTCGGCATCCATACGGATGACGGGCTTGTTGGTCGGGATAACCACCACGTCCAGCTTGTAGATATTCCAAAATTCACCGGCTTCCGTTTCAGCTGTACCAGTCATACCGGCGAGCTTCTTGTACATACGGAAGTAGTTCTGCAAAGTGATGGTGGCGTATGTCTGGGTGGCAGCTTCCACTTTGACGTTTTCCTTGGCTTCAATAGCCTGATGCAAACCGTCGGAGTAACGACGGCCTTCCATAATACGGCCGGTTTGTTCGTCAACGATTTTCACCTTGTTGTCAATGATGACGTATTCGTTGTTCAAGGAGAACATCGTGTAGGCTTTCAGCAATTGGTGAACCGTGTGGATACGGTCGGAAGCGGCTGCGAAATTGCTGTAGATTTCATCTTTCTTAGCTGCTTTTTCTTGCGGAGTGAGGTCCATTTTTTCGAGTTCGGCGATTTCAGCACCTACATCTGGCATAATGAACATCTTCTGTTCGTTGGTATCTTTGCTGATGAGGTCGATACCTTTATCCATAATATCCACTGTGTTCTGTTTTTCTTCAATGACGAAATAGAGTTCGTCATCGATGAGCGGCATATTGCGGTTTTGATCTTGCATAAAGAAGGCTTCGGTACGTTGGAGCACCTGTTTCATGCCCGGTTCGCTGAGGAACTTGATGAGGGCGTTGTTTTTGGGCAGACCTCTATGGGCGCGCAACAACAACATAGCGCTTTCGTCCTGTGGTTTGGGGTCAGGATTTTCCTGCAACATTTTTTTAGCCTTGGTCAGGATTTCCGTGACATAGAGACGCTGTGCGTCGTATAGTTTTTGGACGATGGGTTTGTATTTGTCGAAGTCCTGTTGGTCGCCTTTGGGCGTTGGACCGGAAATAATCAACGGGGTACGGGCATCATCGATCAACACGGAGTCAACCTCATCGACGATGGCGTAGTTGTGAGGGCGTTGTACGAGTTCGCCGATGTTGCGTGCCATATTGTCACGCAGGTAGTCGAAGCCGAATTCGTTGTTGGTACCGTAGGTGATGTCGGCGTTGTAGGCGCGGCGACGTTCGTCGGAATTGGGTTCGTGTTTGTCGATGCAATCGACGGAGAGTCCGAGGAATTCGTAGAGACGTCCCATCCATTCGGAGTCACGCTTGGCCAGGTAGTCGTTGACGGTGACCACGTGGACACCTTTGCCTGGGAGGGCGTTCAGATAGACGGGCAGGGTAGCCACGAGGGTCTTACCTTCACCTGTTGCCATTTCGGCAATCTTACCGCTGTGCAGCACCATACCGCCGATGAGCTGAACGTCATAATGACACATATCCCACGTAATCATATTGCCGCCGGCGGACCAGGAATTGCGGTAACGGGCAATGTCACCGTCTATTTCTATGCCGTCGTGCGTGGCCGCCAAGTCGCGGTCCATCTGCGTGGCCGTCACTTCTATAACTTCGTTTTCTTTAAATCTTCGCGCGGTTTCCTTCATCACGGAAAAAGCTTCCGGAAGGATTTCCATTAAGATGTCCTGCGTGGTTTTATAGGCTTTGTCTTCCAGTTTCTCCATCTCCTTATAGAGACTTTGTTTTTCTTCTACCGGAAGGTCATAATTGGCATCTAAATAGTTGCGGATTTCTTCCAAGCGGTTTTCCTCTTCGGCTGTGGCTTCGCGAATGGCATCGCGGAACTCTATGGTCTTGTGTCGGAGGTCATCGGTGGAAAGGTCGTTGATAACCTCGTATGCCTCAAGGGTTTTGTTTAACAGAGGTTGAACCTCTTTCATATCACGATCGGCTTTGGTGCCGAAAATCTTTGTCAGAAAATTTGCCATATAATTGTTTTTTATTTAAAAGAGCCGCAAAAGTACAAAAATTGTGCCAATGTGAAGAAACTAAGAAATTCAGAAACGATGATGTCCTACACAATTTTCTGTTTGCAACTTACTGTTCTAGCGCAATGGTATAAACGGTGTCCTGCGGGTGCTGCATATTGAAGATGCGGATGCCGTCGGCTGCGATTCGTTTGCCGCTGAGGTGGATGATTGCCAAAGGACATTTACGTTTGCTTTGATAATAGGGATATGAGATGTTCAGCATATTCCAACCCGGTGTGAGACTTAGCGTGTCCTTGTGGTTCAACGTAAGGCTTGTGGTGTCTTGTCCGAAATGTTGTATGCCAAGGGAAAATTCTTTGCAGGGTGAGTAATAGTACAGGGTGGTCTGCTGGCATTCGGCAGTGCGCATAGGCGTTTCGGAGGTTAGGTCCAAGGTGTTTTTATCTACTTCGGAGAGAGAAAGCAACAGCTCGTTGTGGACATTGCTTTCCATTTTAGAGAGATAGAAAACGCGAGCCGTGCTGTCATTTTCCAACATAGCCTTCAGTTTATCGACTGTGCGGCATCCCTGCAGCCCACGGAGGGTTTTCAGATTGATGTAGTAGGTCCACTCGTTACGGTCGTCACCATATAGGGTATAACCCCATTCTCCCGATTGATACATATTGGGATAGAAGAGGATGTCATTGTCGCGAATTTGGTCAAAAGCGTGTTGATCAATCATTTCTGTAACAGCATTGTAACTCATCTGGATGCGTTGCCATTCGCGGCTGAGGTTGTCGTTGTTGTAACCGGTAAGTACAAGAAGCACGGCGGATATGGCGATGATAAGGAGGCAGGCTGCCTGGTGGAGGTAGTGTTGGACGGACGTGACTTTCAAGAGCAGGCAGGTGGCGGCGAGTATGGCGAGTATCACGCCGAAGTAGGCATAGTAACTGGTTACGTACCCGATAATCCAGCTGCTCCATACAGCGTTGTATTTTTCGGAAATGGCGATGAGGATGTGGGATAGCAGCGCGAAGCAGACGGCTGAACCGAGAGTGATAAACAATGCTTTATAGGACAGTTTGTTGTCGTAATGGCGGAGCAGATATCCGATGATGAAAAGCTGCAGGGCGGCATTCACATACACGATGGGGGAGGCGTGCGTGAGCATAAACCAAATGTTGTTGTAATGCCCCGTGTATAGCAGGGAGTTGTGGCCCAGCACGGTTTGCACCTCTGACAGTTTCAAGGTCTGGCAGGGAAACATGATCTTGGTGCAGCGCGACATTACGCGCCAGGCATTGGCCAAACTGAAATGGGTGGCGAAACTGCTGCCGTCATATTCATTGTTGACGAACATTCTGAATATGAAGTAAGCTCCGATGTAGAGTATCGCAACGAGCACGAAAGGCAGGATTTCCTTATAAAATGAGCGTTTGCCCCAAATGTTCTTTATCCCGTGCAGATAGAGGTTTCGGAGTAGAACGAAAAGACAAAACAGAGCGACAAACACCAGGTATGTCTCATAAAAGAGCGTGGTGATAAGGAAGAGCACGGCGGAAATGACGACGTGCCGGTATTGTTGGGTTTCGGTATATCGGAGGAAGGCTATCACGGCGAGGCAGGCCAGTCCGAAGCTGATGCAGAAGAAGAATGGGTAGGCAATGAAAGGAATGTGTAGGTTGGAAGTCACCGGTGTGAAGAAGAGGAGTGCGACAAAAGTTGCAAGGGTGAGGTTCCTGTTTTTGAAAATATGCAGAATCATTGCGGCAAAAGCCCCAAAGGAGAAGAGCAGTGCGCCGATTTCGAAAATCTTGGTGATCACGAAATTATCGAAAATATAAGGGAGGGAATAGAGCGGTTTGGTGATGAGGAAGTAGAAGCGTCCGGAGTATTTGGCATAGATGGTGGCATCCGTCCAGAAGTTGCCGCGAAGCAGGGTGGTGTAATATTCCAAATCGTCAGCGGAGGTGAAGCCGATGCGACAGAACGGCATCATTGTCAATGCGGCGGTGACTAAGAGTAGGAAGGGCAGCCACAGGTTGTCCCAAGAGTAAGATTTCTTATTCAACATTTTCTATGATTTCTTGAACGATATAAATGGGGCGCGCTTTCACCTCATCGAAAATGTAGCCGACATACTGTCCGATCAGTCCGGTGATGAACAATTGGAAACTGGCGAAGGCGCAGACGAAGACGATGATGGTGGTATAGCCGGATACGGGAGTGCTCATAAACCGCATAATCAGGGAATAGATGATGAGCACGATGCTGATGATGCCGAAAATCACGCCGGCGAAGATGCCCAATTGAAGAGGCACTTTCGAAAAGGAGGAAATGGCGGAGAAGGAGAGCTTTATCAGCTTGGACAGGGAGTATTTGCTCTCTCCGGCTGCGCGTGGCGGAGCTACGAAGCTCAGCGTGGTGTGCGAAAAACCGACCAACTGGATGATGCCGCGCAAAAACCGTGTGCGCTCCTTGAAATCACGTTTGAGCACTTCTACTACCGGACGAGAGACGAGGAAGAAATCAGAGGCGTTTTCCGCCAACTTCACATTCGAGATGGCGTTGGAAAACCGATAAAACAGTTTGGAACTGAATTTGTGCAACCGGCCCGCATCCTGACGGTCTGTGCGCACCATATTGATGACGTCGAAACCCTGTTTAGCCTTTTCCAACATCTCGGGAATCAGTTTGGGCGGATGTTGTAAGTCGCTGTCCATACAGATGACGAAGTTGCCCCGACTATAGTCGATGCCGGCAGTCATCGCGGCTTCGTGTCCGAAGTTACGGGCAAAGTTAACAACCCGCACGTGGCGGTCTTGAGCCGCAAACCGCTTCAGAAAGTCCAAGGTGTTGTCGCGGCTGCCGTCGTTGACGAAAAGAATCTCGTATGATTGCGGTAACGTGTCCAGTACGCCTTTCAAAGACTCATAAAATAAACCTATACCCTCCGCCTCATTATAGACGGAGCAGACCACGGTGACATCGATTTTTTCGGCAGACTCCATAAAGCAAATAATTTAAGGGCGCAAATCTAAATGTTTCTCAGTTGTCGGGCGAAGTTTTCCACGTCTTCTTCGCTTGTATCCCAGGCAGTCACAAGTCGCACTTCGTTTTCGGTCTCATCCCAGATATAGAAGAAATTGTTTTCCAACAATTTGTCGGAGATTTCTTTGGGCATTTTGAGGAGTAGGATATTGGCTTGCGTCTTTTGGGTGAAGGTGTGGTAGCCGACATCTTCGATTTTTTGGCGGAGAAGTTGTGCCATTCGGTTGGCGTTCTCAGCATTCTGTTGCCAAATGCCATTACGTAAGTAAGGGAGCAGTTGGCAGCTGACGTACCGCATTTTGGAGTATAGTTGGGCGCTTTGTTTGCGGATGTATTTTAAATTTTCTGCCAGTTCGGGGCGGAACGCGATGACGGCTTCGCACATCAGCATACCGTTTTTGGTGCCGCCGAAGCTCATAATATCTACGCCGCAGTCAACGGTCATTTCCTTGAAACTTTTGCCCAAGGCCACGGCGGCGTTGGAAATGCGCGCTCCGTCCAAATGCAGGTACATACCGTATGGGTGAATGTAGTCGGCGATGGCTTTGATTTCCTCGCAGGTATAAAGTGTGCCCAGCTCGGTGCATTGTGAGATATAGACGACTTTGGGTTGTGAGTGGTGCTCAAAACCCCAGTTGATGAGGCGTGGGGCAATCAGTTCGGGAGTGAGCTTGCCGTCGGGCGTTTCTATTTCGCGAAGGGCGGCTCCCGTCATAAATTCCGGTGCGCCGCACTCATCTACGGCAATGTGGGCGGTTTTGGCGCAGAGTACGGAGTTGAACGACTGTGCGCAGGCGCGCAGAGCCACAATGTTGGCTCCCGTCCCATTGAAGACGAAGTATGGTTCGGCTGTCGGGCCGAATGTGTCTTTGAGCAATTGGCAGGCTTCTGCCGTATAAATGTCGTCACCGTATGCTAATTGATGGTTCTTGTTGGCCTGCTCGATGGCTTTCAAAATGTCGGGATGGATGCCCGAGTGATTGTCGCT
Organism: Bacteroidales bacterium; assembly: GCA_045600905.1. GTDB lineage: Bacteria > Bacteroidota > Bacteroidia > Bacteroidales > WCHB1-69 > F23-D06. Next base: position 14,860 of record JAZRYT010000043.1, read on the forward strand.
TCCGAAACTACGCATAAACGATTTCATTAATAGTAAAACTTTAAAACTTGTTTCTGTTTAAAGTTCAAGGTTTAAAGTTTAAGGATTCATTCTTAATAACTTAGTAATTTAATTTCTTTGTTTCTTGATTTTGCATCCCACTGTGGCGAAGAACATAATGTAGGCGTAGCTGACAAACAGCAAGGCGTAGGCGATGTGTGGGTTGGCGGCATCTACAATTTTGCCATAGATAAGCGGCATCACGGCACCGCCGGCGATAGCCATAATGAGCAGTGCGGAACCGAATTCGGTGTGTTCGCCCAAATCGTGAATGGACAGCGGCCAGATAGCCGGCCACATAATGGCGTGTGCGAAGCTCAAACAGATGATGGCAACGATGGAGAAAATGCCCTGGGTGCAAAGTGCCACGATGACCAAAAGAATCGCCAATAGCAATTGAACAATCAGCGCGTTACGCTGCGAAATAAAACGCGGAACGAAAATAATGCCGCAGAAATATCCAATCAACAGGGCTATCAGCGCATAGACTCCGAAGTAATGGGAAACCTCTGTTGAAATGCCGTAGTAGTTGCCGTAAGGAATAAGCGTGTCGATGGCGATGACTTCGGCACCCACATAGAAAAAGATGGCAAAAACGCCGAGCCACAAATAGGGAAAGCTGAAAATACTGCTCTTTGTCTCTGATTTAACGGAATCCTCAACCTGGATTTCGGGAAGTTTGGCCAATTTCACGAACATCACCAAAGCAATAAGGACTGCGGTCATAATGATATAAGGCATAATGACGCCGTTGGCAAGTTGTTGCAGGAGGACCTCCTTTTCAGGACCAGCAGACATATTCTCTATTTGGGTGAAGAGGTGCTCCTTACCCGTAAATAATGCGTTGTACAAAATCAGGATGCCGACCATACCGGCGAGTTTGTTACAGACGCCCATAATGCTCATACGACGGGCGGCAGACTCCACCGGACCGAGCACCGTGACGTATGGATTGCTGGCTGTCTGCAGCAGGGACAATCCCACGCCTTGGATGAACAGGCCACTCAAGAAAATGCTATAGCTGCGCGTGCGCGCACCAGGAATAAAGAGCATACAGCCTATGGCCATAATAATCAAACCCAACGCCATACCGTTGCCATAACCGGTCTTCTTTAAAACGTAGGATGATGGTATGGACATCACGAAGTAGGCGATATAGAAAGCAAACGGCACCAAATAGGCCTGCACCTGTGAGGTCAACTCACAAGATACTTTCATATAGGGAATTAAAATGTTGTTCAACCAGGTTACGAAGCCGAAAACGAAAAACAAGGCTCCGATAACGAACATACTGTAGGCGGTACTTTTCTTTTTTTCCATAATTTGATAATGCGATAATGTGATAATGTGATAATTTGATAATGCGATAATGTGATAATGCGATAATTAATGGGTAGATGGGTAGAAGTGAAGATGTAGCTTGAAACTTGAAGCCTGAAACCTGTTTCGACGCAGCAAGCGAAAGCAAAGACTCAACTTGTTTGGCTTTGCTGAGCTGCCAGGAGAATATGAACGTAGTGAATAAACTTGAACCCCTCAGCCTTTTATTCACAGTCTTTCAGGGCAACAATCTCCTGTTCTGGGTCAGCGGCTTTGAAGACGGCGCTGCCGGCCACAACGGCATCGGCTCCAGCTTTGACGATGGCGGCGATGTTGTCGCGGCATACACCTCCATCCACTTCAATGAGCGCTTCAGCCTTGTTGCGCTTAATCATATCGCGCAGTTCGCTGATTTTGTGCAGGGAACGTTCGATGAACTTCTGTCCGCCGAATCCGGGGTTCACTGACATAATGAGTACGAGGTTGACGTCATTGATGATGTCTTCCAATCCGGCCACTGGTGTGTGCGGATTGAGTGCCACACCTGCCAACATACCTTCTTCTTTAATTTGGTTGATGGTTCTATGAAGATGGGTGCATGCCTCCCAATGTACGGTCAGCAGGTCGGCGCCGCACTGTTTGAATTCGTGAATGTAGCGTTCGGGCTGCGTAATCATCAAGTGTACATCCAATGGTTTTTCGGAAATATTCCGAATGGCTTTCACCACGGGCATACCGTAGGAAATGTTGGGCACGAACACACCGTCCATAATATCCAAGTGCATCCAGTCGGCCTTGGAATGGTTTAACATCTGAACATCTCTCTCCAAATTTCCAAAATTGGCGGAGAGCAAAGAAGGAGCTATAATAGGTTTCATAAGTACATTTTTTTAAGCCGGCAAATGTACATAATTTATAAAATCGCACAGACGAATAAAAATGTACGCGAAAACCGCAGGATTCTGTATCTTTGTAATTTAATTCACAAAACGTTACGAAGATGAGAACCTGCGGTTTAGACGTGCACAAAGATACGATT
>JAZRYT010000044.1:0-25424 GCA_045600905.1 Bacteroidales bacterium
ATTACGCTTTCCGCTACGCTCCAAGCGTAATCCGCAATTTGAGGAATGAAAAATGTCAATCTGTTGAAAATCATAAATATACATTGTATTAGGCGTGTTGTTATTTTTTATAAATTTGCGGCTGCAAATCTAAGGTTTGCATCCTTTATTTTTGATAAAAAAATAATGAACCAAGAGGCATTTTGGGAAAGGCAGTACGAACAGAACATCGACCGGATGGTCGGGGTGTGCTATCGCTATGTGGCCGACCTGCCATTGGCCGAGGACCTGGCGCACGACGCCTTCCTCAAGGCCATTGAGAAGTCGGACACCTACCACGCCACCGGGAAGTTCGACAACTGGCTGATGAAGATTGCCGTCAACGAGACGCTGATGTACCTGCGGCACTGTCCGGAAATGGTGGAGGCGGACGAGACGCTGACGGCAGACGAGGAGTTGCCCTATGAATCTCCATTGGCGGCTTTAGACTTCACGCAAGAGGAGCTGCTATCGACCATTCACGAGCTTCCCCTGCGGCCGCGCACGGTTTTCAACCTCTACGCGTTGGAGCGCTACCCACACGCCAAGATTGCGGAAAAGATGGGCATCTCCGTGGCCAATTCCAAAGTGCTGCTTTCCCGCGCCCGCCAGCAACTACGACAGATGCTGCTGGCCAAGGCCAAGGAAAAAGAAAAACGCAGAAAGGGACTTCTTATGCTATTGCTTTTGTTTGCCAAGGGCCGACCGAAAGCCCAATCATTGGACAGCTGTTACGAAGACGGACTGTCAAATCTGAAATGCGCCCCGGCCAACAAGTTGCCGGAGGACAAGCTCAAAGCCGCGGTGGCCGCGTCGCCCGGCGGGACAGGCATAGCGATTGCCGCACACAAAACCGCCATCGGGGTTGGCGCAGCCGCCTGCCTCGCGGGCATTGCCTGCTTCACCTATTTTGCCCTCCGCGAGCCGGTGCAACCCGCAGTGCCAACACCCACGGCAACAGCACCAAGCGTCACCACTGCTATCGCCTTCAACAGCACAACGGACGAAGGCACACGAAGCACTGTCGTCCCCATTATTGCCGACAATCATCTTGCCCAAACAGCCATTGAAGAAGAGGCAAACGGCAGTCCAAGCACTACTCCATCCACTTCAAAAGCAGCCGCCACGGGATCGGAACCGATAGTTGTCACCAAGTACGTACCTGTCAAAAAGACCATCGTCATCAAAGACACCATCACCCGACGCGATACGGTATGGGTGCCATAATTTTGTAACCGTTCATCGCCATCCCGAAATTAATCTGTATTTTTGCGCCCTTAAAAAAACGAACTATGACACAGCTTAGTGACAAAGACCATAATGTTCAGATGGAGGATATGAGGAAATACGATGAAGAGATGCCTTCGGTAGGGATATTCTGGTATGATCCTAAAGAGAACCTGTTTTTCGGAGTCTGCAAACAACAGGTGACGCCTAAAATGGTTGAAGAGGCAGCGGACAACGGTTTGCCTTTTATCAACTTTCCACACCTTCATCGCCAAATATGGGCGAAAGAATTTTTCCACGCTCAAGCTACCGGTGAGCCTTCAAAATTTTCCGGTAACTACACGCAGGTTCCCAGAGGTCGGGTTGCTTGGAACATTAATAAATTCGTTGTCTTTGTTGGGAAATGGGCCGAAGCCATCCAGCCAGAGCTGACCGCCCTTATTGAGCAGCACTTCCACCTACCCTATTTTGAGTTTATTTACGACTACCACTGGGATCTTGGGCACGGTTGGTCTGGCGACTTATAATCAGAGATATCCGACTGAATCTTCGAAATCAACAGGGAACCAACTTGATATCGCATCTCTTTCAACGCAATAATCAGGAACACTCATTATGCCCCAAACGCCCCTTTACACCTCACATTACGAAATTCAAAGATGTCTGATAATGAATCACCTTATCATCTTGGGCGAACTCATCCTCAGCGGCATTGTCTCTGTACCATTCCCCGAATTATTTCCAGATGGTTCTTTAAAGGGAGTACTCTACTTCATTATTGCCTCCTCCATTGTGTTGTGGTCATGCTGCTTGAGAGTAATCTATTTTTACGAAAACCATCTCGTCCTCTATTATCCGCTGAGGCCGTTTGCAAGGGAAAGGACATTTACATACGATGAAATTTCTTCAGTCGTTTTTTTTAATGACTACGGCAGATTTTCAGAAAAGCATCTGCTACTGCATCTAAGAAGCGGAATCAAGCGCAGTTGCAGCATTGAGTTTTGTGACACAAAGAAAGCTCACAAAGTGCCCTATCTGTTACGATTTTTAAAACAGAAAGGTATTAGAATCGAAGGTCACAACGTGATGGACAATGACATAGCCGATTGTACGGAAGCCCGCATAGAGATGATTTTCGGCAGTGGGAAAAAACATATTCGGAGAATACGCGAAAGAGAGTCCAAAGAAGACGACAAAATATTTCTCATCTTCTTTATCTTCGTTCTTTTTGCTTTTATAATGATGGGAGTATTTATCTCATTTTTAGTAGAATAACTGTCTCGCAAGCATAATCGTTAGCACATTCGTAGCTCTACACAAACATACGCATAACCAAACCACTAAACACCGCGATTGCACTTGATAAAGATTGAACCAATTTCATTACCTAATTATCACATCTGCAAATTAATTTTGTAACCTTTTCCTAATTTTGCATCTTTATCTCGTAACAACTTAAGACCTTCTATTATGAAAAAATTCATTTTGCTTTTATGTGTTCCGGCCTTGATGCTATGTTCCTGCCACAAGCCTAAATCTGTGGAACCTGATGTGAAATTCTATGTGGATGGTGTCGAATTGCAATCAGACACGCTCTATCCGAATCTCAATTCCTATATGGATGTCAAAATTGTAGCTATTACACCCAATATTTGCAGCTACACTTGGGGGCCCATCAATGATTATCCGATTATCTTAAGAAATGGTATCTTGAATTTTCATATTATTAGCTTAGCACAACCTTTGTTTGAACAGGATTACGTCGATGGTTACCGCGAGGTGTCCGAATTTAGGATGAAATTCAGCGATACGTTATATCAGGCCGGTGATCACTACAAGTTGAAAGTCTTTTCTTCGGATACTTACGAGCGTACGCTGAATTTTATTGTCGTTCCGTAAAATTCTTGATGGGAATATTGTTTTCTTGCTCCCTACTTTAGACCAAATAGTATTATCATTACCCTTTTGTAATCTTTTCCTATTTTTGCATCCTTATCTCGTAACAACTTCACACGTACAATGAAAAAACATTTTACGCTCTTATCCGTCCTCGTTCTTGTGGCTTTCCGACTGGCCGCACAGCAGGTGGACACCCTATACATTTACGAGCCAACCGTGGAATATGACACCGTTTTCGTGCACGACACGCTCTGGGTTCACGACACCCTGCATCTGCGACACACGGACGTGCCGACGACGGAAGACCTTGTTGAAGCAGACACTCCCGCCACCAAAGATGCCCGAAAACACGATTTGTTCAGGCAACGGGAAAAACGCGAAAAACGGGAAAAGCATCCTGTTTTCCAAGATGAGTTCTTCGACGGATTCCACTTCGGCTATCTGGCGGAAGTGGAATGGGCGCAGCCGACGGTTTTCACTGACCACCAAGGCGACAAATACACTAACAACTTGGGTAAATGCGGCTGGCAGGCGGGATTGGAATTCTCCTACAATTTTGGCAAGTACTTCGGTGTGTCCGCCGCCCTGAACTACGGATACTTGGGCAGTCCCGTCTATAACGAATGTACTACGGAGAAACTACAGAAAACATCCTACGGACTTTCCCTGCCGATGAAATTCGAATTTCACTGTCCGATAGCACCTAACGTCTGGTTTGCGTTGGATGCCGGCGCGCGTCTGCGGGCTCCGTTCAAAACTTTCACCGAAGGTTTCAAAGGATTCTCGCCCTACCATAACGCTTTCTATGAATTTGAAGAATTTGCAGGCGTGAATACGGAGGATATGACTCTGGCAAACATTTATGAATACTCTAAAGATGCGCCTATTTTCAATGTGGATTTGCTTTTGGATGCCGGTTTTTATTTCAAGCTGCCCAATTCGGATCTGATGCGTGCCTCCGTGGGACTGAACTATGCCCTGCACAAGTATGCCATGGGAAGTTATTATAACCTAGCACTTGGTCATTTTTACAATGAGGGTATCTTTTACTCCAAAAACAACCATCTCGCACTGCAGTTGGCCTATATCCACACATTCCATAATCAAAAGATAAAGACGCAGGCGCAACCGCATTGGAACGATGGCAAGTTGCTGAGCAGACACGAGTTCCGCTTGGAAATCTCAGATCCGTCAATATTTTCCACGCAATTTGGCCTTCCACTCGCACGACAAAATTTCGAAATGCCAGATGGTTATGATTACTCCACAAACTTATCCACCCCCATCTTTGCGTTCAGCTATCACTACCGGGCAGCAAAATGGTTTTGGGTTGGTATGAGCATCAATTACAACCATTTCTCCACAAAAATAAGATCTTTGGCTGAAAGTGACAGCCACTATAACACCTTCTGTCTGATGCCGGATGTCAGATTTTCCTATTTCAACCGTCCGCACTGCACGCTGTATTCTGCTGCTGCCTTAGGACTTTCTTTTATGCCTTACGAAAACAGAATCCAATTGACCACCTCAGGGGGAGAACATTTTGAAGATCTGACCCTGCTTCCGACTTTCCATCTCACGGCCTTCGGCATCAAGGCCGGAGCCAAGCACTGGTTCGGGTGCGCAGAGTTAGGTTATGGTTTCAAGGGGTTCGCTTCCGTGGGCGTAGGGTATGAATTTTAACAGAAAAAACGTTTTATACAATGAAAAGAATCACCATACTCTCCTTCGTTTTGGTATTGTTCCTAACTGGATGTCAGGACCCTCAACTCATTCCTCCCCAATTCCGATTTTATGAGGTTCTCGGTTACCCTGAATTAGGAATACAGCAGTGTACCAAAAATGAGATACGGTCACCGTATATTTACACCTACGCATCAGATTCCGTAATCAACATATTGATTGACGCCATCGGTCCCTCCGACTACGTGCCATTCATGGGGTGGGTTCAATATTATTTGACAAAACCGGATGGAACATCCGTTCATCTAAATTCCCTATTGGGTGCGGAAACGGACGAAGAGGCGCCCATCCGTTTCCGTCTCCTTGTGCAATCCACTGGTGTAAGAGCGGAGGAGAAGACATTGTTATCCTTGTCGTTGAACGACTGCGAGCCTGGCAATGGTTACGACGTTTACAAATTGACGGTCTCCTATGCGTGGTATAGGAATGTGGAAAGATCATTGTATATTTATGTTTTGCCGGAAGGGGAATATCCGCCAATTGGTTAAGGGATACATTGTAGAGACGGTGCAGTATTATTGTAGAGACGGTGCACTGCACCGTCTCTACGACAAATAACGACGCACGGTGCGATTATGAGACGGTGCAGTGCACCGTCTCTACCACCGTCCATCGTTTGGTACGTGCCGACCACCTTCCCATAAACATCGTAGATTTCAATGCTTGAAACCTGGGACCTGGAACCTGAAACCGTCAGTTTCCCGTTCGTCGGGTTGGGATAGAGCACGAGGTTCTCCTCCGGAAAGTCGTCGATGCCCACGTTCTGGAACTCGGCATGGATGGTGTGGTCGGCATCGACGGCGTAGAAGGTGTACGTAGGGACGGGGCCTTGCGAGACCTCATCCACGAGCATGTCCTGGATGACGTAGCCCGCGGCGGTGTCCGCCACGATGTCGAAGGTGATGTCGTAGTCACTCATCACATTGATGTTACCCGTAGGCAGGATGGTGCCGCCGGGGCCTGCGGACGAGATGATGGAGTATGCCTCAGGGGCGATGGGCTTCAGGGTGAACGTGAAGCTGACCCAGTCGCTGCCCTCGCCGTTCGCCGTGTCGCATACGGCCACCACGCGGCCCATATACTGCTGTTCCGGCACGACGTCCGCAATGAGGTACGAGGGCTGGTGGCAGACCACGGAGGTCCACTCCGTCGCGCTGTTGAGCTTGTATTCGAGCACCCACCTGCTCTCGCCGCCGCTGGGATTCCAGGTCACCGTTGCCTTGGTGTCCGTCACGTTGGGCTGCACGAACACACCGTACGGCGTGGCACAGCAGGACAGAAAGCGGATGTTGGTCTTGTATTGATAAATTCCAGAATGTGCAGCCGGAATATTATTTAGTCGTCCCTCAAAAATGTTTAAACAATTGATTTATAATAAAATAATATAATGTTTTGCTTGTTTTTTCACCAAAAAGTAGTATCTTTGCAGCCAAAATACGGCAAAATTCTGTATCAGAAACCCTCCAAGACAAACCAGCAATCAATGTTCTTCACCCTCGAAAATCAGCTCAACCAAAAACATCCGTTGTACATTCTGGCCAACAAGATAAACTGGGAAATTTTCGAAGAGAGATTCAGGGGGGTGTACAGTCCAGATAACGGCTGTCCCTATGTGCCTATCCGCAGAATGGTAGGTTTGCTGATAATCAAGCATTTGCGCAACATCTCGGATGAGAGTGTGGTGGAGCAGTGGCAGGAGAACGTGTATTACCAGTACTTTTGTGGCGAGCAAGAACTGTGCGTGGGAGCCCCTGCTCTGCGACGGAGCTTGTGGAGTTCCGCAAGCGCATCGGCACGGAGGGCGCGGAACTGATCCTCCAGGAGAGCATCAGAGTGAACGGCGACCACGACAAAGACGACACCGGGTTCATCGACTCCACCGTGCAGGAGAAGAATGTGACCTTCCCGACGGACGCGAAACTGACCTAGAAAGTAGTCCAGCGGTGTCAGAAGCTGAGCGGGGAATTGGACTTGCCCGTCAGACATAGCTACAGACGTGTGCTGAAGGGTCTTTATCGCGACCAGCGTTTCCGCAACCATCCCAAGAACAGGAAGAAAGCCTTGCGTGCGGACAAGAAGGTGAGGACCATCGCGGGTGTCTGCTCAGGGAACTGGAGAGGAACTTGACGAAGCGGGGGCTGTATGGCGACTATGCGAATGACATCGCGCTTTGGTGGCGTGTCCTCACCCAGCAGAAGAACGACAAGGACAAGGTGTACTCTCTTCATGAACCGGAGGTCCTTTGCATCAGCAAGGGGAAGGAGCACGAACTGTTCTGTAAACGCGCCGGCATTAAGCCCGTCATCGGGCACCTCAAATCAGACCACCAGCTCGGTAGGAACTTCTACAAAGGTGTTTTCGGTGACGAGGTCAACGTCATGTACTCCGCGGCGGCATACAACTTCAAAAGAGCCATGAGGCTCTTTTTGAACCTCGTTTTCGGGTGCGTTATTCGTATCTGTGGCCACATTGAAGCCTCAGACAGCAATATTGTGCCGAGAATCGAACACCTCCTTTGCCCCGTCATTCCGCCGACCTACACAAAACTTTGGGCAAGAAGGGCTTTTTGAGGGACGACTATATAGCCAACTGTTCTCATTTTGACGTGGCACCCAACTGACAGTCGCGCTGGTCGCATCCACATCAACAAGGTAGGCTTGACTGGGGCAAGGGTAGGAGGGCGTTTGCTCAATGATGAAATCCTTGATGTAAAAGCTAACCATAGAAGGTGTACGCAGGCACAAAATTCTGGCATTTTCCTGGTAAAGTAGAGGGATTTCATATTGTTTGAATTCGGTTGTGGTTGGATATAGCGTGTCAATAGGCACAAAAGCCCCGCCGACACTGTCCTTGAAACCGACAAGCAAGTAGGAAGAAAGAGCCAGAGAAGTTGTCGGTTTGACTTTCATCCTCACTGTCAAGTCGTACAGTGGTAAATTGTCTGCAAATCTTGGAAGTGTGACTTGATTGGGCAAATATAGAAAAGTATCTGTAGCTGAATACTCCAATCCAGCACCGTTCCAGCATTCCGGCATCATATCAAGCCGGCACGCGTACGGCAGCTGCGTGATGGTGCAGGGGGACTGAGCAAGGGCCCCCAGACAGAAAAATGGGTAATACAAGGGTAAGTATATGTTTTCTCATGATTTATTATTTTTGATGAATTGTAATCAGAAAACTATGGACGGAAGTGTGGGGCAGATTGTACAGGACGCAACGGATTCGTCCGTTGAGTGGTAGAGACGGTGTGCACACCGTTTCTACGGTATCAGTATTTCCTGCAAAGTGAACACCCCGAACAGCCCGAACCTTTCGCCCCTGCAAACAACATTAACTCCGCCCACAAATACCGAGGTCTCCTTTAAAAATAAAGGAAAAGCATACTCCGCATTCATATTAAGGCTGCAACTCTTTTCTTTTTTGAGTGTTTGGCAAGTGGAATGGTTTGGATAATATCCGTATCTAATGCCACTGAAATTTTTGCTATGGTTGCCATAGTAAAGTTATGGGTCCCTGAAAGCCAGCGGCTCACTTCCGTTTCTGTTTTTCCCAACAAACGGGCCAGATCTTTTTGAGTTAAACCTTTCTCCTCCAATATTGCATATATACAATTGGCAATACTTACAGATAAGTCCATCTGTTTTTTCATCACAGGGCTCATCGTGCTGCGGACTTCATTCATTAATTCGTTGGTTTTCATTGTGGAATATTTATTCGTCAATAACAAATGATAACTTGCCAAGCAATTGCGTGCCTGAAATAGTGATGATTTTCTGTTTTTCCAACTGCTTGATTTCAATATCAATTTTCTGCAGCGTTTGAACACATCTGTTCAAATGTTCATTCTCTTGATAAGTCGCCGAACTTTTTAATCCACCATTCCCTAATATTAGCACTTTAGATTGAATATTAATCAAATATAATCTTAAAGATGTTGTTTCCAAATGTGATGGCAATGCCATAATTCTGTCCCGCTTTGTCCCTTCATAGCGAAAATGTCGGTCTGCTGCCCCATCACGCTTTATGATGTCCAATCGATAAACTAATTGCGCCACGTCTTCTAGGTGAGAATCCTTATATTGGAGCAGAAATTTTTCGAACTCTGTATATTCCTCTCCTTCAAACTTTGGAGAATAAAGACTGACTTTATTTCCATCCTCCAGTAATTCAATAAATAAATTGGTTTTCATAATTTCAAATTTTCGGCGGCAAAAATAAACATAAAAGTTAATATTTCGAAAGCCAAATTATTTTTTTCGGAATTATTTCGCGTGGTAAGACGCGTTGTAGAGACGCGGCGCGGTATCATTTTACCATTGTAGAGACGGTGCAATGCACCGTCTCTACGTACATTTACCGTCTCAGCGTTGCCAGCCAGTGGACAAACATCGGATCCTGCATCACGACACGCCCGCCGGGACGAATGTCTATCAGGTCCTTTTCCAACGTGGCATTTCGCAAGTTCTTGATATTAGCGGATGTTCCGAAATCGTACTTTTTCAAAACCTCTTTGGATGAGAAATTTTCAACGCCATCCACGACAGCATATAGGAAATGTATCTGCTTTGTAGTCAAATTGTCATAAATATTGCTGAACAAGAGGGTTAATTGGCATATCAGACTTTCAAATGCATCCATTAGGATTTCCTGGGTACAAACGTTGCTGGTCCTTAACCAAACCTGTTGTGACAATTGCTGCACATAGTAAGGGTGCGCGTCTGCCAAATCAACCAAATTGCCAGCCAAATCTTCATTTATCTGTTTCCCTGTACGTTGAAATGTTTCTGTAATAAAAGTTATCCAATCAACTTTGGAAATCTTCTCTAAAAACATAATGTCACCGAACTTGAAAAACGGCATTTCCGCATTGCCGAAAATATTCATCAACATATGCCGTTTGCTGCCGTAAAGGCAATAGCAGACTGCGGAATGGCGTTGCCAATGTGCCCTTAATTTCCGCTGGAATTCAATGGATTCATTGAAATTGGAAATGTTCTGAAATTCATCAATGCAGACTACGAACTTACGTTTCCGCTCCGTGGCTATCGTCTGCGGCAGATCCAAAATGTCATCCACCGACAAATCCGGATTGTTGAAATCCACAGAAAAAGAAATATCGTACGGCTGTATGCTATCTGACAAGGAAATTTTGGGAGCAAATGATCCTAAATATTTCTTTACAGAAGCAGCAAAATCATCAAAACGTGTATTTGACGCCTTAATAACGGCCTTGGAAAACGTAGTGTAGAATTGTCCTTCGTTTCTACAATCAAACAGGTCAATATGGACAACGAAGAAGTCCTCATTATCAGAAAAATGCTTTAAGACTTTGTTCACCAAGGAGGTTTTCCCCCATCTTCGTGGCGAGATAATTATTGTGTTGATTATATTCTGAAAGTTCTGCTGCAACTTCACAGACTCGGCAATTCGATTAGTAAAACTTTCATTTTCAGCTATTTTTCCATAAATAAAAGGTAATTCCATATCCATTGTTTTTTCGGACGCAAATGTAATAAAATTATTTCAAATAGAATTATTTCAAATAAGATTATTTCATTATACTTGCTATTCAAATTATCCTAATGAACGGTATCATTTATCATTGTAGAGACGGTGCACTGCACCGTCTCTACACACAAAAACAGCCCATCCTTGCGGACGGGCTGTTTGGCAATTATATAATAAGATATAATAATGTGGCCTTGAAAACTATTTCTTAATGATCTTGCCCAAATATTGTCCTACCTTTATGAGGTACAAACCGCTTGAATAATCAGAGAGATTAACAGTCATTGTTTCACTAGTCAAATGGCAACTTTGCAACAAGCGGCCGGAGAGATCATAAACCCTGACGGTCTCATTGCTGTTCAGCAGTTCTTCATCCTCAATTCTAAAGCTGACAAGTCCTGTGGTCGGGTTGGGATACATCGTAAGGTCCTCGACTTTCAGGTGTTCGTCAATGCCGACATCCGTTCGCACATCAAGATAAAGAATCATCGTGGTCACGCAGCCGTTTTCGGAGGTGACATCGGTTTGATGAATTTGCACGCCGGAGGTGGTTGTGCTGGAAGCTGGAATGGAGAAATAGGCATCGTTATACGAATGATTGGGCAAAACCGCGGCGTATATCAATTGATAAGACGGGACGAAGGATAGATTCAGGACATACGAGGTGTCAATGGATGTTCCAAGGGCATTGCGAACGTTGTGCGTGTAGGAGCCTGCTTCCGTGATGGTTCGTCCGTAAAAATCAAAACTGCCACCTTCGCAGATGGATTCATCGGAAGTGATAATCACAGGTTCTGTGAAATTTTCCGAATAAGCGCCTTCTTCGTAGTTGTCTCTCAACAAGTCAACAAAGCTGAGCAACGAGAGGTCAACTTTGCTACTGCTGTCGATAAAGGACGGGAAAATAGTGGAGAGACAGAAATCGATTTCCTGCATACTGCCAGCCGCAAAGTCAAACGGACCTACCATAGCCAGGCCACGGCGGTCGTACGGCGCGTTGCCTACGGCTTTTTCCGTCCAGCCTTCCGGTCCATATTGATATGCGGAATCAGGTTCTAGGCCATTGGTGTTCCAAAGGCAGGGATCGCTATTGCCAGGGAACATGAAATTACAATCAATGGAAGATCCGCCATTACTATAATGGGCATTGCCTCCATATTTCAGATGGGTACCATCTTTCCACTCGCCGCACAAATAATGATAGTAATCTTCAGCCATAGAAGGATCGCCCCAGCCGTCATTCGTATGATACAAAAATCCCGTCAGGCCCAATCGTTCATCATCTGTGATTCCGTTTCCGAAATTGGCACCGGTGATGGCATATTGGCTCAATCCATTGTTTACAAAAAGGTTACAATCGGAGGTGTCGGAATATGCCGGATTGTCAATGCTGTCGGTAGGCATCGTAGGGCCTGCCAAAACGGTCAACGTCTGGATGGGCGGATTGGCCCCATAACCGTAATCTCCAATATAAAAGGAAGAATCAATAATATTACCATACTCATCTGCGGTGTAGTTCCAATACCCGTTGTCAATGTCTCGTCCGTTGTAACAATATACCGTGCTGCGTTGCACGTCGCAGGCCACATAATCATCATTGGCATACCCCAAATCCCAATCACTCCAAAGTCCAAGATAAGTATTGTGAAGCGAATTTTGTGAGCGGTTATACATTTTATAATTAAAGAAAAGTGTGTTGTTCAGCAAAGAATCGTTGGGTGCGTCAAAGGCATACGCCATACCGTGAACTTCCATACCGATGGGCGTGCCACCCGTTTCTCTGTGGGCAGCGTAATTGTCGTTGAAAATGAAGAACAAAGCCATATCACCTAAGAATGTGGGATAATCACCATGTGTGGGATCATAATGATTGTCATTATCTACATCAACGTAAGGCGCAAGGTTGTAAGCTTGGCCTTTGGTTGTGTCACCGTGGGCGGGCCATTCTAAAATGTGCTTGGGAATAGTATATCCCGGTGTGTCATAATTGGCGATGAATTCAACAACTTCATCGCGTGTGATTTTAAAGCATCTATCCCACTGTGAGGTTGTGGATTCGTCCGTAGAAGCATCTACCGTGGATAAAGGACCGGGCCAGAAATCCTTGCCTTTTTGACCGAATCGCATTGCGGCCAGGTGAAGTTGGTCGGATTCATCCAAGCCTCCAAACCATAAAGCCTGGCTGAAGTATGAAGAAGTTGTACCATTCTTGGGAACTCTATAGAGGTTTGAGGAACCATAATTATATTCATAGTCCCAGAAATGCATACCTATAGGGGAGATTAAAGCCTCAATGTTGTTGATATCAATAATATTCGTCTCATCCAAGTCAACTTGAGAAAGAACGCTTTGGGCGATAGGTTCCAAATCTCTCAAATTGAAGCTATAGGCTGGAGCATTGTTGTTTAGTGGACTTTCAGGACCGGAGCCAACAGCAGAAGAGTAGTACATAAAGGGACGAGTGACGCGAATGTGGACTGTTGCTTCGTCTGAGAGCCAGTAGGCCTCTTCACCGATAGCAGGCATAGGTATGCTGGTCCACATCACATTGTTGAACAGCTGCATTTTGCGTTTTTTACGATCTTGGTTGTCAAAATTCGTGTTGCTGGTGAATGTGGCGAATTTCTCTTTCAGCCACTTGCCTTCGTCATATATGCCACAATCGAAATAGGCATATTGCAATCCGTCCTCACCGGTGAATGTCCCTCCATGCCCCATCGTGACTTGTCCGTTGTCGTTGAAGTTACGTGCTCTCAATGAATTTCTATAGGGCATACTGCACGTGCTGCCGGAGCTGCCGCAGACATAGACGAAGTGGCATCCGCCCCAATGCTCTGCGTCAGTTGTGGGATTGAAAATCATATCCGCTCCGTGGTTGGCCTCGTCTGCCGAGTTCTCGGCAAACATAATGTTCAAACGCTCTCCCGTCTCCACATTGATGGCATAACCTGGAAACCAGCCCATTCCAGTAGTGCCCGAATTGTCGGGGTTGCCGTTCTTGTCAACGGATGGGCAAGTTTTCGGCTCGTGTCGGATATTGTGGTATGTCTGCCCATTGAAATGTTGTTCGACTTGGAAGTTGTCCTCCGCACTTGCCGCTCCTGCCTCCAAAACAACGGCACGCGTCCACATACTTGTATCGGGAGTGAACACGATATCTACTGAGTATAGATTTGTCAGTGTCGGATTATAGCCGGGGTTCATAGGTACGCTTCGAAGCGCTGTGAAATCATAATAATAAGGGGAGGGCTCCCTTTCAGAAGTGATGTCGAGGTCTGGAGAGATGTATTTTGCCTGAGGTCCGTTGTCGTAAGCGGAAGCCAAAGGATATGGGGCCCAGGTACCATCTATGACATCTTCGTATTGACCGTAATAGTCATTGAACAAACGAATCGGTTCGTATGAATTGACAAATCCGAAATTCATTAAATAGAAATAGTCTTCCTGGCGCCATTTCCAATACTCGTCTTCTACACCATCTTGACCGTCGCCTCCACCCCAGTCATACCAATAACCTAATTCGTGGTGTCCTGCTCTAATCCAATTGTTTTTCGTGTTGATTTCTTCATCTTTAATACCAGACAGCCAATAATGCCCCCCCCCATAGGCAATGTAGGAGCCTATCAAGTCTGACTGGGCGAATTGCACGTTATTTGAATAGGTGACATTGGGATATGCGGCTGCTATCCTCGAATTCTCACGATAGATGGAAAACGGACGGTTCTTCACTTGGATGGAAATGCCGTGTCCCTGAATTTCCTCTTCAATGCCTTCGCCTATGGTGTGCTGAGATTGAATGGCTTCCACAACATCTCCATTAGAATTCAGCACTTCCAATTTCCAATGCGCGTCATTGCTGATTAAGGAATTGTCGTAAGCATCCGTTACAGGAAGGATCTTCAAACGATAATCGTATTCCGTATGGATTTGCTGGGGGTCAACGACTTTGACCAAAATGGGACCGCCTCCATAGTGATAGGTGACATCCTGTACTTTCCAGGGAGCACCAGCCATAATGTCGTTTCTGGTTTCATCTGACAAGTAAAGGAACCGCCCTCCGTTGCCTTGACCTTCAGTTTGCGTCACTTTGGGTGTGATGAATACGTTTTGTGCTGTGCTGAGAAGTCCTATCGTCAACAAGCAACTGAATAGTAGAATCTTTTTCATATGAGAAATTTTATATGGTTAGTATTTTTGTTTTATTTTGGGTACAAAAATAATAAAAATATTTTCGTGTTCCCGACAAGAAAATACATCAATAATTTACTGATAACAAACAACTTGAATTTTTTTCAAAAATTAACTCCTAAAATCAACACAGAACCTGTTGATCTGGCAACTGATTTTGCTCTTTGGAAACATATCGGCTGACTTCTCCCAAGCCTTCCGGCACTGCACCGTCTCTACACAAAAAAACAGCCCATCCTCACGGACGGGCTGTTTGACTATTATTTTATAAAGTATAATAGATTATGCGTTTTTGATAGCGGCCTGAGCTGCAGCGAGGCGAGCAACAGGAACGCGGAACGGTGAGCAGGATACGTAGGTCATACCTGTCTTGTAGAAGAATTCTACAGATGCAGGATCACCACCGTGTTCGCCGCAAACACCGACTTTCAACTTGGCGTTGACGGAGCGACCGCCTTCAACACCTCTGCGAACCAATTGGCCAACACCAGCTTGATCCAGAGTCTTGAACGGATCGGCAGCGATAATCTTTTGATCGATGTAGGTGTGGATGATTTCGTTCACATCGTCACGGGAGAAGCCGAGGGTCATCTGGGTCAAGTCGTTGGTACCGAAGGAGAAGAATTGAGCCACTTCAGCGATTTCAGCAGCCATCAAAGTAGCGCGCGGGATTTCAATCATCGTACCATAGAGGTAGCTGATCTTAACACCGAACTTAGCTTCGATTTCAGCCTGTACGCGGTCAGCGATAGCTTTCTGATGTTTCAATTCCTTAACGTCGATGGTCAGCGGAACCATGATTTCCAAATGCGGATCGAAACCTTCGTTCATCAACTCAGCGGTTGCTTGGAACAAAGCGCGGAATTGGGTTTCGGAGATTTCCGGATAAACGATACCCAGACGAGCGCCACGGAGACCCATCATCGGGTTAACTTCGTGCAATGCGTCGATTTTCTTCTTGATTTCTTCGTAGGTCATGCCTCTTTCGGCAGCCTTTTCGCGTTGTTTTTCTTCAGTTTGAGGAACAAATTCGTGCAATGGAGGATCCATCAAACGGAATGTCAGCGGTTTGCCGTCCAAAACCTTCAAGGTTCCCTTAGCAGCTTCGCGGATGTCGGCTTCGAGGTCGTTCAGACAAGCGACGCGATCTTCCTTGGTGCTGCAGAGAATCATATTACGGAGTTTTTCGAGCGGTTTAGCACCGTTCTTGCCGTAGAACATGTGTTCGATACGGAACAAGCCGATACCTTCAGCGCCGAAGTTGACAGCGTTTTGTGCGTCTTCCGGAGTATCAGCGTTGGTACGAACGCCCATTCCCTGATATTTAGCCACGATGGACATAAATTCTTGGAAGCGAGGATTTTCAGAAGAGTCAATCATCTTAACAGCTTCGCCATAGACATAACCCTTAGCGCCGTTCAATGCGAGGGTGTCGCCTTCTTTGAAAGTCTTACCGGCGATTGTCACGGTACGAGCATCCATATCGATCTTAACGGCATCGCAGCCCACGATACAGCATTTGCCCCAGCCACGAGCCACGAGGGCGGCGTGAGAGGTCATACCGCCACGTGCGGTGAGGATACCGTCTGCAGAACGCATACCTTCAACGTCTTCAGGGTTGGTTTCTTCACGAACGAGGATGTTTTTGATTTTCTTTGCAGTATATTCTTTGGAAGTTTCGCTGTCGAGAGCGATTACGCCGACGGCACCGCCAGGACCTGCAGGCAGACCCTTAGCGATAACAGCGTGGTTCTTTTCATCAGCAGCTTCCAAAATCGGGTGAAGGAGTTCATCCATTTGAGCAGGAAGGAGGCGCATCACGACTTCCTTGTCGTCAATGAGACCTTCGTGCAGCATATCGAGAGCCATATTCAAAGCAGCGATACCGGTACGTTTGCCGACACGGCATTGGAGCATATAAAGTTTGCCTTCTTGGATGGTGAACTCGATATCGAGCATATCGTGATAGTTCTTTTCAAGGATATCGCGGATTTCGCAAAGTTCCTTGTAGGTGTCGGGCATCAATTCCTGCATAGAATGCATCATCTTGTTCTGCTCGTTCTTGGTGTCATCGTTCAGCGGGTTCGGGGTACGGATACCGGCGACCACGTCTTCGCCTTGAGCATTGATGAGCCATTCGCCATAGAACTGGTTGTCGCCAGTAGCCGGGTTACGTGTGAAAGCAACACCAGTAGCGGAGTTGTCACCCATATTACCGAAGACCATAGCTTGAACGTTCACAGCAGTACCCCAATCATCAGGAATACCTTCGATACGACGGTAGGAAATAGCCTTTTTACCGTTCCAGCTCTTGAACACGGCCTTGATACCGCCTTCGAGTTGAGCCTTAGCGTCATCTGGGAATTCCGTACCGAGGACTTCTCTGATTTTTGCCTTGAAAGCATCAGCCAATTTGAGCAATTCTTCAGCAGTGATTTCAGTATCGCTCTTATAACCCTTGTTGGCTTTGAATTCATCCAACATATCGTCTAAGATTTTGCGGATGCCTTTGCCTTCAGCGGGTTCGATTCCTTCAGCTTTTTCCATAACGACATCGGCGTACATCATAATGAGACGACGATAAGAGTCATAGACGAAACGAGGATTGTTTGTTTTCTTGATGAGGCCGGGGATGGTTTTTGAACTGAGGCCGATATTCAAAACGGTGTCCATCATACCGGGCATAGAGCTGCGGGCACCGGAACGACAGGAAACGAGGAGAGGATTCTCAGGGTCATCATATTTGAGCCCCATAATGTTTTCAACATTCTTCATGCCTTCCCAGACGTCAGCCATAAGGCCTGCTGGAAGTTCGCAGTTATTGCCATAATATGCAGTACAACATTCTGTTGTGATTGTCAAACCAGCGGGAACAGGAAGCCCGAGCAGACACATTTCAGCGAGGTTGGCACCTTTACCCCCCACCAGGTTTTTCATGTCGGCTTTACCTTCGGCAGTCTTACCTCCAAAGGTGTAAACATACTTTATGTTACTCATATTCAAAAAGTTAAATTAATAATAAAAATATTTTCTGTTTGGAATTTTTAAGGCGCGAAAATACAAAAAAATGCTTTTTGGCTGATATAAAAAAATCAAATTCTACGTTGTTTTTTAATTATTAATGTAGGTGATTCAAATCCTCGGCATACGTGATTTTGAAATTGCCAGCATCGCCGGGCACGATTTTGATGGGGATATCCGGGCGGAAATGTGCCACCACCCCACTCTCGTCGGTGGGCACGAAATCCTCTTGCTCGAAAAGTTCGAGGAAACAGTCATACAGGAGTCCGGCGCGGAAGGCCTGCGGGGTTTGGGCATAGAAGAGTTCGCTGCGGTTCAATGTCTCTGTCAACCGGCCATCGGTGGCACGGAGGATGGTATCCGTGGCTGGCAGGGCGGTCACGGCAGCCTGCTCGTGTTCGAGAGTGTTCAGGATGTCGTCAATAATCTTATTGGTAACCCCGGGGCGTGCCGCATCGTGCAGCAGGAGATTGTCCTCGCGGCGCTCAACGAACCACTGGATGGCGGCCCACGATGATTGGAATCGTTCCGATCCGCCGGCCACCACTTGAACCACTTTCGGATAATATTGGAACAAATAGCTTAAAACGCCTTCAATTTCTATATAATCGGGAGGCAAAACAACTACAATCTCATCAATACGCGGGTGGTCTTGGAATGTCTGCAGGGAATACTCCATCAGCATTCTGCCATTGATTTCGACAAACTGTTTGGGGACTTCGCTGCCCATACGGGAGCCTTTGCCCGCCGCCATTAAAATCGCAACATTCTTCATAGCTGAAAATTTCAAAAGGGCGCAAAAGTACACAATTTACAATTAATTTTTTTGCACGAAAAGCAGCGGATATTATTCATTGTAAATTGAAAAGGGGCTTCGCACGAAACCGCACGAAGCCCCAATTATCAATTCTCAATTCGACATAATTTCTTCCGCCGTCAGGCCGGTAATGGAGATTATCGTCTCAATATCGATTCCCTTTTCCAACATACTTTTCGACATCGTAAGTTTGGCTTTGGCTTCGCCTTCCGCAAGACCTTTGGCTTCGCCTTCCGCAAGTCCTTCGGCGCGGGCGTACTCGCGCTCGTACTCAATGGTGTCCTTGACTTCCTGATATTCCAAAATGCTTTTGACGTAATCTTCTTTTTCCATAGTCGTGAGTTTGTCTATTTTGCCCTGCTCGAAGAAGTCCTGGAATATCGGTTCGTCAAAGGGACATTCCTGCGTGCTCTCCTCGCCCATGTTCTTGATGATGTACAGCCAGCGGTGGAGCGATTCCTTGTATTCCGACTTTTTGAACAGGCGCGCAAAAGTACACAATTCTATAAAAAAGAACTTGATTTGCGGCAAAAAAATTCTGTTCTTCTGGTCCTTCAGCTGGATTTCCCAAAAGTAGTTGCTGCGGTCGTGGAAGACCGTCATCCTGAAATCCAGAATGTTGATGGAGTAGATGGGCGGTATGCGGTATTTCCTTTCGCCCCGCTTGGCCTCTCTGCTGACGAGGCGGCTGACGTAGGTGAAGGCCCTTTCGTCGTAATAGGCCTGCCCACCGATCTGAAGCTCCACGATGATATGCTCCTTGTCGGAGGTCTGGCAGTAGATGTCATAGACCATCTTCTTCTCCTTGGGGTTCTCGCCCAACTGCTCGGTGTTCAGGTAGGTGAGGTCCTCGATAGTACCGACACTGTCCGCCAGGATTGAATTGAGGAAGGCGATGAGGAACTTCTTGTTCTCCTCACCGAACATTTTCTTGAAGCCGAAGTCGGTGAGCAGGTTGAGATACTTTGGGGAATTCCCCTCTTCGTGATTGCTTTGTTTTTTCTTTTTCATAGTAAGACTGATTTTAGTTAGTAAAAAGTCCGGCAAAGATACATCGAAGGAAAAGGAAAGTCAAGATGTAAATTATTGAATGTCAAAATGATAAAATATGCAAAAAAGGAAATATTTCTGACAGATTTGTATGAATTTCTGGCAAAATGCACTTTTTGCACGAAAAGCAGCGGCCGTACGGCAGGGGCGATTTTGGAAGTTTTCGGAGTGTCTGCGGTGCGAAATCCACAAATCACTCTAATTAAGACAAACGAAACACAAAAGTTGTACTTTTGCGCGCTTTTCCAAACCATCACCTATGAGAAAAAATCTACTCTTTATAATCATTGTATGTCTCGTTTTTTCAACCACTTCCTGCAAAAAGAAAAACGCCTGTACAATTCCTATTTCGGAAATTCAACAAAGCTCCACGCAGAAGCCTTCAACACCCGAGGAAGACGCTTCGGAATTCTGTCTTCTAACAGATTCCATTCCGGACGTGATTTTGGAGATTCGATATTTCAGCACCTACAATTTTGTCGGCAAACGCGTAGATGGCTATCGGGAACCGGTTGCCCTAATCACAAAAAAGGCCGCTTCCGCACTGCACAAAGTCAGCAACGAGTTGAAGGCCAAGGGATACCGACTGAAAATATACGATGCATATCGTCCACAGTGTGCCGTGGATCACTTTATGCGTTGGGCAAAAGACCTCAACGACACGATTACCAAGTCCAGTTTCTACCCGGGTCTTACGAAAAAACAGATTTTCGACCGCGGATTTGTGGCCACCAAGTCCAGCCACACGCGCGGTTCCACCGTTGACCTCACTTTGGTAGATGCCAAAACCGGGAAAGAGGTTGATATGGGCGGTGTCTTCGACTATTTCGGGCAAAGCTCGCACTCAGACTATGAAGGAATCTCAGCAACTCAACACAACAACCGTATGATATTGCAAGACGTGATGACTCGTCACGGTTTTACACCATTTGTTGACGAGTGGTGGCATTTCACATTGGCAAACGAGCCATTCTCGGACACCTATTTTACGTTTGCCGTAAGTAAGGCTTCCGTCAAACAATAGGCAGGCTACTTTTTAAATATCAACCAGTTTGTTTGATACTGCGTCCACTTTGCCATCGGGAACCATTCTGTGAACGTCGAATCCTCATTACGATACCACGAATAATTCCATCCCGTGCCCATATCCATATAAAGGGCATTCACAGCCTGCAATTCATCTTTCAATGTTTGCACAAACTGCGCGTATGGGATATCTGACTTAGCCGTCACCACCATCAATTCTCCCTTATCATTCTCACACAGTGCGCGATACACCTCCTGGCGTTCGGGCTTCATCAAATACGGCCGATGTATCGTTCCATCGAGAATAAGCAGCGCCTGCTCGTAAGCGCAACGCACTGTCGTATCTTTTAAATTCTTCTGATACTCATCTTTAGGGAAGAAAGCCCAATGTCCATCATTATAAAAGATAAAGCCGCCGGAGTTGGCTCCACATTCATAGCCACAGTGGCATTCGCCATCACAGACGAAATCGCCGGCAACATTCTTATAGTAAAATGAATCCACAATTTTACCTGTAAAGGCGGCTTCAGCGCAAAACAGTATATTTATATCCAATGTATCAGGTCGTTCTCCACTTACCAAATCAATATTATAATTATCTGGTTTGTAGAAATATAGATGTTTTGTAGAATCCAATATCGCGTTCATCGGGGACGGTAGGGAATCATTCGGAACAGCAGTCTTAGCCTGGCAACTGCAAATAATGACGGAAAGCAACAATAAAGATAACAACGTGTAAGCGGTTGAGGATTTCATAGGCGGAAAAATAGATGTTGAAAAGTCGGAGTAACGTCAAAGCCATAATTATATTGTATAAAAATGCGATGGCAATCACGGAAAAAATCGCAAGGCACACTTCTTAATTTCTTAACTTCTTAGTTCCTTAATTTTTAGCCACATTCTCTCGTAAAATTAATGGCACCAACCCATCAAATATTTAGTATGTTTGCGCCCCTTTAAAAAGGTGTTTGATGAAACCGAAATTTTTACAGAAATTATCCCTAAAACAGCGGAGAACGCTTATCGTCTGCTGTAGTTTATTGGTAGCTTTTCTTATTGTTATAGCGCTACTTATTACTGTTTTTGCCAAACAGGCCATTCAGAAAAAAATCGTCCAAACGGAGCAGGAACGGAACATGACGATTTCCATCGACCAATTGAAAATCCTTCACTTTTCCTTTTTTGGGAATTTCGACATCCGCATACGCCAGCTTTCCGTAAAGGACAACCAGGCCAAAGAACAATTCATGGCCATTGACGAGCTACGCATCAAGGTACAGGTTTGGAAAGGTTTTCATCGGACAATCATACTCAAAGACCTAAAAGCCAACGACTTAAAAATAGCCGTTGTAAAGGACAAAAATTATTGCAACTACAATTTCCTTAAAGGCAGGAAAAGCACGCCCACCAAAAGCGGACGCAACTATCAGGAATTGGCAACAAGACTTTTCGGAAAAATCGGAAACTACAGTCCGAACAATCTAGAAATCAACCGTTTGACAGCAAGCACGAACATTGATTCTCTGAGCGTTCGATACACACTCACAGATTTCAACATCCACAACGGCAAAGGTGGCGGAAAAGCCAACATCCAGCAAGCAGGAGAAAATCCCGAGCAATGGAAGCTGACCTGCGCCTTTGACAAGAAAAAGCAGCAGTACGAAGGTTCAATGGTTCGGGCAGGTTCCGACACGGCTGTAGGTTCCTTACCATTTCTACAAGTTTTCGAAAAGCTGGATGTTCAAATGCATGAAGCTCGGGGCTGTTTCACCCTGTTGAAATCTAACAAAAAGCGCACTGAATGCCAGTTGTCTGGCACTATCCACCGTCTTCAATGCCAGCATCACTATATTGCTGACGTTCCGGTGCAAATCGATTCTGTTGGTGCGAGCCTGAAATTATCTGTATATCCCCAGACTATCGAGGTGGATTCCTCGTCTATTGTAAAGCTCAACCGTGCCGCGCTGCATCCATACATCCGATTTACGAACGACACGAGCAAGCACATCCTCTTCAAAATCAACGAGCGCGACCGCGAGGCAGAGCCTCTGTTTGCGTCTTTGCCATCCGATTTGTTCCAAATTCTCCCCAATATGTCCTTTACCGGCAAAATGGACTTCAACTGCCTACTCGATTGCGACTTCGGGAATTTGGACAGTTTGAAATTCGACTTCAATTTCGTCAACAAGGGCCGTTCGCTGCACATTAGTGAAGGTTTGGGCGAAATCACGCGGTTCAACGACCAATTCGAATACACGTTTTACGACCACGGCGAGCCTGTTCGTTCGTTATGGATTGGCCCCAACAATCCTTATTTCTGCCCTTCCTACGAAATTCCCGAGCTGCTGAAGCAATCCATCCTCGCTTCGGAGGACGGAGCCTTTTTCGTACACAACGGATTTAGCAAATCATCGATGCGGCAGGCACTGGTCGATGACCTCAAAGCCGGAAAGATGCGCCGTGGCGGCAGCACTATCACGATGCAGCTGGTCAAGAATCTGTTTTTGAACCGCAAGAAAGTGCTGACCCGCAAATTCGAAGAGATACTATTAGTGTGGATGATTGAAGACCAGCATCTTATCAGCAAGGAACGGATGTTTGAGATATACGTCAACATTGTGGAGTGGGCACCCGGCGTCATTGGTATTGGCGAGGCCTCCGAGTTTTATTTCCACAAACGTCCCTACGAGCTGACAATGCCAGAAAGTCTTTATTTGGCGACCCTTATTCGCGCGCCCAAACACTACGCCTCCACGCTGAACGATGACGGCACCGTGACCGACGTCAAGCGCTCCGAGTTGGAATTCGTCGCCGACCGTATGGTCACCCGCGAATTTATGACGGAAGCGCAACGCGCCGCGTTCGACTCCAACGTGAAGACGGTCATCCGCCGAAACAACTAAAGCCCCAGTTCTATGCGACTCAACAAACAGAGAGAGGTCATCCAGCACATTGTGGATTTTCTCAACAAGCTATAAGAGAGACACCCAGCTATCGGAATATGAATATCATTTAAGCTTCTCTTTTCGGCGGCAAAACACGAAGTGTGATGTTCTTTTTTGTTGTACTTTTGCGCCGTGAAAATTCTTCTGCGAATTGCCGAAAGTTCTCACGTAAAGATATTGTAAGAAACAGAGAAAAGGAATAGTAAATTAACATATTGTAAAACAACAAATTAGCTATTATTCACATTCAAAGAAAAACACAAAATGAAAGACGGTTTCGCCAATAGACATAATGAGATAGTGCTTTACCAGCCTGACGAGGAAATCAAACTCGAAGTGAGGATGGATGAAGAAACCGTATGGCTTACACAATCGCAGATAGCCAATTTGTTTGGTTGTTCCAGTGATAATGTCGGTTTGCATTTGAAGAATATTTTTTCAGAAAACGAATTAGATAAAAATGCAACTACCGAGTTTTTCTCGGTAGTTCAAAAAGAAGGCAACAGAAATGTCCGTAGGAACATACTTCACTACAACTTAGATGCGATTTTATCAGTCGGATATAGAGTAAGCTCCCTAAATGCGACTAAATTCCGCCAGTGGGCAAACAAAGTCTTGAAAGACCATTTGCTTAAAGGCTATTCGTTTAACCAACGCATTGAGAGGTTGGGACAGCGCGTTTCTGTAACGGAAAACAAAATTGATTTTTTTGTGAAGACAGCACTGCCACCTGTTGAAGGAATTTTCTATGACGGGAATGTACTTGAGCCTTTCGGTTTTGTGAACAGCCTTATCCGTTCTGCCAAAAAACGCATTGTCTTGATTGACAACTATGTTGACGAAACGGTTTTGCTAAGGCTTGCGGAACGTGAAAAAGGCATTGATGCAATCATATATTCAAGACAATTGTCACCATCTTTTAATATAGCTCTAAAACAGCACAACCAACAACACGAAAAAATTGAAGTGAAGCAGTTTGACAAATCACACGACCGCTTCCTGATCATTGATGACACGGTTTACCACATCGGCGCATCAATCAAGGATTTAGGTAAGAAATGGTTTGCCTTCTGCAAAATGAATATAAATGCCGAAGAAATTATCAGTAGAATTTAAATTTAATAAACAAACAGAAATAGCAAAAGAAATTTGAAATAACATATTATAAATTAACGCATTAGCTATTATCAATTATCAATGAGCAAAACAACAATCAGTGCTGACGGACTATTGATTGAAGTCAAGTATAACGGGCTTCAAGGAGACTACATATCCTTGACGGATATTGCCAAATACAAGACTTCGGAAAATCCGGGATACGTAATTCAAAACTGGATGCGTACTCGTAGTACTGTGCGTTTTCTGGGGCTATGGGAGAAATTTCACAACCCCGACTTCAATTGCCTCGAATTTGAGGCAATTGAACAAGAGGCTGGTTTAAACAGTTTTGTCCTGACACCCAAAAGATGGATTGAATCCATACAACAATCCGAATTTATCAGGCAATATTCGAGATTACGCAACGTTACAACAGCTCATAGTCTTGGTAAATCATGAAAGTATGAATGCCGAACTTATAAAACTCGGACTGACACAAGCCGACCGCGCCGTTCGATTAAACAAGATGGCTATAGAACAACTGCTGACTTTAGAAAAACATTCACAAAATAAACAGTTAGAATTTTAACATTAAATAACTTATAATACAAACAAGAAAAAAAGAAAAAGAAATTTTAAAATAACACATTAGCAAATATTTCACGTTCAAAATAAAAAATATGCCGGAAATAAGTCGTTTTTATGGAATAATCATTTATATGTATATGAATGAGCATCAGCCTCCGCATTTTCATGTATGGTACAACGATTACAAAGCAATAATTACCATTGAAGACGGAGTCGTTACAGGAAGTCTTCCTCGAAGAGCCTTGAAATTGGTGTATGAATGGCTGGATTTGCACAAAGTTGAGTTGATGGACAAT